>JBGPKX010000462.1:0-2713 GCA_041486185.1 Bryobacteraceae bacterium | reverse complement strand
GGCCAGCTTTCGACGATCCAGCGGTTGTCGCTCACGACGGCCTCCGGGTAGAAAGCCACTCCATCGCCGCCCATGACCAGGGTGCCCTCGGTGCCCAGGATCTGAAAACCGGCCTCCTGGCTGAACTCATTATTGAAAGTCGAGCTGAGCGAAACCGTGAAGCCCTCGGGGTACTCCAGAATGGCGTTCAGCGTGTCGGGCACGTCGCGCGATTCCTTCCAGCGGTAGAGCTCGCCCATGGCCATGGCGCGAGAGGGCATCCTGGCGTCCGTCAGATAATGAATGGTGGTGCAGAGGTGCACGAACAGATCGGTAGCGATGCCGCCGGAATAGTCCGAAAAGCAGCGCCAGCGGAAGAAGCGCTCCAGATTGAAGGGCCGTTTGGGCGCCGGGCCGAGAAACATCTCCCAGTTCACGGTCTTAGGTGAAGCGTCCGGCGGTATGGGGTAGAGCCAGGCGCCTTCGGCGGTGTTGCGGTTATACGACGCCCGGATCATGGTGACCTTGCCCAGCTTTCCGGAACGGATCCACTCCTTGCCAACCTGCTCAGCCTTGCTGCTCATGCCCTGGCTGCCCACCTGGACGACGCGCTGGGTCTGGCGCGCCACTTCAATGATTTCGACGCCTTCGGCCGAGCGGTACGTCATGGGCTTTTCCGAGTAGACATCCTTGCCGGCGCGCAGAGCTTCAATGATGATCTGCTTGTGCCAGTGGTCGGGCGTCGCAACGACCACGGCGTCGATGGACTTATCGGCCAGCAGATCGTGATGCGTGCGATAAGCCTTCGCCCGGCCGCCGGTACGATCGATGGCGCGCTCGACGCGGCCCGTGTAGGCGTCCACCACGCCCACGATTTCCGTGTTGGGATTGGCCATGACGGCCTGCATGAGCTCATGGGCGCGCGCGCCGGCGCCAATATGGCCCACCGTGACGCGTTCATTGGGATTGGCCTTGGCGAACTGTCCGGCGGCGAGCGCGGCCCCGGTTTGGAGAAAGCTACGGCGGTTAAGATCCATGGCTGCGCTTATTATACGACCCTCGATGGATCCGCCACGCGTCTCTCCCGCCGGCCGCAGGCCTAGCACTGCGTCTCCGCTTCTTCCATGTTGGACATCAACTTCGTGCGCATCCGCTGCAGTTTGCGTACGGCGTGCACCTCGTTCAGCCACCAGACTCCCGCGAATACCAGGGTGTAGAAGATGGGGCCGATGGCATCCAGCCATGTGAGCGGGCCGGATGCGGCACGTTCTTTGAGCATACCCACGCTGCCAGTCAGCAAGCCCACATAAAACGGCAGCAGGTACCAGAATTTGACGTTTCGCAACAGCCGGATCTGGTGTTCGCACCTCCTCACCAGGGCACGCTGATATCCCGCCAGCGTCTGATCGGGATTCGGATCGGCTGGATCGGATCCGTGCCGCCAGATGTAGTAGATGATCCAAAGGGCGCTGGCCACCAGAATGAAACTGCCGGCCCGCTGCAAGCCGTTACGCTGTCCCCAAGCAATGTACGTGAAGAACACGGCAATCGCGACGGCAGCGATGGTCTCCCGCAGGTTCCGCCACCGAATCTTGCGATCGAACGTCTCGGTCCTTTTCAAGATAATGCTGCGCATTTCTTCTCCTTTCATGGCCGCATCCGCCGGCTGAGTTTTCCAGAGTTGTTCCAACTCATCCGGTCTGTTCATGGCCCACCTCCTTGCACGTGTTCACTCAGCCTTTGCCGGATCCGCGTGAGGCGCGTGGCAACCGCGCCCGCCGACACCCCGGTAATCTCCTCGATTTCTGCCGCGCTCAGTCCTTCGAGGTGCAGCGTCACGATCTGCCTGTCCACGAGAGCCATCTGACGAATGCTGCCTATCAGAGCCTGCCGCTTCTCGCGGAGCAGCAGGGCATCTTCCGCACTGGACTCGCCCGAGGGACGATCGAAACGTTCCTCGATGAGCGGCTCCCGCGAGCTCCTGGCCCGGACTTCGGACGATCTGCGAATCGCGATATTGTGTGCGATACGGTAAATCCAGGTCCGCTCGGTCGATTCGCCGCGAAAACCCGGCAGCGCTTTCCAGATGGCGCATGCGATATCCTGCAGCAGATCTTCCCGATCGGCCGGATTGATTACGTAGGCCGCCGCGAGTCTCCGCAACGCGGGCTGATAGGCCTCAAAAAGCTCGCAAAACCGTCCTGTGGAAACGCCGCCGGACTGGAGTGTTTGGTTCGCCTCAGCGGGTTCCGCGAGCATCTTTCTCGGCTTCCAAACAGGTAGTCGCATGGCAAGCGGGTTTCTTACATGCTTTCCGCGGGTGGGTTGGACTTGAAGACCGCTTCATTACGGTCGCGGCTCGGTAACGCGGTCGTTGTCGGTAACGCGGTCATTGAATGAAGGGCGGTTACCGAGGCGCGCGAGGGAGCAACCGGTGGCAAATCAGATCGGCGGCACAGGCCGAGCGGATACACCACCTGCATCTTCCAGCGCAGCGGCCACTTGCAGGATGAAGGCTTCCTCGAATGGCCGGCCGACGATTTGCAACCCGAGCGGCAGACCCCGGCGGTCGAGACCGCAGGGCATGGAGATAGCCGGCAACCCGAGGACGTTGATGCCGCGCACCAATCGTGTGGAGGCCAGCCGCACGTCGTCTGTGAATTCGCCGAGGCTCACCGTTTTTTCGCCGATGCGCGGAGCGGCCATGGGCGTGGTCGGGGTAAACAGGCAATCG
>JBGPKX010000461.1:0-2890 GCA_041486185.1 Bryobacteraceae bacterium | reverse complement strand
TCCATTCAGCTTTTCCACGCAACCACGAACGCGGTCACCAGCAAATTCACGAGCGCAATCGGAAACAGCACTTTCCACGCAAATCCCATCAACTGGTCGTAGCGAAAACGCGGGAGAGTGCCTCGAACCCACATGAAAACGAAAAGAAGGAGGCCGACCTTGGCTACGAACCAGAACAGGGGAATCAGAGCCGGCTGCAGCGGCGGAAACAGAAACAGGCCGGCGATTGCCAGGAAGATCATGCCGAACACGGGGAGCGTAAGCCGATCGCGCTTTCGGGCGGGATGCAGTCCGTGATAGATGGCGACGGCGCCGCTCGCCGCGAACAGCACAGCAGGAACGTAGTTTGAGCCCCATTCCACGGGAAAGAGCGGTTGCCAGCCACCCAGAAACAGGATGGCCGTCATGCAGGTGACCGTGACCATGTTGGCGTATTCGGCCATAAAAAACGCCGCGAATTTCATGCTGCTGTATTCAGTGTGGAAGCCGGCGACCAGCTCGTTTTCGGCTTCGGGCAGGTCGAACGGCACGCGATTGGTTTCAGCAAATCCGGCGATCACGAAAACGAAGAAGCTCACGATCTGCGGCAGAACATTCCAGTGGAGGATCGAGCCCGCTTGCTTTTCGACGATCTCGCGAAGGCTGAGCGTGTTAACCAGCAATAGCGGCGCGGCGATGGCCAGGCTCAGCGGCAGCTCATAGCTTATCATCTGCGCGGAGCTGCGCAGCCCGCCGAGCAGCGCGTATTTATTGTTGGAAGCCCATCCCGCGAGCGCGATGCCGTAGACACCCATGGAACTCACGGCCAGGACGAACAGCAGCCCGATGTTGAGATCGGTGAGCTGCATCCAGGTGGTGTGGCCGAAGACCCAGATTTCAGGGCCGAAGGGAATCACCGAAATCGAAATCAGCGCCATGGTCACGGCCAGGAAGGGAGCCAACAGGTAGACGAACTTGTTCACGTAAGGCGGGATCAAATCTTCCTTGGTGATGAGTTTGATGACGTCCGCCAGGGGTTGCAGCAGCCCGTGCGGGCCCACGCGCGAAGGCCCGAGACGGACTTGAATGTGCGCGATCACCTTGCGTTCGACCCACTGCAAATAAGCCAGCGTGGTGAGCAGGACGAAGGCCACAACCGCCGCTTTGATGATACTGATAACGAAGAATTCCATCAGCGGGTGAGCCGTCTTTCGAGAACAGAGTTCAACATCTTAGAATAACGTCCGAGTGTACCCGCGGTGAACAGGTCATCGTGCGCCGAGCGGATGAGATCGGGGCGGCTCTCCACCGGAACGCGGCCGTTCACGGGCATGGTTTGGGCTGCGCCTCCGGTGTCGATGGTGGCGAGGTCGACTTCATAGCCGCGCACAATCCGGCGAATCTCGTTGAAAACGGCGTCGGGCAGCCACGGGCCCATCTCGCGCGCCGCGCCCATTTCTTTGGCGATCAAGCCGATGATCTCGAGGTCGGGTTTCGCGCCCATGGTCTGGGCAGCCTTTTTCAAGCGCTGCAATTCGCCGCAGACGTTGGTGACGGTCCCGTCCTTTTCGTAAGCGGAAGCGGCGGGCAGCACGACGTCGGCGGCTTGCGCGGTCTCGGTGAGGAACAATTCCTGCACCACGACGAAGGCGTTCTTCGCATGCAGGTCGGCGCTCTTGAGCGGGTTGGCGCCCACGACCCAAAGGACGTCCAGACTAGCGGCCGCGAGCATGTCGGTGATGGTCATGCCGGCTTGGCCGGACGGTTTGTATCCGGGGAACAGTTCCGGCATCAGTCCCATGTCGACGGCGCCGCGCGAGTTGGAATAATCGACCAGCGGGACATATTGGATGGGAATCCCGAGGCTCACGCCGAAGGCGACCAGCTTGCGGACAGCATCGCCTTTGATGGAATCGCCGTAGACGATCACAAGCTCCGGCTCGGCTTTGAGCTTGTCGCGCAGCGACTCGATGGCCGAAAGCTCCTTGCCCGGCTCGGCGCGGAGTGCAGCCGCCGCGTAGCTGTCCTCGCGCACCGCTTTCGCTGTGACCACGTACACATGCGCCTGATGGTGCCGGTAATTGGCGCGGATCTGGAACGAGAGGAAGGGCTGCTCAAGGGCAAGATCGGCGCCGACGACCAGCACGGCCTTCTTCTCGTAGAGATCGCGCGTGGCGGCTAGTGCGCCCGTCGAGCCACTTACGGCGTCGAGCAACGTGACCACGTCGCCCGTGCGGTGATGATCGATATGATTGGTGGCCAGTACCTGGCGCGCAAATTTCTGCAGATAGTAGTTTTCTTCGTTGGTGGTGCGGTTGGAGCCGATGACGCCGAAGGTGCCGTTGCGCGCCTTCACTTCTTGAAACTTCCTGGCAACGGTCTCGAGCGCCTTGGCCCAAGAGACCGGCTCGAGCTTGCCGTTCACGCGCACCAGCGGCGACTGCAGGCGTTCGGGATGATCGTAGAAGTCAAAACCATAGCGGCCCTTGATGCACAGGAACTCGCCGTTGATGCCGGAGCGGTCGCGATTGTTGCCGCGGATAATCTTGTCGTTGCGGACGCCGAGCGTGGTCTTGCAGCCATTTGAACAGTGTGTGCAGATGGTGCCGACGTGCTCCATCTCCCAGGGGCGCGTTTTATAACGATACGTGCCGCTGGTGAGCGCGCCGACCGGGCAGATATCGATGCACATGCCGCACTCGTCGCACTCCAGGTGATCGCCTTTGTTCGGGGCGATCTCGGTGACCACGCCGCGGTTGACGATACCCAGCGCGTTCACCCCCATGCCCTCGTTGCAGATGCGCACGCAGCGGAAGCACAGGATGCAGCGCGGCGCATCGTAGAAAACCACGGGCGACCACTGCTTCTCCGGCTCATGAATCTTCTCTTCCACGAACCGGCTCTCGCCCGC
>JBGPKX010000460.1:0-2895 GCA_041486185.1 Bryobacteraceae bacterium | reverse complement strand
ATCTTCGAGCGTGACCACTTGGTCGCCCGTTTTCCAGTCCATGCCGCCGATCAGTGTGGAAAGCCCGGCCGACGAGTTCGGAATAAAAGCGACATCGTCCGCAGAGCAGTGGATCAGGCGCGCAATCGAACCCCGGATGGCGTCGGCATCCGCGAACCACTCCATGAAGTCAGAGCAGGCATAACGATCGCGCCGCGCAAAATGGCACGCCACAGCTTCCGTCGCGCGCCGCGGAAGCATTCCGAACGTGGCGGCATTAAGAACAATCCAGTCTTCGACGGCGGGAAATTCGGCGCGAATTTTCTTCCAATCGGTCACACCGTTAAGCGACTCCCATCTGCGCGGAGGCCCTGCTTTTCACCGCGGCGGCAGCCTCGGCCACCGGCACGTCCACCGATTTCTTGCCGTGACGTTCCACCAGTTCCACCATCCCCTGCGCCAGCTTTTTGCCCACCGTGATGCGGAACGGAATGCCGACCAGGTCGGCGTCCTTGAATTTGACGCCGGGCCGCTCATCGCGATCGTCCAGCAGCGCGTCGAGACCGAGTGCGAGACACGTCTGGTAGATTTCTTCAGCCGCGCGCCGCTGCCCGGGTTCGGAGCTGTTCACCGGCGTCACGACCACCGCAAACGGCGCGATCGAGACCGGCAGTGCCATGCCATCGCCATCGTGACGCTGCTCCACCGCCGCGCTCAAAATGCGTTCGATGCCGATCCCGTAGGAGCCCATGATCACCGGCACTTCTGTGCCATCCGCCTGGAGCACGCGCAACCCCATGGACTCGGAATACTTATATCCGAGCTTGAAAATGTGTCCGATTTCGATGGCCTTGCGCAGCTCGAGCGGCGCGCCGCAATTCTCGCAGGCATCGCCCTCCGCCGCCTGCCGCAGATCGTGAAACTCCGCGGTGAAGTCTTCGCCCGGCGTGACGCTGCGCAAGTGGTGATCGTCGCGGTTAGCGCCCGCAATCATGTTGCGCCGGCCCTGGAGCGCAGAGTCCGCCACCAGGCGCACACCTTTCACGCCCACCGGACCCAGCGAACCCGCGTCCGCTCCCAGCCACTCTCGCATTTCGTCAGGACGCGCTGGACGGATATCGTTCGCGCCCACCGCGCTCGCGAATTTTGTCTCGCTCAATTGATGATCGCCGCGCAAAAGCGCGATCACCGGCTTGCCGTCAGCCACCATCACCAGGCTCTTCATCTGCGAGGTCTCAGGCAATTTGGTGAATTCCGCAACCTCGGCAATGGTTTTGCGGCCGGGCGTGTGAAATTCTTCGGGTGCGAGATCGCCCGCTGGATCGGCGATCGCCGGCGCTACCGGCTTCGATACCGCCTTCTCGAGGTTCGCGGAATATCCGCACTTCTTGCACAACGTCACGAAATCTTCGCCCGCGTCCGATGCCACCATGAACTCGTGCGACTGGCTGCCGCCCATGGCCCCCGAGTGCGCTTCCACCACGATGTAATCCAGACCGCAGCGGTCGAAAATCCGGCAGTAGGCCTTATGATGTTTCTGATACGCCGCATCGAGGCCGGCCGCGTCGAGGTCGAACGTGTACGAATCCTTCATGATGAACTGCCGCACGCGCAGCAGCCCCGATTTCGGCCGCGGCTCATCGCGAAACTTGTTCTGAATCTGGTACCAGATCTGCGGCAGTTGCTTGTAGCTGCGCATTTCGCCGCGCGCAATCGAGGTCATGACCTCTTCGTGTGTCATGCCCAGGCACATGTCGCGCCCCCAGCGGTCCTTCAGGCGAAACATGTTGTCGCCCATCACGTCCCAGCGGCCGGATTCCTGCCACAACTCGGCCGGATGCAGCGCCGGCAGCAGCATCTCCTGCCCGCCGATTGCGTCCATCTCTTCGCGCACAATCTGCGTGATCTTCAGCAGCGAGCGCTGCGCCAGAAACAGGTAACTGTAAATCCCCGCCGACAACTGGCGGATGTACCCCGCGCGCAGCAGTAACTGATGGCTGACGACTTCCGCTTCGGCGGGATTCTCGCGCAGCGTGGGAATGAATAGTCTGCTCCAATGCATAAATGATGGCCGCGATAGATTTTCGGGAAGTTTTATTCTAGCAAACTGGCAAAACCGTGTTAGCCGCGAATCAACGTGAATGTACGCGAATAGAAAACAACAAGGGGCGCGTCTTCATTCTCGTTCCTTTGCGTTCATTCGCGGCCCATTGATTTTCATACGCGGGCGCCGGCGCCTCGCGGGCTCTCGCGCCTGTGCCGCGATGTTACAATCGTCCTTTCCCCTATGGACAATCCCATGTCGCGGCCATTGGCCGAAGTGGACCCCGAAATTTACGACGCCATCCGCCGCGAGACGGAGCGTCAGGGCTCGCAACTGGAATTGATTGCGAGCGAGAATTTCACCTCCGAAGCCATTCTCGAAGCCACTGGCAGCGTCCTGACGAATAAGTACGCCGAAGGCTACCCCGGCAAACGCTACTACGGCGGCTGTGAGTTCGTTGATATTGTCGAAAATCTGGCGCGCGACCGGGCCAAGAAATTGTTCGGCGCCGAGTATGTCAACGTCCAGCCGCATTCCGGTTCGCAAGCCAATCAGGCGGCCTACGCATCCGTGCTGCAACCCGGCGACACCATCCTCGGGCTGAACCTGTCGCACGGCGGCCACCTGACCCACGGCCACCATCTCAATTTCTCCGGCAAAACATACAAGGTGGTTCCGTACGGCGTGCGCAAAGACGACGAGCGCATCGATTACGACGAACTCGCGCGCCTGGCCGAGGAGCACAAACCCAAGCTGATCATCTCCGGCGGTAGCGCCTATCCGCGTACTCTGGATTTCCCCCGCTTCCGCCAGATCGCCGATTCCGTGGGCGCTCTCCTGCTGGTCGATATGGCGCATTTCTCGGGACTTGT
>JBGPKX010000459.1:0-2964 GCA_041486185.1 Bryobacteraceae bacterium | reverse complement strand
TCCTTCAACAGCCCGTACGGCGCGTGCGAGACATGCTCCGGGCTGGGCAACCGGTGGACCTTCGATCCCGGCAAGGTCATCGCGGATTTCTCTAAGCCCCTGCTCGAAGGCGGCCTGGGACCCGGCGCGGGCTCGGCGTACATGAGCCACTGGCTGAACGAAGCGGCGCGCATATTGCGCATCAACCTGGCAACCCCGTTCGATCAGTTTCCGAAGAAGACGCAGAAACTGCTGCTCGAAGGGGGCAACGGATTTCCAGGCATACTGAAGATTCTCGACCAGAGTTTTCAGGAGGCGGGCGAAGGCTACCGCGAGTGGCTCACCGATTACATGTCGCCCACCGAGTGTTCGGATTGCCACGGCAAACGGCTCCGGCCTTCGAGTCTCGCGGTTCGCGTGAAGAGTCTTTCCGTCGCGGATTTCACCGCGATGCCCATTGGGCGCGCGCTGCTTACCGCCAGGAGTTGGGAATTCGGCGAGCGCGAGATGCAGATTGCCGGGCGTGTGGTGGATGAGATCCGCCGCAGGCTCGAATTCCTCTCCGCGGTAGGTCTGGACTATTTGAGCCTCGAACGCTCCGCGGCCACGCTCTCGGGCGGCGAAGCGCAGCGCATCCGGCTGGCCACGCAGATCGGCTCCAAACTTCGGGGCGTGCTCTATGTGCTGGATGAACCCTCCATCGGTCTGCACCCGCGCGACAACGGCAGGTTGCTGGAAACGCTGGCGCACTTGCGCGACATGGGCAACACCGTCATCGTGGTGGAGCATGATGCCGAGACCATCGAGCGCGCGGATTACGTGGTCGATCTCGGCCCCGGCGCCGGAAGGCTGGGCGGCGCACTGGTGGCGACGGGAACACCCGGACGGATTGCGAGAAATCCGGCTTCGCTTACCGGCCGTTATCTATCGGGCGAGCTGGAAATCCCAGTGCCTCCAACGCGGCGCCGTCCCAACGGAAAGAAGCTCACGGTCTTCGGCGCCCGTGAACACAATCTGAAAAATATCGATGTTGAAATTCCGCTGGGTTTGCTGACCGTGGTCACCGGCGTTTCCGGCAGCGGCAAATCTACGCTCATTAACGAAATCCTATATCGCGCACTCGCCGGGCAGATTTATGGCTCGCGCGAAAAAGCGGGCTCGCACGACCGTATTAGCGGCCTCGAAAATCTGGATAAAGTCATTCGCATCGACCAATCTCCTATCGGACGCACGCCGCGCTCCAATCCCGCCACTTATACCGGGCTGTTCGCGCCCATCCGCGATCTTTATTCGCGGCTGCCGGAATCCCGCGAGCGCGGCTACAAACCCGGCCGGTTCAGCTTCAATGTAAAGGGCGGCCGCTGCGAAGCCTGCCAGGGTGATGGCCTCAGGCGCATCGAGATGAATTTTCTGCCCGATGTGTACGTGACCTGCGACGTCTGCCACGGCCGCCGCTACAATCGGGAGACGCTCGAAGTGAAATTCAAAGGTCTTTCGATCGCGGACCTGTTAGACACCACCGTGGAAGACGCACTGCCCGTGCTCGAAAATATCCCGCAGATTCGCGCCAAGCTGGAGACGCTGCACGATGTCGGCCTGGGCTACATTCACCTGGGCCAGTCGTCGACCACGCTTTCCGGCGGCGAAGCCCAGCGCATCAAGCTGGCGCGCGAGCTGAGCAAACGCCAGACGGGCCGGACTTTCTATTTGCTCGACGAACCGACGACCGGCCTGCATTTCGATGACGTTCGCAAGCTGCTGGACGTGCTGCAGCGGCTGGTCGATCTGGGCAACACGGTAGTGGTGATCGAGCATAATGTGGATGTGATGAAGACTGCCGACTGGATTATCGATTTGGGCCCGGACGGCGGTGAAGATGGAGGACGAGTCGTGACGAGCGGCACGCCGGAGCAGGTCATGCGCTCGAAAAAAAGCTATACCGCCGAAGCCCTGCGCAGACTTCTTGGCGGCCCCGGCGTTCTGGCGACGGCATCTTCGAACTAGAGAAAATCGTAGGATAGGCATTTTTGCCTGTCCGCTTTGCGCAAATGGAGAATTGGACAGGCACGAATGTCTGTCCTGCCTTTGATGAGTAAATACGACATCCAGCCGATCGACTTTACGCGCCTCAAGACCGTTCCTCTGGCCGCACGCGGCGGGAAGGTGCGCGTGGAGGATTTCGCCGCCCCCTACGTGAAGGGCAGCGGCGTGCCCGGCTGGCTCAACTCCCTCCCCAAGATCCTGGCTGCTGAATCGTTCCGCTCCGTGGTGGAGGCTCTGGTCCAAGCACGTGTGCGCCGCAAGCCCATCCTTTGGGGCCTGGGCGGGCACGTTATCAAGTGCGGCCTCACGCCCCTGCTGGCGGATCTAATGCAGCGCGGTTACGCCACCGCATTCTCCATGAATGGCTCGGCCGCCATTCACGACTTCGAAATCGCTCTCGCGGGACATACCAGCGAAGATGTCGAAGCCGTACTGCCCGATGGCCGTTTCGGCGCCGCCGAAGAAACCGGCCGCGAGATGAACCAGGCCATCGCGTGCGGCGACCGCGATGGCATCGGCATGGGCGAAGCCCTCGGCCGCGCTCTTATAGCGGATGGCCACGCCCCACACGCGAATGCCAGCCTGCTCGCTCTGGCGTATCAACGCTCTATTCCCGTCACCGTCCACGTCGCCATGGGCACCGACACGCCGCACACCCACCCCGCCGCCGATCCCGCTGCCATCGGCCGCGCGACGCACCACGACTTCCGCCTGTTCTGCACGCTGGTTGCCGCGTTGAACGACGGCGGCGTCTATCTCAACGTGGGCTCGGCCGTGGTCATGCCGGAAGTATTTCTTAAAGCAGTCTCGGCGGTGCGCAATCTGGGGCATCCGCTGGCGCACTTCACCACCGCGAACTTCGATTTCCTGCAGCACTACCGGCCGCGGATGAATGTGGTCGAGCGGCCCCATGCAAAATCGGGAGGCCGCGGATACGCCATT
>JBGPKX010000458.1:0-2995 GCA_041486185.1 Bryobacteraceae bacterium | reverse complement strand
GCGCGGCATCGTATCTGGTGATCGTGGGCGAATTGAAACCGGTGAATTGGGGATCGTCGCGCTGACCTACTTCTATTCGGCGAATTGCTTTTCGATCGCGCGGACGAAGGCGCTGACGGCGGTGCGATCCGAATTTCGCCACTTGACGGCGACGAAGTAACGCGGTGTGTACCAGACGACGGTGTCCGCCACGGGGCGCCAGTCCTGGACCATTTACAAGCCGCCAGCCGATGAAGTCAGCTCATACAGCTCGACGGTTGCGGAGCCCGGCCCTTCATACGTCGCGCTCCACCATCCTCGCGTACCGATCTTGCGGATGAGTTCCGGCGCACTGGCGGCCGGAAAACTCTGTGATCCCTTCATCTGCCATGCGCCGGCGACGGTTGCAGGAAACACGGGCGGCTGCGTTTTCGCAGTGCATGCGGCAAGCAACATAACAACTACCATCCAGAGGCGGCGTTTCATCGAAGCCGATTGTACCGTCTCCGGGCGAGCCCGCGCGAGTTGCTGATTCGTTCCGCCGAACCCTGGTACCATCCTTAGTGGCCTGCGCTCGCGGGCCATTCTATGGCGAAATTCAAACCGGTCAGACCCAAGAAGGCTAAAGCGCCCCAAGTGCAAGGCGGCGTGCCGTGCTTGATTCTGATCTTCTCGGCGATGGCGCTTGTCGGCCTCGTCATGTTTCTGGTGCTCAAATATGCGAACGGATAACCGGCGGTTGGACCAGATGCGCCCGGTCGAGATCGAGACCGGATACCTGAAGACCGCGGAGGGCTCCGCACTGATTACGGTGGGCCATACTCGCGTGCTGTGCGCTGCTTCGATTGAGGACGGAGTGCCACAGTTTCTGCGCGGCTCCGGCAAAGGATGGGTGACCGCGGAGTATGCCATGCTGCCCCGCGCCACGCTGAAGCGCACGCCGCGCGAGGTGACCAAGGGCCGGCCCTCGGGACGCACGCACGAAATCCAGCGGCTTATCGGCCGCTCGCTGCGTGCGGTGGTCGATCTGGACGCCTTAGGAGAGCGCTCCGTGCTGGTGGATTGCGATGTGATTCAAGCTGACGGCGGTACCCGCACGGCGTCCATCACCGGCGCATTCGTCGCGCTGGCTATGGCGATCGATCAATTGTCGAAGTTCGGCGCGCTGAAGAAATCGCCCATCCTGGATTCGGTGGCCGCCACCAGTGTGGGGATCGTCGGCGGTGAGCCCATGCTCGATCTGGATTACGAGGAGGACTCGCGCGCCGACGTGGACATGAACATCATCATGACCGGAGCGGGCAAGTTCATTGAAGTGCAGGCCACCGCCGAGCACCGCCCGTTCGATGACACGCAGTTGAATGGCTTGATCGATCTGGCGCGCCAAGGAATCCGCGAGCTGATCGACATACAGAAACGGGTGGTCCAGGCGAGGTGACGCTTTATTGCGCGACCAGTAATCCCGGCAAACTGCGCGAATTTCGGCTGGCGGGAGAGCGATTTTGGATCGGCGTCCTCGAACTTCCGGGTCTCCAGGAAATTGCACCCTGCGAGGAAACCGGCCGCACCTTCAAAGAGAACGCCGTTTTGAAAGCGACTTACTACGGGCAGCACGCGCCTGGACTACTGTTCGCGGATGATTCCGGACTGGAGGTGGATGCGCTTGGGGGTGCGCCGGGCGTGGTTTCGGCGCGGTACGCAGGTCCGGGCGCAACCGATGCGCAGAATAACGCATTGCTCCTCGGAAACATGCGAGGTCGGGAAAAACGGCGGGCCCGATTCGTCTGCATCATCGCGCTGGCCAACCGCGGAGAGGTGCTGCGCACGTTCCGAGGCGTTGTGGAGGGAGAAATTCTGGATGAGCCGCGCGGCCCGGAGGGGTTTGGTTACGATCCCCTCTTCTACTACCCGCCGTACGGCAAGTCATTTGGGGAAGTTTCTGTGGAAGAAAAAATGGCCGTGAGCCACCGCGGTCGGGCGCTCACGGCCATGCTCCGATTTGTTTCCGATTCACCGCTGGCGCGCAGAAGCGCCAAAACACTCTAAGCGGTCCTTAATGCTTCACCGGTGTTTTCAGCTTATCCCGCTGCTCGCGCAACACCGCTTTCCGGCTCAGTTTGATCTTGTTGCCTTCCATGGCCAGGACTTTGACCAGAATCTGGTCGCCCTCCTTCAGCTCGTCGCGCACCTCTTTGATGCGGTTCTCGGCGATTTCGCTGATGTGCAACAGGCCGTCGGTGCCGGGGAAAATCTCAACGAATGCGCCGAAATCCACCAGCCGGACCACCTTCCCGAGGTACGTCTTTCCCACCTCGGCCACCGCCGTGATGTCGGAAATGATGCGGATGGCCTTGGCGGCGGACGCTTCGTCGGCGGACGCGATGTGGATGGTGCCATCGTCGGACACGTCGATCTTGACGCCGGTCTGTTCGATGATCCCCCGGATAACTTTGCCGCCTGGCCCGATGACGTCGCGGATCTTGTCCTGGGCAATGTTCATAGTGTAAATGCGTGGCGCGTATTGTGACATCTCCGCGCGCGGCGCTGCCAAAGCTTCCTGCATCTTATCGAGAATGAACAAGCGGCCGCGGCGCGCCTGATCGAGCGCCTCGCGCATGATGGCGGCGCTGATGTTGGGCACCTTGATATCCATCTGCAGCGCGGTAATGCCGTCACGAGTGCCCGCTACTTTGAAATCCATGTCGCCGTAGTGGTCTTCGGCGCCGGCAATGTCGGTCAGGACGGCGTACTTGGCGCCCTCTTTCACCAGGCCCATGGCAACCCCTCCCACCGCCGCTCCCAGAGGCACGCCGGCATCCATCAATGCAAGGCTGGCGCCGCACACCGTGGCCATGGAACTGGATCCGTTAGATTCGAGGATGTCGCTCACCACGCGCAGAGTGTACGGGAACTTTGTTTCGTCAGGAATAAGCGGAGAGATGGAGCGCTCCGCCAGTGCACCGTGGCCAATCTCGCGCCGGCCCGGACCGCGCATGAAGCCAACCTCGCCCACGCT
>JBGPKX010000457.1:0-3015 GCA_041486185.1 Bryobacteraceae bacterium | reverse complement strand
CTCGGGCGGCACGCCGCTGGTGGTGGCGGACGGTCCGAAAGTCCTCGGCGTCATCCATCTGAAGGACGTGGTCAAAGGTGGCATGCGCGAGCGCTTCGATCAGCTTCGCGCCATCGGTATCCGCACCGTGATGATTACGGGCGACAACCCGTTGACCGCGGCAGCCATCGCCGCCGAAGCCGGCGTGGACGACTTCCTGGCGCAGGCCACGCCCAAGCAAAAGATGGATCTCATCAAGAAGGAACAGGCGGGCGGCCGGCTGGTGGCCATGACGGGCGACGGCACCAACGACGCACCCGCGCTTGCGCAGGCGGATGTCGGCGTGGCCATGAACACCGGCACTATGGCCGCGAAGGAAGCCGGGAATATGGTGGATCTGGACAGTAACCCGACCAAGCTTATCGAGGTCGTAGCCATCGGCAAACAGCTGCTCATGACACGCGGCGCGCTCACCACGTTTTCCATCGCGAACGACGTGGCCAAGTATTTCGCCATTCTGCCGGCGATGTTTTCGGTCACTTATCCGGCGATCGCCGCGCTGAATGTGATGCGGTTGCACAGTCCGGAGAGCGCGGTGCTAGCGGCCGTGATATTCAACGCACTAATCATCGTCGCGCTGATCCCGCTGGCTCTGCGCGGCGTTTCGTACAAACCCATGAGTGCGGCGGCCCTGCTGCGCCGCAACATCCTAGTCTACGGCGTGGGCGGCATCATCGCGCCATTTCCCGGGATCTGGATCATAGACGTGCTCCTGGGATGGTTTCACCTGGCGTAAAGGAGAAAGAAAATGTGGGAACAGCTCTTGCCTGCCGTGCGAATGACTCTGGTGCTGACGGTGCTGACCGGCATGCTCTACCCGGCTCTGGTCACAGGCATCGCCAAGGTTGTCTTTCCCAAGCAGGCCAACGGCAGCCTCATCGAAGTGAATGGAAAAGTCATTGGTTCGGAGCTGATCGGGCAGAAGTTTTCGAAGCCGGAGTACTTCCAGGGGCGGCCATCAGCGGCAGGCGATGGTTACGATGCGGCGAATTCCGGAAGCGCGAATCTCGGCCCGACCAGCCAGAAGCTTGCGGAACGCATCAAGGCCGACGCGGAAAAATTCCGCAAAGAGAATCCGGGCTTCAGTGGTCCTATTCCCGCAGACCTGCTGACGTCATCGGGGAGCGGACTCGATCCGCACATCAGCCCGGCGTCGGCCTACGCGCAGGTTGCACGTGTAGCCAGGGCGCGCGGTATTCCGGAGGAACAGGTCCGCGGGCTTGTGGCGCCATCGATTGAGCCGCGCCAGCTCACGTTTCTCGGCGAGCCGCGAGTCAACGTGCTGCTGATCAACCTGGCGCTCGACGGCAAATATCCGGCGGGTCACCGATAGCGGCACGACGCCCACAACCACGCTCCTCCGCTCGTGGCTCGGAAGCGTTAGCCAAAAAGCACTCTACCGAGCCGCGACGGTAACGGTCAATGGCCTCCAATCCAACAACACGGTCTACTACACTTATGTGCGCCTTACGGATTTTGACTCTTGTTCTTGCATGCTGTCCCGCTTTCGCGGCCGATACCGATCCTCCCCTCAGTGCGCGCGAGCAGAAAATGCTCCAGCGCATCGACACGTTGGAGCAACGGCTGGCCGCGCTCGAGTCGCGCCTGGCCACCGCAGCTCCGGCTCCCGTCGATAGTGCAAAGCCTGAGCAGGCCGCTTCGGCCTTAGCGCCCGCAACGGCTCCTGCCCAAGCCAAGGCTCCAGAGCCGTCCGGCGGGTTTCTCAGCGACACCACGTTTAACATGACGCTCGACGGCTACTACGGGTACAATTTCAACCAGCCTGTGGGGCGCGTCAATTTGCTGCGCGCGTACGACGTCCTGAGTAACAGCTTTAGTTTGAATCAGGCCGCGATCGTGATTGAGCGGGCTCCGAATCCCGATGCGGGCCGGCGCTTCGGCGTGCGCCTCGACCTGCAATATGGGCAGGCCACCGAGACGCTGCAAGGCAGCCCTGTGAACGAGCCGCGTCCGCAGGTTTACCGGCCGGTGTTCCAGGCGTATGGAACGTATGTGCTACCGGTGGGCAGCGGTTTGACCGTCGATTTCGGCAAGTGGGCCAGCGCTCTGGGTGTGGAAAACAACTACACCAAAGACCAGATGAACTATTCGCGGTCCTACTTGTTCAATTTCCTGCCGTTTTACCATTTCGGGTTTCGCTCATCCTACAATGTGACGCCGTGGTTGAACGTAAACTATTGGTTGGTGAATGGCGCGCAGCAGAGCGAAGAATTCAACGACAATAAGTCGCAGGCCGTGCTGCTCTCCTTCAAGCCGGCGAAAACTCTGACGTGGAACGCCAACTATTACACCGGCATCGAAACCCCGGATACCGTGCCGAATTTGAATCCGGGCATTCCCGTGCTGCCGACGCAGCCAGGACTCTCCGTGATTCCGCTGAACCTTCCGCGGCACCGGCTGCAAATCTTCGACAGCTACACAACTTGGAATGTGAACTCCAATTTAACGCTCGCGCTGGAGGGCGATTACGTTGTTCGCCATGAAACGCCTGGCGCGCACGTCTCCGCAGGTGCTGCGTACGCGCGCTATCAGTTGACGCCCAAGTTTGCAGTGGCCGGGCGCGGCGAGTATTTCAGCGATCGCGGCGGTTTGTTCAGCGGTGTGACACAGGCACTCAAAGAGACTACGCTAACGGCTGACTACCTGTTTGCCGACGGTTTCCTGATGCGCACCGAGTGGCGGCGCGATTTCTCCAACCGGCCATTTTTCCTGACGGACACTCTGGATGTTTTGAAGCGCGACCAGAACACCGCCACTCTGGGCCTGATCTGGTGGTTCGGCCGGAAACAAGGCTCCTGGTAGGGCCAATCACACCATGGCGAATCCACGCCCCACTCCCGAGGAACTGCTCCGGCGCGTCGAGGCGGAGGAGCGGCAGTCGCGTCGCGGCCGTCTCAAAATCTTTCTCGGTTATGCGTCGCGCGTGGGCAAATCGTTCCGCATGCTCGACGAAGG
>JBGPKX010000456.1:0-3112 GCA_041486185.1 Bryobacteraceae bacterium | reverse complement strand
CCCCGGCGTTTTCCTATTGTTTTCCAATAGAAATTGTGGCATGCTTCGTATGCTTTACCAATAGGGAAGGTGGAAGACAAAGGAGATGCTAGCGCGCTTCTTGGCCCCTGAGGAGCAGTCTGCATGAGACTGCTTCGCGTCTGGTTCTTGCGTGTGAGCGGCCTGTTTAACAGGGCACGCCGGGAGCGCGAGTTGGCCGATGAACTGGAAAGCCACCTCCAACTGCACATCGAAGACAATCTGCGCACCGGCATGGGTCCCGTTGAGGCTCGCCGCCAGGCGATCATCAAGCTCGGCGGCATGGAGCAAACCAAGGAGATTTGCCGCGACCGTCGCGGTCTCCCGGCGCTTGAATCATTGATTCAGGACGTCCGCTACGGTCTGCGTATGCTGGCGAAGAGCCCCGGGTTCACCGCCGTTGCGGTGCTCACGCTGGCGCTTGGAATCGGCGCCAACACCGCGATTTTCACGCTGATAGACGCCCTCCTGCTGAAGCGCCTTCCTATCCATGAGCCGGAACGTCTGGTTGCGCTTAGTGATCCGGACAGGAGGGACAAGGAGTCGGGTTGGTACTCCCATGCCGAGTATGTGGAGTTGCGCGATCACAACGACGTCCTCACCGGGCTGGCCGCGACGGCGCCCTGGTGGATGACGCTCGGATGGAATGGAGTGACTGAGCAGATGCCCGCAGCGTGGGTGTCGGGCAATTACTTCGACGTTCTGGACGTCAAGGCTTTCCTGGGGCGGACATTTTCGCCCGAAGACGACCGGCACGGGAACGCCGTCGTGATGCTCCGGTATGAGCTCTGGAAACAGTTCTTCGCTGGCGACCCCACCGTCGTGGGAAAGACCATCGAGGTGCTCCACCGGCCATTCACGGTGATTGGTGTGCTGCCGCCAAGCTTTAATGGGCTGGATGGCGGTACACAAAACTTTCTGGTTCCGATCGCCATGATGAAGACGATGTGGAATTTGGATCTGACGAATCCATTCGAGTTGCGCGAGTTCCGGCTGTTCGGCCGGTTGAAGTATGGCGTTTCGCGGGAGGGGGCGCAGGCTTCGCTCGCGGCCTTGTTCGCCCACATCCGCGAATCGGTAGTGAGCCGGGGCAAATGGGAGCAGGAACAGTCGCGCAAATCGTATCTGGAAAGCCGGATCACGGTGCTACCCGCGGCCACAGGATTGCCTGATCCCAGGTATTCCGGAAGACCAACGCTGCGGCAGCGCTTTTCGCGGCCGCTGGGGATCCTGATGGCGGTGACGGGCCTGGTGCTCTTGATTGCATGCGTCAACATTGCCAATCTGCTGCTGGCGCGAGCCACGGCGAGGCGTCGCGAGATGGCGGTGCGGCTCGCGCTGGGCGCCGGCCTGACGCGGATCGTCCGCCAGATGCTCACCGAGAGCTTGATGCTGACGGGCGCAGGCGGCGCAATCGGTGTGCTGCTGGCCTGGTGGGGATGCGAAGCGATTGCGAAGCAAATGGGAGTACCTGTGGTGGCTGGCCGGACGATCGCGCTCAGCATCGCTCCCGATTTGCGCGTGCTGGGCTTCACGCTGGTGTTATCGCTCGCCACCGGATGCCTGTTCGGATTGGCGCCGGCCTTTCAGGCATTTCGCATCCCCATTGCGCCGGTGTTGAAGGACGAAGGCGCGGCAACCTCGGGCGGGAGGCGGGCGATCGCGCTGCGCAAGGGCTTAATCGCCGCTCAGGTGGCGCTCTCCGTGCTCCTCGTGGCCGGCGGCGGTTTGTTCATCCGCACGCTCTGGAACCTCGAGCATGTAAACACGGGCACCGACCGTGCACATGTCATCGTTTTCTGGCTCGACGACACTGCCGGCAAAGCCTTTTGGGACTCTAAAACCGGACAAAGGGAGCAGGTTTACCGGCACATCCTCGAGCGGGTTGAAGCCATTCCGGGGATCCGCTCGGCCGCGATGTCGGCAGGCGTTGGCTTCATCGGCTTTGGGGGCTCCACACCGGTCGCCATAGAAGGGCGGCCGCCTGAGCCAAACGCGTCGCAGGTGCAGTTCGAAAACGTAAGCTCCCGGTATTTCGAGACCATGGGAATCCCCATTGTCCTCGGGCGAGTCTGGACTCCAGTGGAGGACGCGGCGGAGCCGGTAAAGGCTGCCGTCATCAACCAGACCATGGCGCGAATGTTCTTCGCCAACACGGACCCACTCGGACGGCACGTTAGGGTGGGACCCGCGCCCAGCGTCGGCGTGCCCGTGGCGTTCGACTTGGAGATCGCCGGCGTCGCCGGGGACGCGATCTATGGGAGTCTGCGCGAGCGCGCGCAACCGATGATCTACGCCGCTGGCGGAGGAGCCTACGGGGCGCTTTACGTTCGCACCTCCATTGACCCGGCGGCCGTTGTTTCCTCGGTGCGGCGCGAGGTGCATGGCGCGCACCAGGACTTTTTCATCCCGCAAGCGCATCTGCTCACGGAAGTCGCGGAAGATTTGCACATGCAGGAACGGTTGCTGGCCGGGCTTACAGGAATCCTCGCGGGCTTGGCAGCGCTGCTGGCCGCCATCGGTTTGTACGGCGTGGTTGCGTGGTCCGTGGCGCGCCGGACGCGGGAGATCGGCATCCGCGTAGCGCTCGGCGCCAGCCGCGCCGACCTGTTGTGGATGATGCTGCGTGACGTCCTCGCACCGGTAGTGGCGGGCGTTGCCGTTGGGGTGCCGGCTGTCGTGGCGCTGGCGCAGTTAGTCAGAAGTCTGCTCTTTGGCGTGGGACCGGCTGATCCGTCCACCATTGCTGGGGCTGCACTCCTGATGTGCGGGGTTGCCACTGCCGCGGGTTACCTGCCCGCGCGCCGGGCCACGAAAGTGGACCCCATGGTTGCCCTGCGGTTCGAGTAGCGGCGGCGCACTCGCCGGTTAGACCTCAGCTCTCCAGGTACGTGTACCCGTGGAGCCCTTCTTCGTAGAAGCGCAGCAGCTTGCCGGATTCCTCGTAGCTCATGCGGCTCTCGCGCACCGCTGTCTCGACGTCTTTGCGCAGCGCGGTTACCAGGGCGTCAACGTTGAACTGCACATAGTTGAGCACTTCGCGAACGGTGTCGCCTTTGATCACGGCATCCAGAATCACATCGCCCACTTCGTT
>JBGPKX010000455.1:0-3177 GCA_041486185.1 Bryobacteraceae bacterium | reverse complement strand
CGCGCTTTTCTTCGGCCACGGCGTTGTGCGCGTGCTGCGCGGCCTCGAGAGTGACCAATCCTGCGCCCGACGTAGCCAGCGCCGCCGAGACTCCGAGATTGCGCAGCAGGTCGCGCCGCGACACCTGATTTTTGTCAGACATTGCCATTCCTCATTTCCTCCGCCAGATGCTCCGCCGTGCGCCAGGCCAGCGCCACGATCGAGAGCGTGACATTCTTGTCCGGGTTCCCGAGAAAGGGCGCGGCGTCCGCCATGAAGAGGTTCTTCACGCCGTGCGCCTGGCTCCAGCGGTTGAGCGGACCTTGCTTGGGATCGTCGCTCATGCGCACGGTGCCGGCCTCGTGGATGATCTCGCCGCCGATGGATATGGCGTCCACTCCGCGCTCCGGATGCCTGCGGCCCATCACCTTGCCGCCCATGGTTTCGATGATGGCGGCGAAGGTATCGTGCATGTGGCGCACCTGTTTGATCTCGTGCTCGCTCCAGCGGAAATGGAAGCGTAGAACGGGGATGCCCCACTGGTCAACCGTCGTGGGATCGATCTCGCAATACGAATTGGCGTTGGGGATCATCTCGCCGCGGCCGGAGAAACCAACCCACGCGCCGTATTCTTCGCGGATTTTCGATTTCAAGGCCGCACCGTAGCCTTCGCGGCCGTGTGCGTGTCTCACTTGCGGCATGTCGAAGCCACCACCGACTTCGATGTGATAGCCGCGCGGGAAATCTTTCTTCTTGTCGTCGAGCAGCCACCATGGAATGTACACGTGCATGCCGTCAATGCCGTCGCAATTGTGCCGCGGCAGATTCGCCAGCGCCGGAACGTAACCGGAGAGATCGTAGCCGGTGGTGTCAGTGAGGTTTCGGCCCACCATGCCGGATTCGTTGGCCAGGCCGTTCGGAAATCGCGGCGACTTGGAATTGAGCAGCAGGCGCGCCGATTCGCAGGCGCTCGCCGCGACTACTACCGCGCGGCAGCGAATCTGCTTCTCGGTGCGCGTGGCTTTGTCGACGTAGGAAACAGCCGTGACTTTGCCGGAATCGTCGGCAATCAACTCGCGCGCCATGGCGCCAGTGATAATGCGCAGCTTGCCGGTCTTCATCGCCGGGACAATCATGGCCTGGCTGGAGGTGAACGCCGATGCCGTGTGGCAGCCGCGCCCGCATTGCCCGCAATAGTGGCAGGCGGCGCGCCCATGCACCGATTTCGTCAGCATGGCCATGCGCGACGGAATGCACGGCATGCCCAGTTTCTGGCAGGATTTCTGGATCAGCGTCTCATGCACGCGCGGCGCGACGGGCGGTAGAAATTTTCCGTCGGGCGCGGTGCGCAGTCCTTCCCGGGTGCCGGTGACGCCGATGAATTCCTCGGCCTTGTCGTAATAGGGCGACATCTCTTGGTACGAAACCGGCCAGTCGGTACCCAAGCCGTCGAACGAATACGGCTTGAAATCGTAGTCGGAAAAACGCAGCGAGATGCGGCCGTAGTGATTGGTGCGCCCGCCGATGATGCGCGACCGAAACCATTTGAACTGCGAATCCGGCGCGACGGTGTAGGGCTCGCCGGGGACATCCCAGTAGCCGTTCGGCGCCTGAAAATATCCGAAGGGCCAAGGCGACTTTCCGAAATACATCTCGGCGTGCGGCCCGGCGCCGCGATGATCCACCTGGTACGGCCAGACGTGCTCCTTGAAATCCTTCATGGGGTTCAGCATGGGCCCGGCCTCGAGCAGGGTGACGTTGACGCCGAGGTCGGTGAGGACTTTGACCACGGTACCGCCGCCCGCGCCCGACCCAATCACAACGACATCGTGCACCTCGGCACTGCGCTGAACTTGGAGCATAGTTTCCGACTATATCACCGCCGGCGTGGCACAGACATTCCTGTCTGTGGGTTCGTGCGTCATGTGTCGCGCCTTCTCCGTCCCTTCGTTTTCATAGGCTTGAACCGGCGTCTCGAGCCTCCGAACAAAAATGCAAAACAAAGCCAATTTTGGATGGCGTAATGGATCGGCACTCCGGGCCCGACCCGATGGTCGCACAGGATCTTCGGGCCGGTGGCCGGCGTGCTGCTATAATGAACAAAAGGGGGGCGCAACGGATTCGACGGGATTGAATCGTTATGGAGAGGCGTGCCGGGTTCCGAGCTCCCGTTAAACGATCGGAAAAACACAACTGCCAACACGCAGTTTGCATACGCTGCTTAATTAATTAAGTAGCCGCTCCAGCCGCTGAGCCCGCGCGGCGGTGAGTGAGCGTCATTTTGCGGGATAGGCCGCAGGCTTCGGTCCGGAGCCGAGGGCCGAGATCAATCGGACTAGGTAGCGGCTGTTCTCGCCGGTTCTGACGGCCGCGACCGAATCATGCGAGCCGGATACGCATCGTAGGCTCTTCATGGCGGGCTTTCTCGGACGCGGGTTCGACTCCCGCCGCCTCCACCACATTTTTATACTTTAGAATCAATGTATTACAGGTAAGCAGCCAGAATTGTACAATAAACGTACAATGAAGCGGCGTACAATACTCCTCAGGGAGGCTGGACGCCGCGATGCTCTCCGTCTACACCCGCCACTCGAACACGTGCCCCAAGAACGACGACATCAATTGGAAACGCTGCCGCTGTCCCAAGTGGATCAATGGCACGCTGGGCGGCCAGTTCATCCGCAGGACCGCGAACACCCGCAGTTGGGAAAAAGCCGAAGATCTGAAACGAGCCTGGGAAGAGGCGGCCAGCCCCAAGAAAATTGAGCCGGTCACTATCGAAGAAGCCGTGGAAGCCTACTTGGCCGACGCAAAGGCTCGCGAACTTCGGGAGGCCACGCTTTATAAGCTTGAACTCATCTTCCGAAGGCAGTTTCTCGCGTGGACTAAGGATAAGGGTCTGCGTTTCTTAAAGGAGATCGATCTCTCGCTGATGCGCAATTACCGCGCCACTTGGAGAGACGCCGCGTTGGCGAAGAAGAAGAAGCAGGAGCGCCTGGTCGGCTTCTTCTGGTTCTGCATCAGAGCTGGCTGGTTGGCAACGAATCCAACCCAAGGGCTGGGAAGAATCTCGGTGGATCCAACACCGACGGACTACTTCCCGCGAGACGAGTTCGAGAAAATCATCGACTCCACGTACCTTTGCCGCGAGAACCGATGGGAGCAGGGCGACCGCAATGGAACGCGCCTCCGAGTGCT
>JBGPKX010000454.1:0-3205 GCA_041486185.1 Bryobacteraceae bacterium | reverse complement strand
GATCCGCTCCGCCCGATGGTGTGATCTTCATCACCGGCTCTCTGTTCCTGGTAGGCGAGGCTTTGGCGTTGCTGAACGGGTAGAATACTCTCGACGGCAATGTCACTGGGCCACGTACGTTCGCTCTTGTTTACCGACCCTTTGATCGCGCTGCTCACGATCGTCTACGGTTCGGTCTCGTTCGTGGCCACATTCTTCGATCGGAGCGGGCGCGTGCCCCACAAAATCGCCCGAGCGTGGGGGCGTGCCTTGCTGCGCGTGAGCGGCGTCCGCGTAAGCGTCCAGGGCTTGGAGAAGATCGACCCCGGGCAGATCTACGTCCTTGTGGCCAACCACCGCAGCTACATGGACATCCCGGTCATACTGGCGGCCATTTCCGTGGAGTTCCGCTTTTACGCCAAGAAAGGCCTGTTTCTCATTCCGTTCATGGGGACGCATTTGAATCGCGCCGGCCACCTGCCCGTGACCAGAGGCGACGCGCGGGCTTCGGTGAAGAGTATGTCGTTGGGCGCGCGCCTGATGCAGGATCGCAAGGTCTCGATCCTTCTGTTTCCCGAAGGCGGCCGCTCGCGTGGAGGTATGCGCGCGTTCAAGGAAGGCGCGGCTTATATAGCGATCAAGGCGCGCGCTCCTGTGCTGCCGCTGGGGATCGAGGGCACGCGCGAAGTGTTGCCCATGGGATCCAATTATGTGCGCAGTGGCCACGTCATCCTGAGGATCGGAGACCCGATCCCCACGGCAGCCATGAAACTGCATGACCGGGCGCAACTGATCGCGTTGCTGGAGCGTCAGGTGGCGTAACTTGCAGGCGAAGCGCCGCAACAGGTGGTCGAGACCCCGCGGCCGGCCTGAGTCGTTGTCATGACTCCCGAGACCAATACCGACGAGCGATACCGTGTTCTGCTGGACGTGTCCGAAAAGATCGCAGCGCACCGCGATCTCCAGGCATTGTTTCACGACCTGGCTCAAACTCTTCATCGCCTGGTGCAATTCGACTACCTGAACCTCCTGCTCTACGATCCTGTGCGCAACCGCATGCGGCTGCACGTCCTCGAAACCTCACAATCCACACCCTTGCAGGCCGGACACGAGTTTCCGGTGGACGAATCGCCTGCGGGCTGGGTGGTGAAGAACCAGCGCCCGCTCATCGTGCCAGACATCGAAAAAGAAGGCCGCTTTCCGGAAGTGATCGCATTGATGCGGCAAGCCGGCGTGCGCGCGTTCTGCGCCCTGCCTCTCACCACCGCTCATCGCCGGCTGGGTGCGCTGGGCTTCGGCTCCGTGCGCGAATATGCCTACGCCGGCCATGAGATCGAGTTTATGGAACAGGTGGCCGCGCAGGTCGCCGTGGCCGTCGACAATGCTCTGAACTATCAGAACGCCCAGGACTACCAGCGGCAACTGGCACGCGAACGGGACCGCTTGCAGGTGGTTCTCGATGTGACCAATGCCCTGGTCTCGAATCTCGACCGGCGCGAATTGTTTTCGACCATCAGCGCGGCGCTGCGGCGCGTGATCGCGCACGAATACACCAGCCTTTGCCTGCTGGAACCCGGAACCGATTTCTTCACGCTCCGCGCACTCGACTATCCGGACGGCCGCGGCACGGTCATCGACGACACGCGCGTGCCGGTCGCCGGCTCGGTCCCCGGCAGCGCTATTGCGGCGCGCCGGCCTGTGGTGCTGTCTTACGACGAAATCCAAGCGCTGCCGCCCGATACCCGCTGGCGCCTGGCGGACGTGGTGCGATCGCTCCTCTGCATGCCGCTCATTACGCGCAACCGGCCTTTGGGCACTCTAAATGTAGCCAGCGAGCGCGATCATGCCTTCACCCAGGAAGATGTCGACCTGTTGACGCAGATCGGAAACCAGATCGCCATTGCCCTCGAGAATGCCCAGTCCTACGGCCAGATCGCGGAGTTGAAGGACAAGCTCGCCGAGGAGAAACTGTACCTCGAAGACGAAATCCGCACCGAATACAACTTCGAAGAAATCATCGGCGAGAGCGCGTCGCTGAAACGCGCGTTGCGCGAAGTCGAAACCGTCGCCGCCACCGATTCGACAGTCCTCATCCTGGGCGAAAGCGGCACGGGCAAAGAACTCATCGCGCGCGCCATTCACAACCTCAGCCACCGGCGCGCCCGCACGCTGGTAAGAGTCAATTGCGCGGCCATCCCCACCGGCTTGATCGAGAGTGAGCTGTTCGGCCACGAACGGGGCGCATTCACCGGCGCCATCGCGCAAAAGATCGGCCGGTTTGAGCTGGCCAATGGCGGCACGATTTTTCTGGACGAGGTCGGCGATATCCCGCTCGAGCTGCAACCCAAACTGCTGCGCGTCTTGCAGGAGCGCGAGTTCGAGCGCCTGGGAAGCAACCGCACCCTGCAGGTCGATGTGCGTCTCGTCACCGCCACCAACCGCGACCTCGGCCGCATGGTCGCCGATCGCCAGTTTCGCGAGGATCTGTACTATCGCCTCAACGTCTTCCCCGTTCATCTGCCGCCGCTGCGCGAGCGCCGCGAAGATATTCCTCTGCTGGTCCGGTACTTCGCCCAAAAGCACGCCCAACGGATCAACAGGCGCATCGAAACCATACCCAGCGAGGCCATGGACGCCCTCAGCCGCTACCCCTGGCCGGGCAACGTCCGCGAGCTCGAAAACTTCATCGAGCGCGCCGTGATCCTTTCCCGCGGCGCGGTGCTCGAAATCCCGCTGGCGGAATTGCACTCGCCGGAAGCCGCGCCGGCCCCAGACGGTACGCTCGAAGCCGCCGAACGCGAGCACATCCTGCGGGCGCTGCGGGAAACCAATTGGGTGGTCGGCGGCCCCAAGGGAGCGGCCGCCCGGCTGGGCCTCAAGCGCACCACCTTGCAGTCCCGGATGGAAAAACTCCGAATCGAGCGCAAACCGTCGTAAGCTTGCCGAAACCGCGGCGCAAGTGCCGACATGTCGGCACAAACATCTGCGATCATTCGCGAACCTAAAACAAACAGAACAGCATCAATAGATTACAGGTATTCGGCAGTTTCGGCACTTTGGTTGATAAGGTGCTAGACCAATGATGGCAATGCTAAGAATTACGATCAGCGCCGAATCCGGTCACACGACCTGCAAGCTCGAGGGGAAAGTGGCGGGGCCGTGGGTGGCGGAACTCGAGCAGTCGTGGCGCACCGAACTCGCCGGATCACCTGCGCTGGTGGTGGAT
>JBGPKX010000453.1:0-3227 GCA_041486185.1 Bryobacteraceae bacterium | reverse complement strand
CGTCGCATAGCCGGGGCTTGGATTTTTCTCGGTATCGCCCAGAAAATTGAGAATCGGAATCATCTTCGGCTGCGGGTATGAAGTGAATCGCGCCGTAACACGAAACGATTCCTGGATCGGAAACCATTGCGAGCCCCGAAAATCGCTGCGTACTTTGCTCGCGTTGTCCCACAACCGGATGCCGAAACGGTTGCCCCGCCGGATCACGATCATCGTCAAGCGGCCCAGCGTTATGCGATCCGGCCTGAGGGCGGTATCGGCATGGAGCGGTGTCTCGGCCGGCGCGGCTAGCAACCACTTCGTGCGAAGCGGCTCGCCATTCACCAGCGCTGCCACGCCATCTTTTAACCGCAGGCGCGCCTGGCCGTTGTGGAAGAGAAATGTGCCCGCGGCTTCGGGCGCGGAGCCTTCCGGCAAGGCGATGGCGTTGCCCGAGCCCGTACCGAAGTTGTTGTCCCCTTCCTTCAGCCAGAAAAGTCCGGCGAGCGTAAGCCATCCGTTGTCTTTCTTAAGTTGTCCCTCGTAGCCCTCGCGCCACTTCTGAATCTCCACGCGGTATGCATTGTCCCCCACTTCTGTCGCCGCGAGCGAAAGCGCCACAAACAAACAGCAAATGTGAGAGACATTACGGATGCGCATAGGTGCATCGACAGGCGAAATTCGCCGACCAGTCTAGCACAGGCCCCATGTTAGAATGATTCATTCCGGCCAACATGGAACGAGCCAGCAAGGTTCTCGGGAAACTGAACCTTCCCGCAGGCACCGTCACTCAGGAAGGCATGGTGTGCGCTGCCTGGGCGAGCGCTGTCGGCAAGAAAATCGCCGCGCATTCCCATGCCGCGAAGCTGGTGCGCGCGCACCTCGTCGTCGAAGTCGAAGACGCCATCTGGCAGCGTCAGCTTTTCGCTTTGCGGGGACAGATCGTGCGCAAGATCGAGGAAAGCGTCGGCGCGGGCATCGTCGAGGAGATTGAGTTTCGCGTGTCCCCGCGGCGGCTGGGTCCGCAGCGCGCGCAACACGCGATAGCAGCCGATGAGGCCGACGAGATCGCCGATCCGATCCTGCGCAATATTTACAGGGCCTCGCGCAAAAGGGAACTGGCTTGAAGATCACAGAGGACGAAGTCCGCTACGTGGCCGACTTGGCTAATCTGAAACTCACCGAAGAGGAAGTGCGCAAATTTCAGGCGGACCTGGATGAGATTCTGGTCCACATGGACCGGCTGAACGAGATCGATACGTCACAGGTGGAGCCCATGTCGCAGGTGCTCTATGAAGCCGAAGAGACGGCGACATTGCGAGCCGATCGCGAGCGGCCGGGTCTGGGCAGCCAGGTGGCGCTCACTAATGCGCCGCTTGCCAGTTCCGGATATTTCAAGGTTCCCGAAGTGATCAAGCGCTGACAACCCGATGGATATCGCTTCGCTGACTATCGATCAAGTCCGTGACGGCCTGCGCCTGCGCCAGTTTTCGAGCGTTGAGCTGGCGACGGAAGCGCTGCGATTCGCCCGCGACGAAAATTCGAAGACCAACGCCTATCTCAGTTTTTCTGAAGATCGGGCACTGGCTGCGGCGCGGCGGGTGGACGAGAAGCTTGCGCGCGGCGCAGATGCGGGCCCGCTCGGCGGCGTACCGGTTGCCGTGAAGGACGTGATCGTCACCAAGGGCGTGCGCACTACCTGCGGCTCGAAGCTGCTGGCCCGTTACATTCCGCCGTATGACGCGACGGCGGTCGAGCGGCTGGAAAACGCCGGTGGCGTCATTATAGGCAAGACCAATTGCGACGAATTCGCCATGGGTTCGTCCAATGAAAACTCGGCATTCGGGCCGGTGCGTAACCCACACGCGCTCGATCGCGTTCCCGGCGGGTCGAGTGGCGGCTCGGCGGCGGCCGTGGCACAGGGGACGGCGGTCGTCGCTCTCGGCTCCGATACAGGCGGCTCCATCCGCCAGCCGGCTTCGTTCTGCGGCGTCGTGGGAGTCACGCCGACTTATGGCCGCGTGTCGCGCTACGGCCTGACAGCATTTGCCAGTTCACTCGATCACATTGGCCCTCTGGCGCGCAGCGTGCGCGACGCCGCCCGGCTGCTCGGCGTGATCGCCGGCCGCGATCCGCTCGATTCCACTTCGGCCGAGGCGCCGGTTCCGGACTATCTCGCACATCTGGATGGCAATGTAAAAGGTCTGAAGCTTGGACTGCCCCGCGAGTATCTAAAGGATTTGACGAGCGAGACCGGCGACCTGATCGCCAACGCCGTCGACAAGCTGAAGAAACTGGGCTGCGAGGTGCGCGACATCAGACTGCCGGCTACCGATTACGCCATCGCGAGCTACTACATTATCGCCACGGCCGAGGCCAGCTCGAATCTGGCGCGGTACGACGGCGTGCGCTACACGTTCCGCTCGCGGTCGAGCGACACACTGAGCGACATGTACCGCAATACGCGCGGTGAGGGTTTCGGCGCCGAGTGCAAGCGCCGCATCATGCTGGGGACTTACGTCTTGAGCTCCGGTTATTACGACGCCTATTATCTGAAGGCGCAGAAAGTGCGCGCGCTTATCGCGCAGGATTTTGCGAGTGCTTTTGCCCAGGTTGATGCCATCGTGGCGCCGGTCTCGCCGTTCCCGGCCTTCAAAATCGGAGAGAAGGTCGACGACCCGATGGCCATGTATCTGTCCGATATCTACACCATCACCGGAGATCTGGCGGGCATTCCCTGCATGAGCGTGCCCTGCGGACGGACGGCTGAAGGTCTTCCGGTCGGGATGCAAATTCTAGCCAGGCATTTTGACGAACAGCGGATGTTCCGCCTGGCCGACGCTTTTGAACATGCCGGTGGCGCCAATTGACGGCGCCGCGGCCGAATCTAATTCACTAAGGAGGCGATATGCCATTTTCACTGCCACCACTACCGTATGCTAGCGACGCGCTGGAGCCTCATATCGATAAGATGACCATGGAGATCCATCACGGCAAGCATCACAATGCGTACGTGACGAATCTCAACAAGGCGCTCGAATCCGCGCCCGACTTGGCCAACAAGACGCTCGAAGAGTTACTCGCCAACAATTGCGCCATCGTTCCGGAAAACATCCGGACGGCCGTGCGCAACAACGGCGGCGGGCACATCAACCACTCCATGTTCTGGACCATCATGGCGCCCAAGGCCGGTGGAGCCCCGAGCGGCGCGCTGGCGGACGCCATCAAGAGCGCGTTCGGCGGCTTCG
>JBGPKX010000452.1:0-3243 GCA_041486185.1 Bryobacteraceae bacterium | reverse complement strand
TAAGAGTGCGGAAGCTCATGCGGAAGTACAGGGTCGCTGAAGTGCCAGGATCAAGTGATGCCTGCCATCGCGGCGCCGAGCCGCCGTGCTCGGCTGCCGCGGGTACCTTCGAGATTTGAAATTCTCCTTGCGAAGTCTGCAGGACGGCGCGGAAACGCGGCGCGGCATAAGGGCCCGCCGAATCAGCAATGGCTTCTAAAACTCCGTCGCGCAAGCGTAACTCCTCGCTTGGTTCCACGTGGAACCAGACCACCGCACGCTGCGGCCGGTCCGTCTCGTTCCTCGCGGTGACCTTAACCAGTAGAACGCTGATCTCGTCGCCCCGGTTTGTCCATGGATCAAGCGGCGCATCCAGCAGCGTCGCGAACGCTTCTTCGCGATAGGCGACTCTTTCAGTCGACCACTCGGTGATCACCACCGGTTGCTCGTCATCGACCACACGCTGGCGCGCCGAGCCCTCGCGCTCACGAAAGTCCGGAACCGTGCCGGTGCCGATGCGGAACCAAAGCGTGTCGTCATTCCAGAGCATCCTCGACAGCTCTTCTGGAAATGCCTTCGAACCGCCTTTGCTGATAAACAGGTTGCCATTGAAATCCACGCCGTACTTCTCGCGGTTGCCCACGAATCCCACCGGAATATAGCGGTATGGATGCTGCCCGCTGCGATACATCATAGAAAGCGCGGGGATTTCCGACATGGCGCGTTCGAGACTTTGTTCACCGGCTTTGCCGACGCGGCTGTAAATGTCTTGCCCCGGCCTCAAACGTCCCGAAGCCAGATAGGAAGCGAAGGTGTCGGCGCCATCTCCGACAAAGATGCCGGCGTCGCGAACATAGATCCCCTTCCGTTGAATCAGGTCGTCGATCGCTACCCCAAAACGCAGATCGCGGGCCTTCACTGTGAGGATCGTTCCGTCATTTGATCCCGGCTGGTGCTCCAGGTACATCAGCCGTAGTCGGGTCACGTCTCCCTCGACTCTCTTTTCCATCACGCGGCCATTGTAGATGTCGAACGACGGATCCGATTTCGGCGTTCCCTCGCATCCTGTCTCGATCCGAACTTCCCGTTCGTTCCAGCGGGAAGATCCGAGCACCTGAAAACGGGTGAGGATAGGAAGAAACGAGCTTTTGATCCGCAGCCGCATCTTGAGCCCACGCCGGAAGCGCGGCTGGTAACCCGGCCGGTTTTTCGCATGCGGATTTTCCTCCCCTCCCAGGGGATCGAACAGAAACGTCATGCCACCGTTCTCCAGGCGTGAAGAAGCGTGGATTGGCCTCCACTCACCTTGCCAGCGGGTGTCGGTCTCGGTCCAACCTCCACGGCCTTCGGCCGCTGGCCAGGCGGATATCCAATACTCAACCTCGACTGAGCCGGCGGGTATGCGCTCCTGAAACGTGACATGCACCTCGGAAAATTCCCGGGGCTCGTCCCATTCGACACCAAGGTTCCAGTAATCGTGCGCCTTCGGCTCTGCTATGGCGCCCCACGGCGGTCCGGCGTCCTTTGGATACGCATGCTCATCGTCCAGATCCGCCCATCCCGTGACGCGGCCGAAATTGACGAGATCGGCCGGCTCGCCTGCCTTTGGCTCCGGCGACTGGCCGTTGGCCATGTGCAGAATCAGGCAGAATACCCCGACAAGCACCCCTGGACTGCTTCGCTCTTTCATATTAATCTCTTTCACCGGCAGCGCTACCTTGCGCGGTAACCGTCGATTATTTTGGTCCCGCCTCCCCGTCCTGCGAGAGGAGTACCACGGCAATGAGTGCCGCCAAAATCCCCGCCACCTGCGTCCGCGTGAGCCGCTCGCCAAGCAGCATCCAGGCGCCCGCTACCGTCACCAACGGATACAAATTGATCAGTGGCGCCACGACCGATGCCTTTCCGCCCTTTTCAAATGCCGCGAAACTCGTAAGTGCTCCGAGGCCGTTCAAAAGACCGCCCAGCGCTGCGAACGCTACGATGGATGGAGTCACGTGCCAGTCGAGCTGCATGGTCGCGGCGATCACGCCGGCAATTACGAAGAAAGCCACGCAGAACCAGAGGAAAGAAAGCTCAAACGAGATGTTGTTCGTGCTGAGCTTCTGGGTTACCCCAGTGATTCCGAAAAAAACCAGCGCGATTGTTGCCAGCCAAATCCAGTTCTGCATGTTTAGATACTCAACAGGTAAATGGCCACGAGTGCCAGTGCCAGGCCGGCGACCTGGGCGCGCGTGATCTTCTCCTTGAGAACCGCCCTCGCCAGGATCACGGTCACTAACGGTGCGAGGCCAACGAACGGCACAACAATGGCGGCTTTCCCGCCCACCCCCATGGATGCGATGAACGCGATATTACCCGTGCCACCCAGAACACCCGTAACGAAGGCGTATGCGCCGCCCTTCGGCAAGGAAACACCCGTGCGCAAGTTCTTCGAGAACAGCATCCAGACCACAGGAGGCAGAAGTCCCAGTGAAAACAGCACCTGGTTCATCCAGGGCGAAATACGCTCCGCTATGATCTTGGACTGAAGGCCCCACGCGCCCCATAGAAAGATCGTAAGGAGCGAAAACCACAGCCACGCCGGCAGAGCAGCGATGGATTTGCCTGCAGCGCGGTTCCGAGTCGTTTCCGTTTCGGCCATGGCTAATATCGAACTTGAATTTGCAGAGGGCCCTGGTCTAGCGGCAGCTCGATCGCCTCGTGCGCGGCGTCGATCTTTGTCCACGCGCGGCCATTGATCGTCACGCTTCGGATATGCGCGCTTGGTGTGCGCACTACCATCCATACGGTGTGAGCTGGGTTGCGGGTGGGTATTTGGACCTCCGCTTCGATCAGCCTTGGCTCAGAGCTGGATCGCATGGTGTAACTCACCGCGCCAAAGTATGTGACTAGGTTGTTCACTCGGATTCCGTCCTTCGATTCCAGCCAGCGCCGCGGCGTCCCTCCGGCGAGCCAGAGCGCATCGCCGTCCTCCAGCGCCAGCATGTCGCGCAGCCGGTTTACGAAACGCGCTTCATCGGGAATTTTGTAAAATGGGCCGCTGCCAAAGCGCCACTGGTGATACTCTTCGGTGAAGGCATTGACGTCGGAATAGAGGCATGCGACGAAATTGTCGTAAATGCCGCGAATAGCTGCGGGAATTTCGTGGCGTTTCAGGTAAACCAGGACAGGGTTTTGCAGGTTCGCCTGGAAAACCATGCCGCCCTGGCTGAACCAGAATTTTTCATCCGTGAGCCCGTGGACGTTCAAGCCCATGCCGCT
>JBGPKX010000451.1:0-3276 GCA_041486185.1 Bryobacteraceae bacterium | reverse complement strand
GCCTCCGCCTCCACCCCGCGTCCCTTTTGCCGTTGTTAATTTATTGTTTTTTTTTTTTAAACAGGCTGGGGTTCGGGGCGGGGCGGGGTTTTTAACGGGCCCCCGCCCGCCGGTACCTCCACGCTATCGTCACCCGCCGCAATCCTGCGGCGAATTTCCGACGACGAGACCGGCAGGTCTACGCCTTCGAGCCGCTCGACCCGCGCGCCCTCGGGCACCTCGTAGGCCGAGCCGGGGCGGCTGACCACGATGAAATCGACGGACGCGATCACCTCGCGCCACCGGTGCCACGTGCGTATTTCCGCAAATGCGTCCGACCCGATCAGGAAATACAACTCCTGCCCGTGGGCGAGCGTGGCGCGCACCCGCTCGATGGTTTCGATCGAGTAGCTGTTCTGCTCGCCCTGTTCGAGCCGCGACGCTTCAAACAGCGGCTCGCCCTGGCAGGCCAGTTCCACCATGCGGTAGCGATGCTCGTAGGGAGTGCGCGTCGCGCCGGATTTATGCGGCGGTCGCGCAGCCGGAATGAAGAGCACGCGGCCCAGCGCAAACTGCCGCGCGGCCTGGCGAGCGATTTTCAGGTGCGCGTTGTGGATGGGATCGAAGGTGCCGCCAAAAAGAGCGATTCTCAATGCGAGCTATTTCAGCTCCTTGATGCGGATATTGCGAAAGTACGCTTCCATGGGCGGCCCCGCGTGCAACTGCAGGGCGATAATGCCGCTCAGTTTGGCGGAATCGTGCAGGTCGGCCGTCTCGACGCCGTTCAGCTTCAATTGAATGTGGTCGCCATCGCAGGAGATCTCATAATCGTTCCAGTCCTTGAGACGCACCACCGGCTTGGCTTTCTCCCAACCGTTGACCAGAATGCCGCGCGTGCCCTTTTCCTCGTAGATGCAGCCCCAGTAATTGTCCTGCGCCATATCGGCCTGGTAGCCGCGCACCACCCACTCGGAGAGCGCTTCGCTGCGGAACTGGATGCCGCTGTTGTGATTGCGCAGCTTGCATTCGGCCCGCAAAACGAAGTTGCCAAACGATTGCTTGGTGATCAGGAACTCGTTGTGCGTGAGCTTGCCGTGCTCGGTAGATCCCACGATCATGCCGTCGCGCACGCTCCAGAGGCGCGGGTCGCCATCCCAGCCGTCGAGGTTCTTGCCGTTGAACAGCGGGCGAAAACCCTCTTCGGCGAACGCGGCCAATGAAAACGGAAGCGAAAACAAAAGTGACAGCAAGAGTAACAGCGCAAGTTTCTTCACGGTCTCATCTCCTCTCAATTTTCAGGGAGCGGATTTGCACATCCTTCTTCGGCCGGTCCTGCGAGCCGCGCGCCACCTGGGAAATCTTTTTCACCACTTCGTAACCTTCGACGACTTCGCCGAACACGCTGTGCTTGTTGTCCAGCCATGGCGTGGCCGCGACCGTGACAAAGAACTGGCTGCCGTTGGTATTCGGGCCGGCATTCGCCATGGAGAGTATGCCCGGCTTAGCGTGATTCAGCTCGGGATGAAACTCGTCGGCGAATTTGTAACCCGGCCCACCGCGTCCGGTCCCCTCGGGGCATCCGCCCTGGATCATGAAATCTGGAATCACGCGATGAAAGACGAGACCGTCGTAATAGGGCTTGCCGGTCTTTGCGCCTTCCGCCAAGCCAACAAAATTCTCCACGGTCTTCGGCGCCCGGTCGGCAAACAACCGCGCTTTGAAGGTTCCTTCCGTGGTATCGAAAACCGCAAAGACTTCATCAGGCATAAAGGTGATTCTAACAGCACCAGGCAGCCAGCGTGCATGAGGCCTCGTGCCCCTGCAAATCGCATTTGCTGCGAGTATCACACATATTTGTGTGTGTTACACTTAAATATGTGAAGGCAACCAAGAAACGAAACCTGACTCTTAGTCTTCCCGCCGATCTCATTCGTAACGCCAAGGTGCAAGCGGCAGAGCGCAACCTGTCGCTGAATGCCTGGATCCAGGAGGCACTCGACCATACCTTGCGGTTTGACCGGGGTTACATTTCGGCGGGCGAGAAGATCCTCGAGGCTTCCGAAAAGCGTCTGCTCAAGATACCCAAGAAAAAGTGGACGCGCGCGGAACTATATGAAACATGAGCGAACTTGCGTTTTTCGATACCAACGTTCTGATCTATATGCACGACCATCGCGCCGTGTACAAGCGAGAAGTGGCTCTGAGCCTCTTTCGCCGGCACCTGTACGCCAGGACTTTGGTGATCAGCACTCAAGTCCTGCAGGAATTCTACGTTAACGTTTCGCGGAAGATGGAGAACATCAAGTCCGGCCAGGCGAAGGCGATAGTAGCGGAGTATGCGCGGTTGAATGTACTCGCGATTCGCCCGCAACATGTGCTCGCCGCCATTGATCTGCAGACCCTTCACAAGCTCTCGTTCTGGGACAGCCTCATCCTCGTGGGCGCCAAAGCCGGGCGGGCGTCTCTACTGCTAAGCGAAGATCTTGCGCACGGCCGCGTGTACGATGGCGTCCGCGTGGAGAATCCCTTCGTTACCCACTGACCGTCGCGGCAGTCTTGCTTTGCATGTCCGTGCGGGAGAATGACACACTAATTGCTATCCTTCGGCGGACGGTGCTCACCAGGAACGGCGGGACCAAAAGTACCCAATCGGTACGCGCTCAGCATTTGTTCATGCGTCACGATGCCATGCAACACCGCGCGACGCCGGATCTCTTTCGCCAGGTTTTCCGGGGTGATGAACCCATCCCTATCCGCGGCGTCAAGAAGTTCCCGGAACCCCTGGGCGCCAGCGCTTGACCTCTCGTCGTTTGAGATCTTGCCATCCCTGTCTTTGTCCAAGTCGGACATGAAAAGGGAAACCACGATGGCCACGGGATCCGGAAGAACTTCGGCCGTGGTCAGTTTGCCGTGGCCATTCCGGTCGAGAGTCTTCAGCGCAGCGGGAGCGTGCTGCATTTCGATTGCGGAGATTTCGCCATCGTGATCCGCATCGAGCGCTGCCAGAACCGGATTCACCCGCATAAATGCTGAGCGCGCACGCTGCACAAACTGCGGATCAAGGGTTGGCCGGGCGGCACCCTGCTTGCCGGCGCCGGCGCCTTCGATACCCCCGAGACCACACTCTTCCGGGCTCAACTGGCCATCGTGGTTCTTATCGAGCGTGCTGAGTGCCGCCGGCGCATTAGCGATCTCAGAGGCGGAAATCACGAGATTGTGATCGGCATCGAGCGCGCCGAGCACCGGCATCACCTGGAAGTAGAGGGGCGCGAACCAGCTTTCGGCGGCGGCAGATTC
>JBGPKX010000450.1:0-3343 GCA_041486185.1 Bryobacteraceae bacterium | reverse complement strand
CTAGAGGTCCACAGGCAGCGGCGGCGACGGCGGCGCGTACAATCCGGGGTTCGTTGTCACAACCGCTCCCTGTGGTCACGGCGCTGAATGGGCGCTTTGTGTGTATAGCCACTGACGGAGCCGCGACTGGAAGGAGCGGTCTTCGAGACAAACTTCGGCTATCCGTGCCGGATCACCAGCACGTCTCCGTCTTTCACAATGTACTCTTTGCCTTCGAGGCGCAGCAGGCCCTTTTCGCGCACACCCGGATATCCGCCGAGTTCGACCAGCGACTTCCAGTTCACCACCTCGGCGCGTATGAACTTCTTCTCGAAATCGGAATGGATGGCGCCCGCGGCTCTCACGGCCGTGCTGGCGATGGGAATAGTCCAGGCCCGCACTTCGGTCTCGCCGGCCGTCAAGAACGACATCAGGCCCAGGAGACGATACGACGCCGTGATGAGGCGCTCCAGACCGGATTCCTTCAGCCCGTAGCTGGCCAGATATTCGCGGGCTTCCTCCGGGGCGAGCTCCGCCATTTCGGCTTCGACTTTGCCGCACACGGCCGTGACTTCGGTGTGTGCGCGCCCTTTGAGCGGCCCGCCGCGGTATTGCTCTTCGATTTCGTGCAGCCGTCCCGCGTCACCTTCGCCGATGTTCAGCACATACAGCATGGGCTTTTGCGAAAGAAACTGAAACCCGCGAATGCGCTTCTCGCCCTCGGCATCCAGCTCGAGCTGCCGCAGGGGCTGGTTGGCATCCAGCAGCGCCTTGCATTTCTCGAGCAGCTCGAACTCGCGGTCGAGCTCCGGATTCTTGATCTTCTTCCGGTCTTTGTCCAGCCGCTCGAGCCGTTTCTCGATCACGACCAGATCGCTCAGCACCAGCTCCGTCTCGACATCGTCCATGTCGCGCACGGGGTCGACGGAGCCTTTCTCATGAGGAACCGTCGCGTCGTCGAAGAGCCGGACGACATGCGCGAAGGCATCAGCCACACGCAGGCCCGCGAGGTAGCTTGGGTCGCGCAGATTCTCTTTCGAGATGGCGGGAAAATCGACGTACTCGACGGAAGCGTGCGTGATTTTCGGCGGCTCGAAAATCTTGGCCAGCGCGTCGAGACGCGCATCGGGCACTTTCGCCACGCCCGTGCGCGCGGCGGTCGAGCCTAGCCGCGTGTCCTGGTGCGCGCCGGTCAGAATCGTAAACAGCGAGGTCTTGCCCACCATGGGCAGACCGATGATGGCAGTTTTCATGAATTGGGAAACCGTCTACAACGGAACGTCAATCTGGCTCAGGATTTCTTCGATGATGCGGTCGCCCAGGTCGCCGCGGCGCTGCGCTAGGGCCGCGCGCGCATTCACTACTACGCGGTGCGCGAAGATCGGGCCCGCCAGCCGCTTAAGGTCGTCGGGAATGGCGTAATCGCGGCCCTCCACTAGCGCCAGGGCCTGCGCCGCGCGAAAAAGCGCCTGTGAGCCGCGCGGGCTAACGCCTAGTGCCAGCGAATCGTGCGCGCGCGTCTTCTCGACGATGGCCAGCATGTAGTCGACCAGCGATTCATCCACCGTCACGCGGTGCACCATGGCTTGAAGCTGCAGGATGTCTTCCGCGGAAAGCACGCGCTCGATGGCCGCGCCGGGTTCGGAGAAATTACGCAGGATGTCGCGCTCGCTGGCCGCATCCGGATAGCCGATACGAAGCCGCATAAGAAAGCGATCGAGCTGCGATTCGGGCAACGGATAAGTGCCGTGATGCTCCACCGGGTTCTGCGTGGCGACCACCATGAACGGCGTGGGCAGCGTGTGCGAGCAGCCGTCGATGGTGACCTGGCGCTCGTTCATGGCTTCGAGAAGAGCGGACTGCGTCTTGGGCGTGGTGCGATTGATCTCGTCGGCCAGCAGAAAATTGGTGAAGATCGGTCCGGGCTTGAACTCGAAGGCTTCCGAATGCGCGTTGTAGATAGTGACACCGAGGACGTCGCTGGGCAGCATGTCGCTGGTGAACTGCAACCGGTGGAAGCCGCAATCCACCGAACGCGCCAGCGCCTGGGCCAGCGTGGTTTTTCCAACGCCCGGCACATCTTCGATGAGGAGATGCCCCCGCGCCAGCAGGCAGACCAGCGATAGCCGCACGACTTCGGCCTTACCGCGGATGGCCGATCCGAGCGCCGACTCGAGCGCAGCCAGTTTCGCAAAAGCGACGGGAGAAGCGAATGCGACCGGCGGGGCTTCCATGATTTCCCGCTGGGACATTAAGGCTATAATACTAAATTCGCCTCGTGGAATACGCATTCCCTGCCTGTGTCATTCCCACAAGGGCGCGTAGCTCAGTTGGTTAGAGCGCCTGCTTCACACGCAGGAGGTCCACGGTTCGAGTCCGTGCGCGCCCACCATTCCTCAATCAGTTACACGGACCGCTTAAGCGGGCAATTGTTCAGAACCTCCTGAAACTGCCCGAGTCCCCTGGCTTCTGCAGTGTCGATTTGAATTCGTAGCCTTGCGAGTCCGCAACAAAGCGGGTTATACTTGCCCCAAACAGGGGCATTATGAAACGTCAGACAAGAACTCGCATTGTCATCGCATTGCTCGCCATATTCACGCTTCACGCGCAGGAAATCACAGGGAACATCTCGGGAACGGTTACAGACCCATCGGGGTCTGTGATCCCGACCGCCACCGTCACCGCAACCAATACTGGCACCGGTGTCGCACGCGTTACGCAGTCCACTTCGGCCGGCGTATTCTTCCTGAACAATCTTCCCGTAGGGAACTACACGCTGACTGTGGAAGCCGCCGGCTTCAAGAAGCATGCAGCCACGGGTATCCGGCTGGACGTCAACGACCGGCTGAACTTCGCCATCAAGCTGGAGATCGGCGCGGTCAGCGAATCCGTGGAAGTCAGCGCCACGGCGGTGCAACTGCAGACCGAAACCGGCGAGGTTTCCAATCTCATCGGCGCCGCGCAGACGCAGGCCATGCCGCTGAACGGGCGAGTATTCAGCCAGCTCGTGGACCTGGTGCCCGGCGTGGTCTCGGAGAACGGGCGTGTGAGCGGTGAGACGGGCCTGGGCAGCGACACCAACGTGGCCATCAACGGCAGCCAGAGCAACTCGAACCTGTGGCTAATCGATGGCCAAAACAATATGGATATCGGCTCTAATGCCGGTAACGTAGTGACGCCGCCGCTCGATGCGCTGGAAGAATTCAAAGTGCTGCGAAATAACTTCAGCGCCGAGTTCGGACAGGTGACCGGCGGTGTGATCAATGTGGTGACCAAGTCCGGCACCAAGGATTTCCACGGCAGTGTTTATGAGTTCTTCCGCAACGACAAACTGGACGCCAACGACTTCTTCTTGAATGCGTCT
>JBGPKX010000449.1:0-3358 GCA_041486185.1 Bryobacteraceae bacterium | reverse complement strand
GGGACCGAGTTCACGCCGCAGTACACCCGGTTCGCCACCGAAGAGCTGCTTGGCGAAGGCGTCTACATGACGCCCACCTACGGCAACACGCTCATGGGCCTAGCCTGCTCGAAACCGGTGACCGCCGAAGAAGGCTACAAGATCACCTACTACGCGCCGCAGCCGCGCGCCGTCATCGAAGTGGTTTCCTTCGAGGACCGCGATCGTGTGGTCCCCTACGGCAAGAGCGGCCGGGTCCGGCTGACCACTCTCACTAGAGAGACGTTCATCCCTGGTTTTCTGGAAAGGGATGAGGGGGAGCGGGAGGCGCCTTATGACGCGTATCCTTGGGATGGTGTCAGCGGCGTGCGGCCGTTCCGCCAGCTAGCCGGCACAACCACCGTGGGAGTCTACTGAGCATGCTGAATCTACCCGTCGTGCGCTGGGGCCAGCCTTATACCAGCCTCGATCAGGATACCGTCGTACATTTCATCACCGGCGAGACGCTGGCCCGAGTCAGCCAGGCCAACGCCGGCTTGCTGGGCCGTGACATGCGCCTGGCGCGGCGTGCCCGCGAGGTTCTTACCGAGATTCCAATTCAGGAGCTGATCAGCCTGATGAAGAAGGCGGCGGATCTGTATTTGAACGACGCTCTAATCATAGGCGATGGCGAGCAGACGCCGGACGAGTTCGCCCGTCATCAGTCCGCCAGCACCGGCTTGCCGGAACACATGTGCAAGGCCAACATGACGAAGAATCATTTCGTGTTATCCAACATGGACCAGATTCTGGACTCGCTGACGCGCGGACTCCCATCGGAAATTCTGACGCGCGGTTATGGCCGGGAGTCTCGCGGGGTGATGGTCAGCTACCAGGCGCAAGCGCCGGTTCTGGGCCTGGTGCTGCCCTCGAACTCGCCCGGCGTGCATACGCTGTGGCTGCCCGTGATCCCAATGCAGGTCGGGCTGCTGCTAAAGCCGGGGCCGCAGGAGCCCTGGACACCGTACCGCATGGCCGCGGCGTTCCTCAAGGCGGGTGTGCCGAAAGAAGCCATCGCGATTTATCCGGGCGGCGGTGACATTGGCGCAGAAGTGGTCCGGCGGGCGCATCGCAGCATGATATTCGGCGGCACGGCCACGGTCGAGCGCTACAAGGGCGATACCAGAGTGCAGGTACACGGGCCGGGGTTCAGCAAAATCCTGCTGGGCGACGACGTGGTGGATCAGTGGGAGAAGTACCTCGATGTCATGGTGAATAGCGTGTTTCTCAACAGCGGGCGCGGCTGCATCAATTGCTCCGGCATTTGGGCCTCGCGCCACACGCAGGAAATCGCGGCGGCCCTGGCCGAACGTCTGGGACCGGTGGAGCCCAAGCCGCCCGAGGATCCCACATGCAGCCTGGCGGCGTTCACGGTGCCCGGCGCGGCCAAAGCAATTTGGGGCATGATCGAGGCCCGGCTCGGGGAGACTGGCGTGGAAGATATGACCGCCCGATTCGGCCCCCGGCTGGTCGAAAAAGAACGCTGCGGTTACCTGCGGCCAACCGTAATTCACTGCGACTCACCCGATCTCCAACTTGCCAATACCGAGTACATGTTCCCATTCGTGAGCGTGGTCCGTTGTCCCCAGGAACAGATGCTCGAGAAAATAGGTCAAACGCTGGTAGCGAGCGCCATCACCCAGGACGGGCAATGGCAGCGCAAGTTGATCGATGCGCCGCACATCGACCGCTTGAACATCGGCGCCATCCCCACCATCAAGCTCGACTGGCTGCAGCCGCATGAAGGCAACATCGTCGAGTTTCTCTTCCGGCCGCGGGCGTTTCAGGCTTCGCTGGAGGCCGTGGCGGTTTGAGTATTACTGTCCACGGCCGCCCCTCTAACTTCGCGATGTGTGCAGGCGGGACTCGCTAGTCGATGCCAACCGGCGCCGAGTTGTTCGTCAGGACCATCGCACAGTTAGGCATCCGGCACATCTTCACGCTGGTGGGAGATCATCTGAACGAAGTGCTGGCGGTGGCTGCACGCGAAGGAATCCGTATTGTGGATATGCGCCACGAATCGGGCGTGACCCATGCAGCCGACGCCTGGGCTCGGCTCACGCGGCGGCCCGCGATTTCGCTCGTCACCGGAGGACCGGGGCACACCAATTCGCTCACCGGGATCGCAACGGCGCATCTGGCTGGCAGCCCGCTGATTGCGGTGAGCGGAAGCCGCCCCTCAACGCAGGGAGATCGTGGAGGCTTTCAGGATATCGACCAGGTCTCGGTCGCGCGGCCGGTGGTGAAATGGGCCGCGCAGCCGCCAACCGCCGCACAGATCCCGTTTTATCTCGCGCGCGCCTATGCCGAAGCGAATTCGGGACGGCGGGGCGCGGTTCATCTCACGATACCTGTCGACCTGTTTACAGCCACGGCAGATGATCCGGGCGTGGCAGCGGCGTTCGCACCACCCGAGATTTCGGCGCCTCGCCCGGACACCGCCGATATCGACCGGGCGCTTGGTATGTTACGGGCTGCTAAGCGCCCGGTAGTGATTGCCGGCAGCGGTGTCTGGTGGTCCGGCGCGGAGGCGGAGCTGCGCGATTTCGCCGAAAAAAGTTCGCTCCCCGTTTACACCATCACCATGGCGCGCGGCGTAATCCCCGACAATCACCCGCTGTGCATGGGGTACGCCGATCCGGCGCTCAATCGGGCAGCGCTCAAGGCGTATCAAGAGGCCGATCTGTTTCTGGTCGTCGGGAAACGCCTCGACTATCGCCTGGCGCTGGGTGGCGAGCGCGTCTTTCCCGCCAACGCCCGTTTCATTCAAGTGGACATTTATGCGCAAGAGCTGGGCATGAACCGCAAGCTGGATGTGGCCATCCGCGCGGATGCCAGGCTGACATTGCGTGCCTTCACCGCAGCTTGGCCGGGTGGCACAGATACATCGGAGTGGCTCGGTCATCTGCGCACCTTGAGAGCACAGTGGGAACAGGCCGTGGAGCATATCGCAGAGGATGGCGCTTCGCCGATGCATCCCGCTCGCTTCTATCGCGAGCTCAAGCGGGCGCTCCCGGCGGATATCCTCTACGCATGGGATGGGGGCGATTTCGCGCATTGGGGCCGTGTATCGCTGCCGGCTCTCATACCCGGTGGCTGGCTGAGGCTCGGACCGCTGGGAACCATCGGATCTTCGCTGCCGAATGGAATCGCGCTGCAGTTAGCAAATCCTGAAAAGCCCGTGGCTGTGATCACCGGAGATGGAGCACTGGGCTTCTATCTCGCGGAAATGGATACCGCGGTCCGCCACAAGCTGCCGCTAGTGATCATCGTTGGCAATGACGCCGGCTGGGGTCTCGAGCGCGAGTTGCAGAAAGAGACGATCGGTGGGAGCACCACG
>JBGPKX010000448.1:0-3426 GCA_041486185.1 Bryobacteraceae bacterium | reverse complement strand
CGCGAGCAGTTTCTGGCCGCGCTCGATTTTCTAGATACCGTGCTCGAGCCGGCGCTGAAACGCGTCGTGCTCCCGCTGCTGGATAGCTCCGAGGGCATGGCCGAGCGCGGTCGCGATCTGTTCGGCCTGGAGGTTCGCGACGCCGAATCGGCCATGCGCGATCTGATCCACTCCTCCGACCCCTGGCTCTCGGCGTGCGCCATGGCGGCTGCGGGTGAGCGCAGGTTCCACAAGCTTCGCGCCGACATCATAGCCGTTGGGCAGCGAGCCGGAACCGAGGTAGCGCAGGTGGCCAACTCCGCGGCTCAGGCGCTGGCGCTCAACGCGACCGCCGACTGATCGGGCAGATACTCCATGGCGATGAAGGGCTGGCCATCCGATTCATCGATGTCGTGAATGGTGCAGATGTGCGGATGGCTGAGCGCTGAAGCGGCTCGGGCCTCACGCTTCAGCCGTTCGAGAGCTTGAGGATCGTGCGCCAGGTTCTCGGACAGGAATTTGAGAGCCACCAGCCGCCCCAGGCGCGTGTCTTCGGCTTTGTAGACCACTCCCATCCCGCCACCGCCCAGCTTTTCCAGAATGCGGTAGTGCGAGATCGTGGCGCCAATCATGGCAGTCTGATTCGGATTTCTAGTCTTTACCCAGAATCTTGGCGCCTAACGCGCCGCCGGCTGTGCAGGTAAGTGTCAGCATGATGAACGTGGCGATCAATGACCGGAGCATCCTCGAGGGGTCCTGAAGCATTTTGAGAGCTTCGTCGACGCTGCTTTGCTGAAACGCGAAATCTTTGAGGCCGTCTTTGATCGCGTCCAGCCCACCCATCTGCCGAATGGCCAGCATGAAAAACGCGAACAACAACGTGAGCAGAGCGCAACTGATCACCCCGGTGATCCAACCCATGCGCGCGCCACCGCGCACATTCAGCCGCTGCCCGGTTCGGCGCTTATAGATCCACACGGAGAAGTAGCCCGCCCCCAGCTACCAAACCACCGCGGCGTAATTAACGCCGGGAATCATCATCAATAAGCAGAGCAGACCCGCGGCCAACAATCCCACGCGCAAGGCGATGGGGTTTCGGAAGTTGAGCGCCTGGAGCGGAGCCGCCTCTACCAACGGCGGTGGCTGAGGCGCGAACGCCTCCACCGGTTCGACGACGATCTCTTCGCGCTGCGGCTTGCCGCATTTGTGGCAGAAGCGCGCATCGGGCGGCAGTTGCGCGCCGCAGGTGCAAATTTCAGGCATGCGGTGAACGAGGGCCTACTCGTTCAGTTTGCCGCAGGCTCTCCTATAGAAGCAAGTCCGATACGGGTTTCGCCGTCCTGCTCGTGGATGGCGACAATCCGTTTGTAGCCGTCTTCGGTGTATTCCATCTGCACGCCGCCATGGCGTTTCTCGCTGATAATCCAATGCGGCAACTCGTGGTGATAGTACTCTCTTACCTTCTCAATCGAGTCGTTCGTCGAGTATTGCGCGGCCAGTATGGTGAACTCCTTGTGCGCCGAATCGAAGCTGAAGTCGATGCTGGCAGCGCCATTCTCGTCCCGGCGCACTGCCCCGGGATAGACCGGCACGCCGATCGCTTTGGGATCGAGCTTCTGATGCCGCTGCACGCGCATGGAACCGATGGGCGTCTCCACCTGAACGGTTTCGCCCTTGGCGGTCCTGGTCTTCTGGACGTGGATGTTATCGGCGAGATACATGCCGGCCATGAACACGCCAACGACGGCGAGAGCCGCGAGAATCAGGAATGCCAAGAGGATGCCGGCCAGTACGCCGCCTCGCTCGGAGTGGTTAGCCTTCATGGATGTGCCTTTCCCTCCATGTACGAATCACCGGGACCAAAAGTTCGCCTGCCGCTAAGTCATTGATGGCGCAACTGATGCGCTACCCTTTAGCGGAATCGTACTTTTACGTCCGGTTTGTTCTCCAAATGCACGGTGTCCACGAAGCGCACGCGCGCGGGAGAATGCGTCATGACGATCGATTGCGTGCGCGTGCCGTCACCAAAGAAGCGGACGCCCTGCAGCAGGTTGCCGTCGGTCACGCCGCTCGCGGCAAAAACGATGTTGTGGCCTGGTGCCAGTTCCTGGGTGGTGTAGATCTTGTCGGGATCGTGAATGCCCATGGATTGCATGCGCTCGCGCTGGTGTTCGTCTTTCACCACCAGCCGGCCAAGAATCTCGCCGTTGAGGCAGCGCAGCGCCGCCGCGGTCAGCACACCCTCCGGTGCGCCTCCCGAGCCCATCACCGCATGCACACCGGTACCGGAAACCGCGGCTGCAATGCCGGCCGAGAGATCGCCGTCGCCGATCAGGCGGATGCGCGCGCCCGCCTCGCGGATGTCTGCCATCAGCTTCTGATGCCGCGGCCGGTCGAGCACCACAACGACCAGATCGTCCACGCCGCGCTGGAGGCGCCGGGCAATCGCCTTGAGATTGTGTTTGACCGGTGCGTCCAGGTCGACGCAGCCTTTGGCGGCGGGACCGACGATGATCTTCTCCATGTAGCAGTCGGGGGCGTGCAACAAGCCGCCGCGCTCGGATGCGGCGAGCACGGTGATGGCGCCGCCGGCGCCAGTGGCGCACAGGTTGGTTCCTTCGAGTGGGTCAACGGCGATATCCACCGTGAGCGCGGTGTTCGCGCTCTTAGCCGAGCCTACCTTCTCACCGATGTATAGCATCGGCGCCGAATCGCGCTCGCCCTCGCCAATCACGATGGTACCGTCAATCGCGATGGTGTCGAGGCACCGGCGCATGCTCTCCACCGCCGCGTGGTCCGCGGTGTGTGGATCGCCCATGCCCATGGTGCGCGCCGAAGCAATGGCCGCCTCTTCGACCACGCGCAATACTTCCAGAGACAGGTCGAACATGCTACAGTCTTCTCCTCATGGACGATAGCACAGTTCTGGTTTTGGCCGACCCGGCCGCGCCGGAACTGGCCATGCTCGAGGACTTGCCGGACACGACCACCATCGCCGTGGGTCTGACGCCGGAAGCTTTCGAACGCGCCGCTCCCCGCGCCGATGTCATTCTGAATGGGCAAGCGGACGCGAAAGTCCTGGAGCACGTCTGGCGGATGGCGCCACGAGTGCGCTGGGTTCATTCGCTCTCCGCCGGTCTTGACGGCATGCTTTTCCCCGAGTTGGTGGAGAGTCCCATTCCCCTGACCAACGCGCGGGGAGTTTTCAGCGATGCGCTGGGCGAGTTTGCAATTGGCGCCGTACTGTTCTTCGCCAAGGATCTCCGGCGCCTTGTCCGCAACCAGATGGCCGGAGCCTGGGAGCCGTTCGACGTCGTTACCATCCGTGGCCAGAACCTGGGCATCAACGGGTACGGCGATGTCGGCCGCGCAGTAGCGTCGCGAGGGCATGCGTTGGGAATGAAAGTTCTGGCGATGCGGCGGCGGCCGGAACTTTCGCGCGAAGAT
>JBGPKX010000447.1:0-3529 GCA_041486185.1 Bryobacteraceae bacterium | reverse complement strand
GTCGTACTCGGCGTCAGCATTCGCGCGGGCGGCGGCATGGAGGATGGCCTGAAGGTTCTCGACATCCTGGCGCATCATCCCTCCACCGCCCGCTTTATCTCCAGGAAGCTGGCCATGCGATTCGTCGCGGATGACCCGCCGCCATCGCTGGTCGACAAGATGGCCCGGACATTCATGGATAAAGACGGCGATCTCCGCGCCGTGATCGAGACCATGCTGAGCGCTCCCGAATTCTGGTCGCAGGGCGCGTACCGGGCTAAGCTGAAATCGCCGCTCGAGATGGTGGCGAGCGCTGTGCGCGCGCTGGATGCCGATGTGGACTTCAGTTTCGCGCTCAGCCAGCAGCTCACGCAGCTCGGCCAGCCGCTCTATCGCAAGCAGGAGCCGACCGGCTACACCAGTTCCGGCCGGGATTGGGTGAACTCGGCGGCTTTGCTCGCGCGTATGAATTTCTCGACCGCTCTTGCGGGCAACCGGATTCCGGGCGTCAAGGTCGATGCCAAGCGCTTCGGCGACGCGCCGGACACCGGCCAGGTCGCGAGCGTGCTGATGCTGGACCTTGCGGATCAGACGCGCGCGGCGATCGACGCGGGGCTGAAAACGCCGGCGGATTCGGTCGCGCCGGAGGAAAGCGCCGAGGCCGAGCGTGGCGGGACTAAGCGAGAAGGCGTGCCGCGCATCGGCTTGCTCCCGGCCCGGCCGGTGCCGAAGCCCTTGATTATTGCCGGCCTGATACTCGGCTCGCCCGAATTTCAGAGAAGGTGAAAGGCCATGTCGACGCGCAGAATATTTTTGAGGAACGCATGTCTGGCCATGGTGGGCGTGGGCGCCGCGCCCGTCTGGCTGAAGCGTGCGCTCTATGCCGCGGATGCGCCCGGACCGCGTAAGAAGATTCTGGTGGCTATTTTCCAGCGCGGCGCCGCGGATGGCCTGAACATCGTCGTGCCACACGGCGAGAAGCGGTATTACGAGATGCGGCCCACGATTGCAATTCCGCGCCCATCGAGCGGAGACCAGGAAAACTCCGCCGTCGATCTGGATGGCTTCTTCGGTCTGCATCCCGCGCTCGCGCCGCTCAAGCCTGTCTACGAAGCGCGGCATCTTGCCATCGTGCACGCCGCCGGCTCGCCCGATCCCACGCGCTCGCATTTCGATGCGCAGGACTACATGGAATCCGGCACGCCCGGCCTGAAGGCCACGAATGACGGCTGGCTCAACCGCGCGCTGCCTCCCGGGCCGGGGCGGATTTCACCGGTCCGCGCTGTAGCCATGGGCGCCGTATTGCCGCGCGCCATGCGAGGACGGAGCAATGCCCTGGCCATCGAAAACTTGAATTCGTTTCAGGTACGCAATGACGGCGCCTCCAAAGCGTTTCAGGCCATGTACGCGGAGTCGACAGACACCGTGCTCAACGGCACCGGCCGCGAGACGTTCGAAGCCGTGAAACTCCTTCAGTCCATCGAGAAGCAGCCGTACCAGCCGGCGGCCGAGTATCCCGCGGGGCGTTTTGCCGAAAGCCTGCGCCAGATCGCGCGTCTGATCAAGTCCGATGTCGGCGTGGAGGTGGCGTTCGCCGATATCGGCGGATGGGACCATCATGTCAACGAAGTCGGGCAGCGGCCGTCGCAGGGGCAACTGGCGCTGCGGTTAGGCGAGTTCGGTCAGAGCCTCGCGGCATTCTGGCAGGATTTGGGCGACCGCATGTCGGATGTGGCGCTCGTGACCATGTCGGAATTCGGCCGCACAGCGCGCGAAAACGGCAACCGCGGCACCGATCACGGCCACGCCAATGTGATGTTCGTGATGGGCGGCGATGTGCGCGGCGGCAAAGTCTATGGCCAGTGGCCGGGCTTGTCCGGCGCGCAGCTCTACGAAGGCCGCGACCTGGCCCTGACCACCGATTTCCGCACCGTCCTCGGCGAACTGGTCCAAACTCACCCGGGCAATCGCGACCTAAGCGAAGTCTTCCCCGGCTACGCCGCATCCCCAGCTACGTTCTGCGGCTTGGTGAAGACGTAATCCGACCGTCGCCCCCCAAACACCTGGCACCTGGAAGCTGGCACCTAACACCTGCTCTCAAGCAGCATGTACGTAACCAGCGCCACCGCCGCCAGATTGCCGTCTTCATCGAACACATCCACACGCGCGATGCAGAGTGTCTTGCCGGTCCGCAGCAGATGCGAGCGCGCCGTCACTTTGCGGCCGGTGACGGGCCGCAGGTAGTTGATCTTCAATTCCACCGTGGTCGACTTGCGCCCCCGCTTTGTCAGGGCCTGTCCCACGGCCACGTCGGCGAGCGTGGCGGTGACGCCGCCGTGCAGTATGCCGGAAAAGTTCAGCAGCTCTTTTCGCAGCCGGCACTCGATGGTCATGCCATCGGCATGACTGCGCACCAAACGGATGCCGAGGTACCGGTTGAAGTGGGCGTCAGGCAAGAAATCATGTTAGCAGGAAGGGACCGGCTTCCTGCCAGATGCCGTCGAGGACATTCAGCAGCTCATGATCTGAATCCAGGAGGCGGAGTCGCGCGTTTGGATGCGTCGCCACGAACTGGCTCGAGAGCGCGGGTGGAACCACTTCGTCATGGATGCCGTGGAAGATGAGGGCAGGCTGCTGGAAATCCGGGAAATCCTCATATCGCAAGGCATCCTCGATTAACTCATAGCTGAGACGGCACTTGCGCTTCTCGCCATAATGATAGACATCGAGAAAGCCGGTCTTGCGCCAGGCTTCGGCTTCCGGGGTCGCCGCCCAGCGCCGCGCGAACCCGAATGCCGGCGCGAGCAGGACGACCTTGCTAACCTCGGCGTGCCGCGCGGCACAAAGGGCCGCCAGGTAGCCGCCCATGCTCGATCCCATGAGCGAAACGGGTTCTCCGGCGGCCAATTCTTCAATCACTTCGAGCTGACCGGTTATGGAAAGGTGCTCAAAATCACCACGGGCGAGGTCGGGAATTTCGAGCGATGGCATGCGTTCGTGGAAGAAAGCGGCCTTTTTGGAGGCTGGTCCGGAAGCGAATCCGTGGAGGTAGATAGTGCGCATCTTATTGGAGCAGCGACCATTATGCCGCGAACCGTGTCGGCCGGAGCCCCTCCGCTATAAAAATCGTTGCCGTTCGGTTGCACACGGTCACAGCTTCTGGTATTCTGATCAACGCCGCCGAAAATCTGGATCTCGCAGCATTATGGGAGCGGGTAGGGGTTGCCCGAATGCGGAGACGGTGTTATAGTACGGAGAGATCCTTGTAAGGAAAGGTAACAAAACCTGGCGTGAGCCTTCGCGTCGGGCGGAATACGGCCTTCCTGGTAGTTCTTTCAAGAATTTTTTTCATTTTGGTGCCGGTTTGCGTACGCGCCTTTTTGCGGGAGCGGCCGGCAAAACGAGTTTCGAGGCCTGTGGTGCCGCGGGTATCGCAAGATGTCCGTCGGTGGCCATACAGATCTTTGACAATCTGGTTGGACGCAAATATTGGAACTTCGTCAGAACTCTGAGTAAAACCGGAGCGATCATTCTCACAAATTCAAACGAG
>JBGPKX010000446.1:0-3533 GCA_041486185.1 Bryobacteraceae bacterium | reverse complement strand
GAGCCGCTTCGATTCGCGCCAGACGCTTGTCGGCCTCATCCTGCCGCCGGATGAGGCGCAGTATCGCTTCGCTGAGCGCGTCCATGCGCTCCTGTTCGGGCGAGGGCACTATGCAGTGAAGGTTATCACGACCGGGCGCTAGTGTCCCCGAGTTCCAGGTTGGTTGAATATTCCGGAAGCATTGTGGCGCGGGCTCTAGCCTGCCGCGCCGGCACTCGTGCCGGTGCGCGGCCGCCACAAAGATCAAGACGAGTCTCAACCCAGCCCGAGACGCTCCGCTACGTTCTCGGCAGCGAGTGGGTCAACGGATTTTTTGAGCTCGGGAGGCTACTGCCCCTGACGCAGGTAGTTACGCCCCCCCGCATATCGGCGCGCCCGCTGGCTGCGTTCGATGGAACGGAGCTGATCGATATCCTGCCGGACCAGTTCCTGATCTTCCCGCTGAAAGGGTCCGCCGTGAAAGACTTTTTCGATTTCCTTGAGCGCGCCATCGAGATCTCGCTTGGTAGTCATCTTGCGCGTGCGGCCCGATTGCGCCGAGAGAAGCAGCGTCTGCTGGCTGCGGCTCAGTTTTTGAGCCTGCTTTTCGCTCAGGCTGACGCGCGCCATGGCCGTCGAAACATCATCACGCAGCCGCAGAATGGCCTCGCGGCGTTTTTGCGCACCAATCGGGAATGAAAGAAGGAAAAAGGTCGCGGCGAGCGCCAGCGAACGTGCGACTGGCACTCGCCGTAACGCAAACGAAAACCACCAGGCATGCTGCAGGCTGGGCTTAGGAGCCTGCGCCGGCTCCGTGACCGTGCTCATGGCCACCCATGAACATACCACGGACGCGGCCGCCTAGCTGATCCGCCTTGGTCCGCTGCTCCGGCGTCAGCAGAGCATAGATCCTGGCGAAGGCTTTCGTACGAATGGCGGTCATCTGACCCATTAGGCTGCCGGTGTTTGCGGCGAGCTGGTCAATGTCGGCATCCGGCTTGCCGGCTTTAATGGCGTCGTGCAGGGCCTGCCGGTTCTGCCGAAGCTGCTGGCCGATGGGCTGCGTGGATTCACGCGCGGACTGCAAGATCGCCTTTGACTGTTGTTTCTGGTTGTCAGTCAGGTTCAACTGCGTGGCGATCCGGTCGAAGATCCGTCCTCGGTGCCATTGCCGGTGTTGGCCGGGCGCTGGCGGTTGATCCGGCGGCGCCTGGGTCTGCGCAAACAGCATGCCAGACGCGAGCGCTGCCGCGCCTGTAAAACGGAGTAATGTGTTTCTCATATGGCTTCAATTAGCCTCCTGAATAAGTAAACGGCAGCCGCTGCAGAAGGTTCTGCCGGCCCTGTAAATGTATGTAAATCGCCGTTCCGAAGCATACCGGGCGTGCTAAATTTTAGCCGTGAAGATCTTATTGATCGATGACGACGCGGAGCTGTGTTCACTTCTGGTTGAGCTTCTCACGCGCGAGGGTTTTTCGGTGGAATGCCAGCTCGAGGGCACGCGCGGCTTGGACCGTGCGCTCCAAGGCGGCTTCGATCTGGTGATTCTCGATGTCATGTTGCCGGGACTCGATGGTTTCGAAATTCTGCGCCGGCTGCGCGCCGCGAGCCGTGTCCCCGTCCTGATGCTCACGGCACGCGGCGAAGACACGGATCGCATTTCCGGCCTGGAGATGGGCGCCGACGACTATCTGGGGAAGCCTTTCAATCCCCGCGAACTGCTGGCGCGCATACGTGCCATTCTCCGCAGGTTGGAGGGGCCGGCGTCGCGCGAAGGTCCGCTCGAAATAAATGGCGTGCGCATCGATCCGGGGACGCGCGCGGTGACGGTGAACGGCCGGCCCATTGAATTGACCACCTTCGAGTTCGACATTCTGGAGTTCCTGATGCGTTCCGCCGGCCGCGTGCTCTCCCGCGACGATCTGATGGAGCATCTCTACAATCGCAAAGCCACCGCCTTCGATCGCTCAATTGACATGCATGTCAGTCATCTGCGCAAGAAGCTCGAAACCGGCCACCCGCTCATCAAGACCATCCGCGGCGTCGGATACCAGTTCTGCCGTACTCCCGAGGAACAGGCGGAAGGCACCGCATGAGATCGCTATTCGCCAAGATTCTGCTGTGGTTTCTGGCGACCGTCCTGGTTGCCTTTGTGGGCTTCAGCGCCATTGCGGTCATGAGTTACAACGACCCCATGCGCATGCCGCCTATGGCGCGCGCGATGCTATTTCAGGCGCGGGAGGCGAGTGAAGCGTACGAGGCCGGCGGGGTTGCGGCGCTCCGCTGGGATCTCGCGCGCATGAAGGAGATTTTCATGGCGGACGCCATGCTCACCGACGCCCGCGGCCGCGACCTCGTGACCGGCGAGGACCGAAGTGAGCTGATTGCCACCGGCCGCCGGCACGTGTTTTTCCGACGGGACCGCTCGGTGATCGCCCGAAAAACGGAGAACGGGCGCTACTGGTTCATTCTCTCCATCGCGGGCGAGTCTGTGCCGGACCAAATTTTCCCAACCGGACAACTCTGGGTGCTGGCCTTGGTTGTCCTGCTGTGTTATTTGCTGGCCCGCCATCTCACATCGCCGCTGCGCGGTCTTCAGCATGCGCTCGAGAGATTCGGTCAGGGCGATTTTGCGGCCCGCACGGGGTCCACGCGCCGCGATGAGCTGGGTCAGTTGGCGCGCACGTTCGACCGGATGGCCGAGCGTATTCAGAACCTGGTCGCCGCCGAGCGCCGGCTGCTGCTCGACATCTCACACGAGCTGCGCTCGCCGCTGGCCCGGCTGGGTGTCGCGGTAGAGCTGGCGCGCTCAGGAGAGAACCGCGATGCCGCGCTCGATCGCATTCAGAGAGAAGCGGACCGCCTGAACGCGCTGGTCGGGGAACTGCTGCAAGTGACGCGCGCCGAGGTGGACCCGAACGCGCTGCGCGCCCAGCCCGTGCGGTTGGACGATCTGCTTGCCGGCGTAGTGAGCGATTGCTCCATCGAGGCGTCCGCACGCGGTTCCTCGCTGGTGTTCGATGCACCCGGTCCGGTGACCGTGGCGGGTGATCCCGAGCTATTGCGGCGCGCCGCCGAGAACGTGATCCGAAACGCCATTCACTATGCTCCGCAGCAGACCTCTGTCGAGGTCCGTCTCCAGCCTAACGGCGCCACAGCCCGCATTCAGGTGCGCGACTACGGGCCGGGTGTTCCCGAAGAAGCCCTCGTCCGTATTTTCGATCCGTTCTATCGCGTGGAAGGAGATCGCAACCGGGGCAGCGGCGGTGTGGGACTCGGCCTGTCCATCGCGCGGCGGGCTATCGAGCTGCATAAAGGGGCATTGCGCGCGCGTAACGCAAATCCGGGCCTGCTGGTGGAGATGGATTTACCGATGTAGGTAGGACGGGGCGTTCTCGGCTGCCCTTCGTCCATGTAGGGAGGCATGCTTGTCCAACATCTACTTCTGCTTCTTTAGGATTTTCATGTTGGCCGGCAGCGTGAACATATTGTCCGTCAGATCCTTATTGATCGCCACCGAATCCGAGTACATCTGGTAAATCTTCTCCCCGTCG
>JBGPKX010000445.1:0-3643 GCA_041486185.1 Bryobacteraceae bacterium | reverse complement strand
CATGGAAGCGCGCATTCTCGAAGCGCTGGGCGTGGATTATGTCGACGAGAGCGAAGTGCTCACCCCCGCCGACGAAGAGCACCACATCGATAAGCGCACCTTCAAGGTTCCCTTCGTTTGCGGCGCGCGCAACCTGGGCGAGGCACTGCGCCGTATCGCCGAAGGCGCGGCCATGATCCGCACCAAGGGCGAGGCAGGTTCGGGTAATATCGTCGAGGCCGTGCGTCACATGCGCACCATCCAGAAGGAGATGAAGCAGCTCACGGTGCTCGGCAAGGAAGAGCTCGTAGCCGAATCCAAGAAGCTGCAGGCCCCGCTAGAGCTGGTGGAGAACGTAGCGCAGCACGGCAAGCTGCCGGTGCCCAACTTTTCGGCGGGCGGGATTGCCACCCCGGCCGATGCCGCGCTGGTGATGCAACTCGGCGCCCAAGCCGTGTTCGTGGGTTCGGGTATTTTCAAGTCGCAGGATCCCGAAGCCCGGGCGAGGGCCATCGTGAAAGCCGCCACGTATTTCAACGATCCGCAAAAGCTGCTGGAAGCCAGTGAAGAGCTGGGGATTGGTATGCACGGCATCGACATTTCGAAGTTGCAGGAATCGGAGCTGCTGCAAACCAGAGGCTGGTAATGAAGAAGGTCGGGGTGCTGGCGTTGCAGGGCGATTTCGAGGCGCACAGCCGAGCTTTGTCCCGCGCCGGCGCCGAGCCCGTGCTCGCCCGCACCGCCTCCGACCTCAAGGATCTCGATGGTCTGGTGATCCCCGGAGGCGAGAGCACGACCATGCTGAAGCTGCTGAACGCCGAGCGAATGGTCGAGCCACTCATGGAGTTCGGCCGCACGCGCCCCATCTTCGGCACCTGCGCCGGCGCCATCTTACTGGCGTCGGAAGTGACCCATCCGGCTCAACAAAGCCTGGGGCTAATGGACCTGACGGTCGAGCGCAACGCATATGGCCGCCAGATCGACAGCCGCGTAGCGCAGCTCACGCCCGAACCCGACTTCGCGCAAAGGACGCACACCGGCGATCTGGAAGCCGTCTTCATTCGCGCACCCATCATTCGCCGCATAGCTCCAAGTGCCCGCGTACTGGCCACTTACCAGGGCGACCCAGTCCTTGTGGAGCAGGGCCGCCACCTGGTAGCCACTTTTCACCCCGAGCTCAGCTCGGATTCCAGGGTCCACGAACTCTTCGTTTCGAAATTGTGACCTCTGCGAAAAAGAAAAGAGTGCTTTTTGTCTGCCTGGGCAACTGCTGCCGTAGCCAGATGGCTGAAGGCTTCGCGGCCCACCATGGCAGTGACGTGCTCGTGGCCGAGAGCGCCGGGCTGACGCCGGCCGGAATCGTGGTGGATGAGACCATCCGCTCGATGGCGGAGAAGAATATCGACATTTCAAGCCAATATTCAAAGCCGCTGCGCCTGGATCAAGCCGCCGACCTCGATTTCATCGTCAACATGAGCGGCTTCCGCCTTCCCGACGGCATCAGCGTCCCGGTCGTCGCCTGGGCGGTTCGCGACCCGATCGGCCAATCCGAACTGGTCTATGCCCAGGTCCGCGATCAGATTGAAACGCTGGTCTTGGACCTTATTTCGGACCTCAGGCGGGAACGCGTCTAAGCCTAACGATTGCCGCCAAGTACGCGGTTTCGGCCGGACGGCCGACTGGCGCGTGATAGCCCCTGCCGTTACGTCCCCCTTGCGCGGGGTTCATGTTTTCGTAATAATTACAACTACACGGTGATCATTTATACAAAACAGGAGTCCTGCTCTTGCCGGCTACAGCGAAGAAGTCTGCCTTAGTCCGGGCGTTGAGCCTGTGCGTAGACGATTTGCAGAAGCGTGCCACGAGACGCTTTCTACAAGGTCTGGCAACCGATGAGTTGCAATACATCGCTGAGTTCCTGGGTTCGTGCATCCTCGAAAGTGGCGGCCGTTGCCGCTGCAGCCGGACGCAATTAGCGGAAGCCATCACGCAATTCGAGCGCAGCCGGCGCAATACACCCGGATGCCGTTGCGGCGCGGGTTCTCTGCAAGGCCAGGACCAGGAACACAAAATGATCCTGCTACTTGAGTACCTATGCCGTTCCGGCCTCACGCAGTACTCGATTGGCGTTGGCGCAGGACAGGGCTAAACTCTCAAACGCCAGCTACTCGGCCAGTCGACCGCCCTCTGGAAACCTTCTCGCCGATGCTAAAATGAGGACTTCTGGGAGGTCGTCTAACGGTAAGACTGCAGACTCTGGATCTGCGTATCGGGGTTCGAATCCCTGCCTCCCAGCCAAACATTCCCAAATACCCCCGAAAATGTTGACGGCCGCGCGCAAATTGTGGGCCGGGTCGCAGTGACAGAGCCGCCGAGTCCGGTGATGCTTTTGACGCGCCGCTGGGTCGCCCACGAGCGGCAATCCGCGCGCTTCCGCCGTCCATGAGCTGGCAGACCGAGGGCGCGGTCCGCATTACGATACAATCACTTCGATTGCGAGGCAGGTCATGGAAAGCTCCAACGAACTTTCGCGAAGGTCATTCATAAAGAAATCCACGGGCGCGACGGCCGGCGCTGCCGCGTTCACCATCGTCAAACCGGAGTTGGTGCGCGGCGCGGGCAATGAAAAGCTGAAAGCCGGGCTGGTTGGGTGCGGCGGGCGCGGGACGGAAGCCGCGCAGCAGCTTCTGCACGGCAGCGAAAACGTCGAACTGGTGGCTCTGGGCGACATTTTCGAGGACCATCTCGAGGAATCGCTCGACAAAATCCGTAATTCGAAATACTCAGGCGTGGCGGAGAAGGTCAAAGTCGATCCCGAGCACCACTTCGTGGGTTTCGACGCGTACAAGAAAGTGCTCGCGTCGGATATCGATATCGTGATGCTGTGCACGCCGCCCGGTTACCGGCCGATGCATTTCGAGGCGGCGGTGGAGGCCAAGAAGCACGTCTTTTGCGAGAAGCCGTTCGGCACCGATCCGGTGAACGTGCGGCGGTTCATGGCGGCGGCCAAGAAATCGGAAGAGCTGAAGCTCACGGTGATGTCAGGCGCGCAGCGGCGCTCGCAGAGGGAGTACGTCGAGACCATTCAGCGCATCAAGGACGGCGCGATCGGCGACGTGGTGGCGACATATGCCTACTGGGTGGGCACGCCGGTCATCCAGCAGAAGGAGCGCGACTCGAACTGGAAGGACATGACCTGGCAGCACCGCGCCTGGTACTCGTTCGTGTGGATCTGTGGCGACCAGGTTGTCGAGCAGCACCTGCACAATATCGACGTGATCAACTGGGTAATGGGCGGGCATCCGGTGGAAGTCGTGGCCACGGGCGGCGCGGCCTGGCGGCCTCGCGAGGAAATCTACGGCAACATTTTCGACCACATCAGCGCGGATTTCGTTTACGCGAATGGCGTGCACATGTCGAGCTACTGCCGGCAGTACCCGCGCGGGCTTCTCACGAATATTTCCGAGCTGGTCGTCGGGTCGAAGGGGCGCACCAACTGCAAGGACATGGGGACGAAGGGAATCGATCCCTACGTGCAGGAGCACATCGACATGGTGAAGAGCATTCGCGGGCAGGGTCCGTACATCAATCACGGGATGACGGTGGCGGAGAGCACTATGACGTGCATCATGGCGCGGGAATCTGCATACTCGGGACAGAAGAT
>JBGPKX010000444.1:0-3655 GCA_041486185.1 Bryobacteraceae bacterium | reverse complement strand
GGGCCGATGGCGACCAGGAAATTCGTAAGGTTCCGGAGCAACACTCATTCTAACCTTGAGGGAAAATAATTACGCATGCTTATGCTGACTCGCCGCCAGGCCATGGTCGCGCTTGCCGCCCCCGCCATGCGCAAGTACCCCATCATCGATCCGCACGTGCACGTGTGGAAGCGCGACCCGCGATATCCCTGGGCGAAGGAGACCGCGCGGCCGCCGGAGAAAGACGCGACGCCTGAGATGCTGCTGGATCTGATGCGAGCCAACGGCGTCGCGCGCACGGTGATCATTCAGGTGATCCACTATCGCTGGGACAACAGCTATGCGGCGGATGTGCTGCGCCGGTATCCGCAATATTTTCGCGGCGTGGCGCGCGTGAATCCACAGAGCCCGCAGGCGCCGGACGATCTATCGCGGCTGGTGGAAGAGCAGGGCTTCCAGGGTGTGCGGCTGAGTCCAGCCGGCGACGCAACGGGGGATTGGATTCGTGGGCCGCTGATGCCGCCGCTGTGGAAGCGCTGCCGCGATCTGAAAGTTCCGATGACCATTCTGACGGACGTTGGCCGCATGCCAGACATTGCGGCGCTGGTAGACAGATTCCCCGATCTCACCGTGGTCATCGATCACATGGCGGATTGTCCGGCAGACCAGCCGGAAGAGTTGAAGAAGCTGTTGGCACTGGCGCGATACCCGCGCGTATTTGTGAAGGTGTCGCACACTTGGTCGGTCTCGAAACAGCCGTATCCTTATCCCGACGCGCAGGCGCAAGTGAAGCGGCTCTACGGCGTGTTCGGTCCGCAGCGTCTCATGTGGGGAACGGACTGGCCGATTGTCGAGGCGCATTGCGGGTACGCCAAGGCGCTTGCCATAGTGCGCGATGAAATGAAATTCCTGAACGAAGACGACAAGAGCTGGATGCTGAGCCGGACCGTGGAGCGGGTGTGGAAGTTCAGCTAATGGCTCGTCGCCTGGATTCGGTAGCATGGGCGAAACCGCTTGCTCCGCGCGCGGCTCAGTATCAGGCTGCCGAGCCCCGACCGTAGGGAGCGGTTATGCTCACGCTGCCTTTGCGGCACGCCGTTAGTCGATTTCTTTCGAAAATGGGTAGCGTGAACGGACCGCCAGAATGCGCGCTTTGGACGATGGGTCCTTAGATGCGTAAAAGCCAACCGTGCAGTTCAGCCGGAAAAAATACGCATCACCGGTGCGCGCCGGGTGGCGGCCTTCGACGCCGTCCATGCCTCCGTCGGCCACCATATCGCCCGAGCCATCGAGCACCAGATAGATCTCCTCTGCCTGATCGTGATGGTGCGGAAAATTCGTTCCGCCGGCTGCAAACTCCATAATGAACAGGCTGGTGAGCACGTGGCCGGTGGCGATCTTGTCGCGCGTGCTTGTGGTGTCTCCCATCAGAAGCTGATAGAGCACCGAATCCGGATGGCCGGAGACGGTTTGCCATTTGACGTCGTCGATATTGGCGATTGGTGGCTTCGGGGGCGGCGACACGCGCGCGCCGGCAGCAATTTTGAAGCCCATCACGATCACGCGCAGAGCCTCGCCAGGCCCGCTGGCGAGCGAGTGCCCGGCGCCGGGCGGCAGATAGAAGAAATCGTGTTTGCGGAGCGGTACTTGGGTCATTTCATAGCCCAGCGTGCCGCTCCCGGCAACAACCACTAGTGCCTGTTCTTCCGAAGCGTAGTTGACCGGCTGGCACTGTCCGTTTGGATCGACGGTGATTTCTCCGAATCGAGCGATGCCGCGCGGCACTCTGGATTGCGAGTCTCCAGCGCCGAACAGCGGTTTGTAGTGGCAGGTGGCCGTGGTCACATCCGACCGTTGCTCGCGCACTTCCGGCAGATAGCGGTGCAGAAACGTCGGATCGACAGCGCGCTCTTGAGCGGCCAGAGGCAGCGCCGCCAGCAGCAACAGCGCTCTCATTTCCCGACCACCGTGCGCATCACGCGCAGGAAATTTCCGCCCATGATCTTCTTGATGTCCGCCTCGGTGTAGCCGTGCTTCAACAGGGCCGCGGTGAGCGCGGGCATTTTCGATTCGTCCTCCAGGCCTTGCGGCGCGTCGGAGATCCCGTCGAAATCGCTGCCGATGCCGACGTGATCGATGCCCGCGACCTTCACCACGCGATCGATATGGGCCACCACGTCATCCAGCGACGCCATGCTTTTCCGCGGATGCGCCCAGTCGTTCTTCATGTGCATTTGGGCGTGATAGTCGTCGAGCTCCTTGCCGGTGAGGTTGGGCTCGGCGCCACCGATGGCGTTGATATTCCGCATGTCGTTTTCCGCTTCCTTCTGATTCAGGAAGCCGCCCCCGAAATTGATACCCACCACGCCGCCATTGCGCGCGAGCGCCAGGAACATGTCGTCGGTCATATTACGCGGGAACTCAGAGAGAGCCCGGCAGGATGAGTGCGAGGCGATCACCGGTTTGGTGGTGACGGCCAATGCGTCGTAAAAAGCTTTGTCGGAGACGTGCGAGATGTCGACGATGATGCCGATCCGGTTCATCTCGCGCACCACCTCTTTGCCGAAATCGGTGAGGCCGTTGTGCTTGGGCTTATCGGTGGACGAGTCGGCCCAGTTGTTATCGCGGAAATGCGTGAGCGTCATGGAGCGGATGCCCATGCGCTGGTACATGCGCAGCACCGCGAGATCGTCAGCGATCTGGTGGCCGCCCTCGAGTGTCAGCACTGCCGCGATCTTGTGTGCCCGCACGATGCGCTCGATATCGGAGGCGCTGGTGGCCAGCTCGATCCGGTCGGGATAGCGGTCGAAGATGCCCTGCATGGCGTCGCGCATGTCGAGCGTGCGGCGCACGGCTTCGGAGCCTTTGTAGTACATGGGCACCCAGAGCGCGAAGAAGGGCGCGTGCATGCCGCCTTCCTGCAAGCGAACCAGATCCGCCTGGCCATCGGACAGGCGCTTGCTAATATCGACATGTTCGATCAGCACACGCTGCATCGTATCGATATGGCTATCGATCCCGATGACCTCAGACTGGATGCGGCGTGCGCGCTCGGCGAGATCGTCGGCCGAGAAGGCCGGCACTGAGAGGAAAAGAATCAGACTGCAAAGAAAATGTTTGGCCACGATGTCCCCTATGATAAACCTCCCCCGACTCCCGTACACTAGTGAGGTATGAAACTGAGAGCCTTCCTGCCGGCCACCGCTTTGCTCGCGCTTGCCTTCGCACTCGCCCGGGATTCGAAAGATGTGAAGTTGCCGCCGCCGTTTGCCACGCCTTCCGCGGATAACGGCCCGCACGTTGTCGGGCGTCCCGAAGGCGCCGACCTCAAGCTGCCTGCCGGATTCCAGGTGGATATCTATGCCGAAGGATTCGAGCAGCCGCGTTTTATGGCGCTGGGACCGGCGGGCGAGCTGCTAGTGTCGGACAGCGTGAAGAACGGCTCGGTCTATGTATTCGAAGACGGGGCCAAGAATTTCAAGCCCGAGCACCGCAAGAAGCTGATCGAGGGCCTCGAACGGCCGTATGGGCTTGCGTTCTGGAAGGATTACCTGTACGTCGGCGAAGTGACGTCAATCAAGCGCTACAAATATGACGCCAAAAACCAGACCGTGGGCAAGGGCGAAGAGGTGGTCTCGCTGGCAGGCTTGGACGGCGGCCACTGGACGCGTTCGCT
>JBGPKX010000443.1:0-3706 GCA_041486185.1 Bryobacteraceae bacterium | reverse complement strand
CTCGCGTTGCTTCGGGGCAGAAGACCGGCCCCCGACTGAGGCACGCGCTGCGCCCGCGTCAATCTCAGAGCCGTTCGTGCGGTTGCAAATGTGGCCAAAGGCTACGAGTGCAGCCGTCGCTGCAGAGCATCTTGGGGCGGGCCTGCCTTCCCGCGTTTAGTAACCTGAGTACAGGTGCGGCCAACCCACCCCTATCGGCCCGCGATGAGCTGAAGCGTCTCGTTGCACGCCTTGTGTCTTTTCTGTCGAACTGCGGGTTCCGCGGTGTTGTCCTTGGTGCGGCCAGCCGCGCGTGCCTTCTGGGCTGGAGGGGGATGTTGCAGAGAGCCTGCCTAAGGTACTTCGCCATGACCCAAAATCAGCGGCGGCACGCGCTTCTTGCTCCGGCCGAGGAAGCCGTGCAGGTCTGAGCCACAGACGCCGGCCGCGCGTACTCGCACCAGGACTTCGCCGTCCTTGGGGATCGGGTCAGCGAGTTCGAGCATCTCGAGGCGTCGCGGCGCGGTGTATACCAGAGCTTTCATGAAATTCTATTGTGCCAAGACTGGGCGCGGCGTTGACGGACAGCGCCCGCTGCGATAATCTCATTCTGACTTTCATGCGGTACCCAAATGCTGCTCTCTTCGCACTGACCCTGATCGCCGCTCCTTCGCAGGCCCCGGCGGCAGAATATCTTGACCTCGCGCCTTTTGGCCGGACGAACACGTACGTGACCGGTGACATGCGGGCGGACGTGGTGGAGTGGGACGACGAGCGTGATGTGCGTGAGCTTCGGGTGCGCTACAACTCGGCGCCACCCCCTGACGCGAGGATCGAGTACTGGTTCCGTAATTGGCCGTATCCGCCGCCGCGAATGCCCACCATGGAAGATCCCGTTGACGACCTCTGGCAAGGCAAATGGCTTGTTGCGCAGAGCTCCCGGGAGTGCCACGGCCCGGAGTGCACCTATACGTTCCAGCCACTTCTCGAAGGCGAAAATCCTCTGGCGAAGAATCTGCCAGGCACGCGCTATCGCAGAACGCTCAAGATTCGCTTAGTCTCGAAAGCCGGCGCGCCGGCGGCGTCTTCCTTGCAGGTTTTCTCGGAAACCAGGCAGGCGCCGCTGAGTGTGCGGGTGGAGCTTGGACGCGGGGAAACCGACGCGGCATGGACCGGATCTGTCGAGGTCTTCAATGGTCTCCTGCGTTCCGCGCAACCCTGGGGATTCCAATCCGGTGATACATTCGAGAGCCCGAGCCGCTGGCGTCTTCGCACAGGGGGCCAGCCGAAAGGACTGACTCTCGATCTAACAGTGGCGGATCCGGCCCCGGCCGGTTCTCAAGACGTGACCATCGTCACCGTCAAAGCCAGCGCCGCCACAGCTCAGGGTAATTCAGCCCGAACATTTTCTTTTAGTGCCGCTGACTTGAAGCACGGTCCCATCGACATCCCGGCGTTCCACGCGTACGTGACCGATGCCCGAGCCCCAGGCAGTACACATACCGTGGCGCGTCAGCAGCGCGTCCGGCAACTGATTCCTCTCGAGCCGGAGCAGACCTATGAGAAAGCCTCGCGCGAAATCCCGGCGCTCGATCCGTGGCAGCGAGAGAATGGCGGCCGGGTTTATCTTCCGCTGGCGGCGGACTCAAGTTGGCAGAAGTTCGCCTTTGAGTATGGTGGCAATGTCTTCATCAGCAAACACGGCACCAAGGCCAAGGGCAAAGAGCTCGCCCGCTTGCAGTGGGAGGGCGATCGCATTCTCTGGAAGATCGGTACCGGGGAGACGCCATATTATCGTGACGACCGGCGATGCTCAGTCTCCAAGCTCGATGGCTACCTGCCCGTGGTGACCCAACGCTGGGAGAATGAAGGCTTGAAATATACCGAGGAGGCGTTCGCCACACCCTTGAGCGGCCCGTTGTCTCCCGAAGATGCCGGGCGCAGCGAAGAAACGCCGGCCGCCTTGCTGATGAAGTTGACGGCGGAGAATCCAACCGGATCGGAGCGCCTTGCGCACCTTTGGCTGAGTCTGGATCCGGGCGAGCAACTCTCGATCACGCAGAATCGTGTTGAGGCGGTGGCCGATGCTCACGGGAATTATGAGAAGCCCCGGCTGCGGGCCGTCTTGAGTTCGACCGACGGGCGATGGCTCACGACGCGCGGGGAGGCCGTGCACCTCTCGTTTCCGGTGCCGCCGGGCGGGGTCAACAATCTGGTGCTCAAACTGCCCTTCGTTTCTGATGTTGAAGGCCAATGGGCGGCGGAACTCGAGCGGCTCGACTATGATTCGCAACGCACCCGCGTAATCGCTTATTGGAAATCAATCGTGCAGCCCGCCGTCCGCTTCACCGTCCCCGAACCGAAGTTCAACGATCTTCTACGCTCGCTCATTGCACACATCCATATCAGCACAACCAAAGATACGAAAAGCGGACTCTACATGGTGCCCGCGGCCAGCTACTTCTACGATGTCTTCGCAAACGAGGCCTGCTTCCAGATTCTGCTTCTGGATACTCTGGGCGCGCCGAGGACCGCTGAAGAATATCTGGAGACCTTGCTCAAATTGCAGGGCTCGCGCAATTTTCCCGGGCTGCACCGCGGCCCACCGGACGCCATCTTCCACGGCGCCAAAGTCGACGAGGTTTACGACTACACCGCGCACAATTACGGACTGGATCATGGGACCGTATTGTGGACCCTGGCCGAGCATTATCTTTACACAAGGGATCGAAACTGGTTTGACCATGCCTGGCCCCACATGAAGAAGGCTGTGGACTGGATTGCAGAGCAGCGCCGCACGACGCAGAAGACCGAGCGCAACGGAGAGCACGCGAGAGATTACGGACTGCTTCCGGCGTCGCAGCTCGAAGACAATTCCGACTGGGCCAACTGGTTCGCCATCAATGCCTATGCCTGGGCGGGCGTGGATCGCACGGCACAGGCGTTGAAGGACCTGCATCATAGCGACGCTGAACGCGTAGCGCGCGAGGCAGATGAGTACAAGCGTGACCTGCGCGAAGCCGTGATTGGTGCGGCGCAGACGTCGCCGGTGGCGCGCATGCGCGATGGAACTTACGAACCGTACGTTCCAGTGGAACCATTCCGGCGCCTCCGACTGTTCGGGCCAGCGAGAACCGCGTACTACACGCGCTACGGTCATCCCGAGATTCGCCCCTTGTTCCGGTTGTCAGCGGACCGTGAAGGCCTTTATGGCCCCATGATTCTCCTGAATCTGGGTGTGTTCGGTGCGCAGGAAGGCTTTGCCGACTGGGTGCTGGACGATTGGGAAGACAATCAGACGCTCACCAGCGGTATGGGCTTGAACGTCCACGGCCTCACAGATGAAAAATTCTGGTTCAGCCAGGGCGGCATGGTTTTCCAGGCGAACCTGCAAAACCCCATCCTGGTTTACTTGAAACGGCACGAGATTCCCGCAGCCATTCGCGGCATTTACGACAATTTCGTCGCATGCCTCTATCCCGACGTCAACGCCTTTACCGAGGAGTATCACCAGTGGCGCTTTGGCAGCGGCCCATTTTACAAAATTCCCGATGAAGCCCGGTTCGTAAACCGCTTGCGCGACATGCTCGCGCTGGAGGACGGCGATACGCTCTGGCTGGCCGGAGGGACGCCGCGGCGGTGGCTGGAATCCAAGGACGGAATCCGAGTTGATAACCTGGTCACCTACTTCGGCACGGTGAGTTACACCATGGGCTCCGGCTCTGAG
>JBGPKX010000442.1:0-3766 GCA_041486185.1 Bryobacteraceae bacterium | reverse complement strand
CGCCGTTTTCCCGAATGAAAATTCCGCTCCAGCCTCAGTAACGGCCAGGTTTGCGCCCGGCTCGAGCCACGCCGGCTTCCCCGCGAGTGCCCCGAGCACGCGGAATCCGGGGGCGCCCCACTCCGTACTGCCGCCAGTCGCGTGAAGCTCTCGCACAGCGTAGCAGCGATGTCCCGGATCGAGATTTGCGGGCTGCGTGAACAAAACCCGCAGGCGCGTCGTGCGAACCGGAGCGAATCGATATGTCCAGCGCGCGGTGCCGCTATCCTGTAACAGCGCCAACTCGTTCCGCTTCCGGTAATCGATCTCAATCGCCGCGGGAACCGCACGCCATGCCGATCCGGTCCAGTATTCGAGTCTCTGGCCTGCCGTTGATGGCTCGTAAGCGCGCCCGCCGAGCGTTGCAAAGTCGATGACCAGCTCGCCTACGGGCTGAGCTGAATCCCACTCCAGGCCGATGTCGCATGGGTCGCTGTGCGCGGTCGTGCAGAGCAGTTCGTAAGTTTGCGGATCGCCGTCGGTCACAGCGGCGGAAAGCGTTTTCGGCTCCGGTAACCAGCTTCGGGGCGTTGGCCCGCCGTACACTACCGAGGCCAGAAGAAACAGTAACGTAATCAGGTGACGATCCATTGCGATGGCAGACGCTATCATATGGCGGCTCAAAACAGCCCGCAACGAAGTGTTCAGCAGGCTGAACGTGCTGATTGCTCGGACCCGCGCGTGTCCGGCCGCACCAATGACCGTATGAACACCGCCCCTGTCACCAGGGACAATATGCCTGATAGAACTGCAAGCGGGAAATGGCCGCCCATGGCTGAGAAGGTAGCCAGCACCATCGAAAAATAGCAGAACACACCCCAGCAGCAAGCCATGACTTCCGCCCGGGCGCGTGCGCTAATCGCCTTGCGCTCTTCCGCTGGAAGCTCGGCCTCGACCGGGCCCCAGAATCCGATGGGCCGGACATCGCGGTAGAACTTGCGCAGAACATCCATGGATTCGGGGCGCGTCACAAGGGTCGCGGTTAGGATCGCGATCCAGCCCAGCCCGAAAATAATGGTGAAACCCGCCCAGAAGGGGAACCGGTTGAGGTCGCCAAAGGCCGGCACGACACCGTCCAGGTTTAGCCCAGAGATCCGGTGAACCCAGGCCCGCACCGCGCTTGGAATGACCGCATCGGAGCCGAACCAAACCGTGTAACCGGCAGGGAACGCTCCCAGGACGCCAACCATCTCGCCGAAAACGTTCGTCCTCCACCAGAACCACTTCAACCACGCGAGCGGCAACGGAAAAACAACCAACGCCGAGTTGATGAACAGCACCCAGCGATCGAGTTGCTTGGGATCAATGGACCAGGCCCATATCACGGCAATCACCAGCATCAGCGCTGAGCACAACCGGCTCACCAGCAGATATTCGCGCGCCGAGGCGCTGGGTCGCAGGCTGAGGCGGTACAAATCATTCACCAGATAGCCGGCAGCCCAATTCATGAAAGCGGAGATGGATCCCATGTACCCGGCGAGCGCGGCGACGAGCAGCAGTCCGAACAGCCCGGGCGGCGCATACTTCCGCACCAACTGCGCCCAAAGCTCAGCGGGCACCGCGACAGACGACGGCTTGAAGAGCGCTGCCGCGGCCAATCCGACGAGGATAAACGGAATCAACCGCACGACCAGCGCCAGAACGCCGTTGAGCACTTGCCCCATGACGGCATGGAATTCGTTCTTGGCCGCCATGTAGCGCTGGGCCGTCCAGCCCTCGCCGGCATATGGAGATCCAGCAAAGAACAGCCCTTGCAGGCACAGGGCGACGAGTGAAATCGGGCCGATGTTCCCTGCCATGGGACTCGGGTTCAAGAAATCTTGCCCGCGCAAAGCAATGATTTGATCCCACGCGTGCCCCAGGCCGCCTGATCTCGCAAGCAGCATCACCCCGAAGATGCCATTGCCCGCCACCACCAGGATAAACTGCAGCGCATCGTTGTACGCCACCCCAAAGAGGCCGGAGACCAGGGTATAGGCCAGGGTGATGGCGCCGAAGACCAGCAGCACGCGTCCGCCCGGCCAACCCAGCAGCGGTCCGAGAGAGACTGCCATCCACGCCGCTCCATAGGCGAGCAGCGTCAGACCCCAAGCGGTACAAGCGTAGACCGCAAAGACATTGCGAAAGACGCGCGCGATGCGTCCTCCGTAGCGCCGCTCGATAAACTCGCCCGTAGTAACTACGCCCAGCCGGCGCCACATTTTGGCCCAGACCACAGCCACCAGAGGCATCCAAAGCACCCAACTGACCCAGCCCATGAGCCAGAATCCGCTGAATCCCCCGAGGAAGAACACCATCAGGAACGCCTGGCCCCCTCCGGTGTAAGCTGCGGTGTCTGACAGACCGATGATCCACCAGGGCAGCTTCCGATCGGCAACGAAATATGCATCCACGCTGCGGCCCGCTCGCCGGTGAAAGGCCCAGGCCACCACGATCAGCGCGCCGCAATAGAGCGCCACGATCACCCAATCGATGAAACGCATATGTCGCCTGCGGACTAGTCTTGGTTGAGAGGCAACACAAGATGTGACCGTCGCTCGCGGTCCACGTAAACCGTGTTTTCCGCAATGACCATGCTGGTCGCGGTGGCCGCGGACTCCCCCGTCCCGGGGTTCACGTCGAAGCGTGGAAAACTACTGCCGTTCACCACGGCGCGGAGCCGATGGCCGCGCCGGAATAAGTAACTGGTAGCCCACAGATCGACCGTCAACTCGTAGACTTTGCCAGGATCGAGCAGCGAAGGGCGATAATTCGACTCGCGGTAACGCGCGCGCTGGATCCCATCGCAGACCAGCATCGAGCGGCCATCTGGGAAGACGTCCGTAAGCCGCACGACGAAATCAGTGTCCACGGCAGTTGACGATATGAACAGCCGGGCCAGAACCGGACCGGTGATTTCGAGATCGGCATCGAGAGGTTCGGAGCTGAAGGTCAAACACCGGCCTTCTATCTTCCTTTGGTCCTGAGAGCCGGCCTCAGCATTCAACTGGTTCCACCCCAAAGACTCTCCCGGCCGCTGGGCGGTTAGAGAATACAGTGTATTTCCGCCGGCCGCCTCGACCGGCTCGCCGGGATCATGGACAAACCGCGCCGAGGGAGCGTTCGGTTGGCCTGGTGTCCATGAGAGGCTTCCGTCGTTGAGCGAGGCGGCCGAACCGCTTCGACGCCCATCAAAGTAGAGCTCCTTGTAGACAACCGAACGAGGCGGCCAGTCGTCGGCGGTTCGCCAGCGGTTCAGGCCCATAACGAAATACCGCACTGCCGGTTCGCTCTCGAAGGCGCTCGCCTTGTGTTTCAACGTGTAATCGAACCACCGCGCCATTTCGCCCTTATAGTCCCAGCGCGCCTCGGGCCCGAAGTCCACTTCCCCGGCCTTCTGCCCGTCTGGTTCGGAGTCGGTGCGAGGCCCGTGCATCCAGGGACCAATGGTCAGGCGATGCCGGCGACGCGCCTCCTGGGACCCGGCGGCGTTTCGCATTCCAATGAAATTGCGTAAGCTGCCGCCGAGGAAGATGTCGAACCAGGATGCGAGATGGTAAGTCGGCACCGTAAAAGATTCGTGAAACTGGGCGACATCAAACTGCCTCCAGTAGCTTTCGTCGTCCTGGAGCTCAAGGTTATCTTTAATCCAATCGAAAGGATCGGAAAAGAGGGGATTCTTCACGGCCGGGCGATAGCGCAGGAAATCAAGTTGGCCCTGCGAACAGATGCGCTCGATTTGCGAGAT
>JBGPKX010000441.1:0-3820 GCA_041486185.1 Bryobacteraceae bacterium | reverse complement strand
CCCGGGGTCGGCGAAGAACCCGATGCCACCGCGCCTCAGGGTCGCGTCACTCCAGGTATCCACCAGCTGGCCATCCAGGTAGGTCGTGAACTGCTCGTCCCGGATCTCCTGGCGCACGCGAATCAAGGTTTTGGACGATGCGGCGATGGGAAGCGGTAACTCTACTTTGAGCCGCTGATGCCCGTCGATGACGGCGTAGTGCACGATCGAGTAGACCGCTCCAGCACCATGCTTCGATTGCACCAGCTTCATGGCGTAATAGTTGTGAGGGTCGGAAGCGCGATAGACCCATCCCAGGGCTCTCTTCTCGATTTGCGCTATAAACTCGAACCGGTAATCGTCCATAGGCAGCGAACCGGCAAGCAGCGCCAGATGTCCGGGACGCGCGAACCCGGTGCCGTCGTAGGACCAGCTATTGGCCCAGCCCGGCGCCCCTGTCCACTGGCTCAGGCCCGAGCGGAAATCGTCCTGAAACTCAACGGCGGCGCGCTGGCTGATCCGTACTGCCATGGTGTCGCGTGCGTCCCGCACCGACGCGGATATTTTCAGGCGGCTGGCGCCCATCCATAACATCGCCGCGGCGGCCGAAGTAATGGCCAGGCGGCGGCTCCATGGCGGCACGGACCGCCACCGTTCAGCCAGCCGCGTGCTGACCCGGATGCGAGGCTCGCACGCGGCGATGGGGAGTGGTTCCGTGGAGTCAGGGACGTTGAAACTGGGCCGGATCGTTCCTACTCGTGTGAAGGGACCCAGCCGGATCTCCGATTTCAAGACCAGAGTCTCGCGATTGCCTGCGATGGCCGTGCCTCGAGCCGCCGCGGGGCGCGGCAGATCGATCGGCGCGCGCGGGGCAGACTGCAGCGAGGGGCCTGCCAGAACCAATTTCAACGTTTGCACGAGCGGCTGCTCTCGCGGGTTCATGGGACGAAAGGTGATGGCGGCGGAATTGCATGCCTCTGCCGAACGGGCAGGTGGTGGAGATGTCGGAATTTGCGCGCACATCCGGGGTCCGGATACGCGCACAGTCATCGCGGCGGAAGGCGTCTGCACAACGGCCGTGTGGCTTTGCCAGGTGCTCCCCTGGCGCTCGAGCGCGTGCGCTGCGCCCCCGGACGACTGGATGGAAGGCCGGCTCGCGCGAGCCAGCCGAACAGCCGGACTATTTGGCGCGAACTCTGCATGGACAAGGGTCGGCGCTACGGTCCGGCGAGCGACCACCCCGGCCCTCTCCGGCTTGGGCGCAAGGTGCATCCACGCTGGCCGGATCGCGGTTGGCCGGATCGCGGTTGGCCGGATCGCGACAAAGCCCGCGCGGGGCCGTTCTACCGGCGCCGGGCGCTCGGGGCGCAGCCAGATCGGGCGAACGAGATCATCCCGCAACCCAGGCCGCGCGACAGGGAACCGGGCCGAACTCTGGCTGACTGCGCGGGCGTGATCGGGCGCACCGTCCGCGCTCACCGTCGTGCTCGCAAAATGCGAAACGCGCGGCACGGGCGTGGTCAGGCGCACCACAGCCGGCAAGATCGTATCCCCCTTCGCTCGTACCGGCTGCGCGGTACGTAACGGCGAAGCTTGCACCGTTCCCAGCGTTACGGCCTCTCTCACAAATTCCGCGAGAACCAGCAGGGGCTTCGGTTCGGGCGCCGGAGGCCCGGAAGGTTCCCGATGGCTCGCGGGGGAGACCTTCTTCGGTCTCAAGCGCGGCTTGCTCTTGAGCAGAAAATCCAGCGCATCGTCGTTCTGCTTCTTGCCGTAGGCTTTGCGATGCGCCTCCGAACAGAATTCGGCCTTCTGCATCTTTCGAAGAACGCCGACCTTCTTGCCGCAATGGAGGCAAACCATGCCGTCAGTTGAATTGGCGGAAGTACGAAGCCCCTGCAGTGGCTAAGAGGGACACCTTATGCAGAAACTCATGGTGCCAGGTGCCAGGTATTAGAAAACCACCGTCCTCTTACAGGTCTTCAACGCTGAGCTTCACGTCGGCGTTCTTCCACGCCGCGCGGAACTCGGCTTCGGCCTGCTTGGCCTCGGACTTTTTTCCCTCTGCTTTCAGGCTCTGCCACAACCCGAACAACGCGCGTCCGCTATGCGGATGATGCGCCAGTTCGTCGCGGAAGGTTTTCCCGGCTTCGGCGTAGCGGCTGGCCGTCATGTAGGCCCGGCCCAGGGATTCGCGGGGAGGAATGTACCAGTCGGGCGGCTCGTCATAAGCCAGCGAGTCTTCGATGTCGGCGGCTTGGCGGAAGTGTTCGACCGCCGCCGGAATGGAGACGCGGGCCAGCGAGATGTGACCTTCGAGCAGGTGTCCGGCGAGGTTCAACAGATTCTGGGAGCTGTTGAAGCCCAGTTTGGCCTCGGCGGGGATGCCGGCCGCGGCATCGAAAAGCGCACGGCGCTCGCGCTCGGCTTCGGGGAATTTGTTCATAGCGGCATAGGCCATGCCGCGTCCGAAATGCCAGAGAGCGCGCGCGGCGGGTGCGGAGGCGTCGGGCTCGGCAACCTTTAGAACATCGTCCCAGCGATGGAACCGGACGAGCACCAGCATCTCGGTCGGCAGAAAGCCCTCGAGCATTGGAATGTCTTTCGCCATGGGGGTGACGTGGGCCACCAGTTGCGCGGCTGCCTTCCGCGCATCCGCCAAATGGCCTTCCATGGCGGCCGCAATGGCGAGGAAGTGGAGATTGTGACTGTAGTACATGGCTGGATACATGCCGGTCACATTGAATTTCTGAATGTACTGGCGGTCGACCTCGGCGGCTTTCTCATTGTTGAGGGCGGCATTGTGGTAGTCGCCGGTACGTATATAAATATGCGCAGGCATGTGAACCAGGTGGCCGGCGGAGGGGGCCAGCTTGTCGAGACGTCCGGCGCTCGGAAGCGCGCGCTCGGGACTTCGCGAGGCTTCGACGGCGTGAATGTAAAAATGATTCGCCCCGGTGTGATTCGGGTTCCGCTTCAGCACCGACTCGAGCGTGGCGACGATCTCTTCGGTGCCTTCGGCGGGTTTGCCGTCGGCCGACCAGAGCTGCCAGGGACGCAGGTCCATGGCGCTTTCGGCGAAGAGCGTAGCCAGGTCGAGATCGTCGGGGTATCGCTTGCTCAACTCGCCCATGGCGTTCTTGTAGAACACGCCGAGCTGTTTCAGATCGGCCTTGGGATCGTTGGAGTACCGGGTGGCCAGCGCCTCAATGTATCCGCGCTCTGGCTCGGTGGCGTTAGCGCCGAGAGAGCGGGCCTTCTGAATGGCGTCCCAGGCCATCTTTTCGCGATTCATGTCGGGCTCGGGATCGTTATAATTCGGCCCGACAGCCAGCGCCACGCCCCACCACGCCATAGCGCACTCCGGGTCGAGTTCCGCCGCGCGCTGGAACGAGCGCACGGCTTCCTCGTGATTGAATCCGAAGATGAGCGCGAAACCCTGATCGAAGAAGCGCTGGGCTTCAGGGTTCTTGGTGGAGACGGCGTGATGCACGTCACCCAGGCCGGGCATGAGCGTGGCTTGGCGCTCAGAGTTGTTCGTATGCGTGTGCTGGCCGAATGCAGCCATAGCAAAAAGCGCACAGGTGAGAACGCGAAAGGGCATGCTTATAAAAATATGACAGGCGTTGCTGCCTGTCCAGTGCCCCGGGCGGCGTGATCAGTCGGTCAGAGCAGTGCAGGTTTGAATCCGGCGCTCTTCGGCACGCGGGCCAATCTTAAATACTGTAATAGTTTGAACTTGACCTTACGGACAGCGCTGGCGAGTCGCCAGTTGTCGGACACAAGTGGCATTCCGGGCCGGAGTTCTCAACTTCCGGATTCGCGACGATACGCCCGGGAT
>JBGPKX010000440.1:0-3871 GCA_041486185.1 Bryobacteraceae bacterium | reverse complement strand
CGCTGTTCACCTGGTGCGACAAAGGCCATGCGTTGACCTGCAGAACATAGTTGCTTTCGGCAGCCTCGGACCGGATGCGGACACTCGCACTGCCGGCGTGTGGTACTCGAAATTGCGTGTAAAAGTCGGGGTCGCCCGTGTGAAGAACTTTGGCGGCGAGGGTCGCGTCGTCCTGTACGACCCGGATGTCTACCCGCGCATCCGGCCCGAGGTAGCGCAGAGGGGACAACGAGTACAGCAGGCTGTACTGATGACGCTTGTCCAGTTTCTTTAGCTCGATCGTTTCGGTTCGTGTGCGGCCGGAGTGGTGTTCGATCTGCGGTAGTGAGATGGCGCCAGCGACGGTCGACCATAAGAATAAATTCGACGCGAGCCATAAAGGGTGGGTTAGGAAGACGGTGAACCGCAAGGGCATACGACAGTCTTTCTCAGCTCGTAGAGCGACGTGGCTTCACCAGTAGTTGTACGCCGGCGAGCGCGGTCAAATACGCGAACGCTGCCACAAGCAACAACGGCTCGAAGTCGTGCGTTCGCTCCAGCATGTGTCCAGCCGCGCTCGAGAGAATCATTCCTCCGATCGCGCCGCACATCCCGGCGATACCGACAACCGCGCCGACGGCCTGATTTGGAAACAGATCCGAGGCCAGGGTGTAAAGGTTTGCCGACCAGCCTTGATGAGCGGCGCACGCCAGGCTGATCAACCCCACAGCTACCCACATGTGGCTCGTCCGCGCTGCACAGAATACCGGCACGACACACAGAGCGCAAAGCAGCATGGCAGTTCGTCGCGCAGCGCTCACGGACCACCCGAGCCGGATAAGGTATGACGATGTCCAGCCACCGCCGACGCTGCCAACATCGGCAACCAGATAGATCACAACCAGCGGAGGCCCCATGCCCGCCAAGGTCGTTCCGAAGCTCGAACTGAGCAACTTCGGCAACCAAAACAGGAAGAACCACCACACGGGGTCGGTCAAGAACCTGGCTAGTGCAATGGCCCACGTGTTGCGGAGACGCAGAAGTTGTCTCCAAGAAGGCGTGATCGCCGCCTCGGGATTGTCCCTCCCGATCCAGGCCAATTCCGTTTTCGAGACGTGAGGGCTTTCCTCCGGCGATCGATACAGCGCCATCCAGAGCGCGAGCCAGCCGAACCCCAACGCCCCGGTCGACACAAATGCCCACTTCCACCCCCAGGTCAGCGCAATCCATGGGACCACAAGCGGCGCCACGATCGCGCCCACGTTCGAGCCCGCGTTGAAGATGCCCGTCGCCAGTGCGCGCTCTTGTTTAGGGAACCACTCGGACACAGTTTTGATGGCGGCGGGAAAGTTACCCGCTTCGCCCAAGCCAAGCAACGCGCGTGCGATGCCGAAGCCAAGGGCAGAGCCGGCGAGCGCATGCAGCATGGCAGCCACGCTCCAAACTGTCATGATCAGCGGGAAGCCTCTGCGTGTTCCGATCCGATCCATCAACCGCCCGACGAGCATGAGTCCAACCGCGTATGCGCCCTGAAAGGCCGTGACCATATAGCCGTAGTGGATTTCATTCCAACCGATGGATCGCTGAAGTTCGGGGGCCAGGATGCTGAGCACCTGGCGGTCAATGTAGTTAATCGTCGTGGCAAGGAAGAGCAGCGCGCAAATGGTCCAACGGAAACGGGAGGCCGGAGATGCAACGGCCACCGGGGCGCCGATACTCATCGGGCACCCGCGTCGCTGGATTGCAGGTGGGCCTGTTCCCCCCACGTGATGAGGTTCTTCGCCAGTTCGCGTAGATAGAGCGCAGTGGAGGAGAGCATCCTGCCCCCGCGCCGTACCCAGCGGGACAAGCCGGTAGCGTGGCGCTTATATTGAGGCGCATTCATGTCGTCAACTACCACCAGCTTGGCACGGCGCAACCTGTGATCGCCGAATCGATAGCTCTGTGCCGGCCAGCCCCCTTCGGCCCGCTAGTCAGCCAGGAGGGTCTCATCTTCTTCTCCCTCAAAACCCGATGCTCGCACCGCCATCGACAGGCAATATTGCGGCAGTGACGAAAGCCGCGGCAGGCGAACACAGATATACGGCGGCCCACCCGACGTCCTGAAGGCACCCGAGCCTACGCATGGGTGTCCGATTAATGATGCGCGCCGCGCGGTCGGCATCGCCCGCGGTTGCAGTGCGCACCATCTCGGTATCGATCCAGCCGGGGGCAATGCCGTTCACGCGCACTCCCGCCGAAGACCACTCCGCCGCCAGCCCGCGGACGAGTCCCAGGTGCGCCGCCTTAGCCGCCGAGTAAGCAGCTACCAGCGGAACCCCGATGAGCGCAGCCATCGATGCGATGAACAAGATGGATCCGTGACGCCGTTCGATCATGCCGGCGGCCACCAGCCGGGTCAAGGAAAACGCCGCGTTCACGTGAGTATTGAGGACGGCCGCAAATTCGGCGTCTGAGGTGTCGAGAGCAGCCTTCTTGAGATAATTGCCGGCATTGTTGATCAGAATGGAAATCGGCCCTTCGCGGGCCAAAATGCGTTCCACCACATTCCCCAGTGACTCCAGCTGGGTTAGGTCCGCGACCTCATAGCTCGCTCGCGGTCCCAGTTGGCCTGCCGCGGCCCGCAGTTTCGGCTCGTTGCGGCCCATAAGAACTACCCGCGCGCCGGACTTCACGAAGCATTGGGCCATGCCCAGTCCCAGCCCGGATCCGCCGCCCGTGATGAGGGCCAGTTCACCCGCGAGGCTGAATGGCGTTTCAGCAGCGGACGTGGTACTCACGAATCGCCTCCTGCCGGAATGTCACACCGAATCCGGGTCGGACGGGCACGATCTCCAGCCCAATCCTCATAGCTTCCGCTGTGCGGAATAGCCCTGCGATTCGTATGCCCGGATCATGGCGTCGCACGCTTCACGCCATTGGAGGCCGTCCTCGGGTGGGATGCTTCCCGGCCAGATGCTGACGTAGATGTATTGCAGCGCGGAATCCCCGATGTTTTCGACGTGATGCTCCGTATTTAGGGGCACGAAGGCAACGGCCGGACCGCTGGTCTCGCTGGATTCTCCGCCGATATGAATACGGGCTCTACCCGCAACCACAAAATACATCTGGACGAAAGTTCGATGCGCGTTCGGAGGCGTTGCGTGGCCAACCCCCACGGTTTCGAGCACGGCTTCGAAGCACTGCGTGTCGTCTCGCGGGATCAGCATGGTGTAAAGATTTCCCGCGCACAGGAACTGCTCCCCCTCGCCAAGCGCCCGGCAGATCATCGTTGCCTCGCTTTCAGATCGATCAACAAGGGGCGGCAGGTCTCGCGCTTCATCAGTTTTGTCGGCAATACGACCTCCGGCGAGCGCTGGCCTTTCAGGTTGATCTTCGTGATAGCCATCTTGGCCAACTGGCGGCCTACTTCGGACGCCTCGACGCGCACGCTGGTCAGCGCCGGCACTCGCGCCTGCGCGTGCTGGTCGTCGAAGCCGATCAAGCTGACATCGCGCGGCACGTCCAGACCTTGCAGTCGAAGGGCCTCCCAGGCGCCGTACGCCACATCGTCCGCGCCGGCAAGGATTGCCGTCATCGGAGCTTGTTGCTCCAGGATCACGCGCGCGCTGTTCAGCCCGTTAAGGAACCGGTCATCCGACAGGCCGAGAGTCTGGGCCATGGGTTTCAGACCGGCATCCATCATGGCCTTGGTGTAGCCTTCGTGGCGCCTGCGGTACCACGGCACCGACGTATCGCCGATGTACCAAATGTCTCTATGACCGAGCTGGATCAGGTAGCGGGTCGCGTCGACGGCGCCGTCGTAGTCTTCAAAGCGCACCTGATCGTACGGCTCCCGGCGTCGTCTGGTTACGAAGTTATTGACCAGGAGCACATAATGTACCCCGCGCTT
>JBGPKX010000439.1:0-3883 GCA_041486185.1 Bryobacteraceae bacterium | reverse complement strand
CAACCACGCAGTTTGTCCTTCAGTCGCCGGTCGACCTGCAGTTCCTCACACCGATGGCGGATGCCCAGGTGCGCGCGGGCTATGGCATTGCCGTGGTCGACTCCGAGATCATCGGCTACAACTGGGTGCTGGGCGAGCGCGGGTTGGGCGTCCACCATCTCGTTCCGGTTGGCACGGCAAACGGCACGATGACTAACGCGACGCTCAGCGCGTCCCCGGTCAACGAGCAGTGGACCATCACGGCGCTGGGCGCGACGTCGTTCTCGGTGGTGGGATCCGTTTCAGGGGCGCAATCACCGGCGACGGTGGGAACGCAATACGACAACGGGAAGATAACCTTCCTGCTCAACGCCGGCAGCAGCCCGTTCGTCGCGGGTGACTATTTCAAGGTGGATGTGAATACCGCGCGCAACGGCACGTATTGGTTTTACGGCGTGTGGCGCGGGCTGCTGGACACCGTGGCGGCCGATCATTCCGCCGGCGCGCGGGTATGGTTCATCGGCGGCGGGATCGGGACCTGCCCGACGCAGTTCAACCCGACCGACGCCGTGAAAATCAAAATGACCGCGTTGAGCGTGATGGGGCAGTCGCAGGTGTCCGATGCGACTGAGCTATCGCTCACCTTCAACTCCGAGTCGCTGCGCCCCTACCCGCCCGGCAACGCGCAGGTGAACGGTTTCACTTGGCCGGTGGAAATCACCGGGCAACCCACCGAGACCTGGAACGAGCGCAACCGCGTCACCCAGCTGACGATGCTCAAGCAGGACGAGGCAACGACGCCGCCCGAGGCGGGGACCACCTACGCCCTCAAGTTCTACCGCTACACCAACGAGGCGACCAGCGCGCCTTTCTACGCCGGCACCGCCGCCGGCGGGTACACCCTGATCGAAACCTATACCGGCCAGGCGGCCGGTGTCGTCTCCAAGATCTTGACCATTTCCGAGGAGCTGGTAGGCGGCGGAACGGGCACGGGATCGGGCGCCGGCATCGCCGGCGGCACACGGCTCAGCTCGCATCTCCGCTCGGAGCTTTACGCTACGACGGCCGGTTTGGACTCCAACCAGAAACAAATCCGCGATTTCGACTGTGCTGGTGCTGACATGCTCGCGGATTATTACGCTGATCGGTAACGTACAATGCCGGTGAACCCATGACGCAACCCACTACGCCCCGCTTCGGCGATCTGTACAACTTCACCCAGCGCCAAAGCGGCTGGATGGGTCCGCTGGCGATCAAAACCGCCCGCGACTCAACGTTCATCGGTCTCACGCTGAAGTCCAAGACGGTCACCGCCCAGCCGGGATCCCCTGTGGATGGAGATGCTTACTGGAACCCGGCAGGGTCGACCGGGGCCTTCTGGGGCGTGGGCGGCAACCAGAACAAGGTGGTGGTATATTTTGCCGAGCTGCCACTTTCGAGCGCGCCGGTGGTGGGCTACACGCCTGCCGGTGGCTGGGTGGCGTTCGCGGTTCCACGCGGGCTGCTCGCGGAGATCCAGGACGAGGCGATCGTGGCCATCTACGATGGCGCCACGACATGGAACAACATCCTGGCGACCATCGTCGGAGCGCTGGTCTACCAGGGTACCGTGAACATGAGCGCGGATCCCGGCCTGCCATCGCCGGCCGTTGGTAATCGGGGATATTACTACGTCGTTTCCGTGGCATCCGCCGGCGACGTCAGCTATGCAAATCTTCCCACCAGTCGCAGCTATAACGCCGGCGACACGGTGATCTCCCGCGGGAGCGGCGCGACCTGGGATGTGGTCGATGCGGTTAACGAGGACGTCGCCGGCACGGCGAACACCATCCTACAGCGCACGTCGACAGGGGGCGGAAATTTCGGCGGGGACGTGAAGATCACCAGCGCGAATCTCGGGGTCGGTGCCGCGCCGGCATGGCCGTTGGATATGACGCAGGCGGCAACGGCGGCCAGCGGGAACGCCTATGGCGCGAAACTGGCGCAGACACTGAATGCCGCGGCAAACGGCGACGCGCTCTATGGGCTTTACATCAACCCGACCTATTCAGATCATTCCATGAGCGGCGTGCAGCATTTCATCCAGGGCTGGGCGTCCGTCGCCCTCCTGAATCAATCCGGCTCGTTCATCACCACCGGTCAAGTGATCGTGGGGCCACTTTCCTCCTCGACCGTTGTGCCGCTCGACATTCTAAAAGCTGTGACCGCCGGAGCGGGCTCGGCAACTGGAGCGCGTGCGCAACAGACTCTCACGGCGGCTGCAGACAATGACGTCTTGACAGCACTCTATATCAATCCCACTTTCGCCGACGCAGGGCATGCCGGCGTGATTCATTACATGCAAGGATGGGGGCCGGCGAGCGCCTTTGTGGCCTATGTAGATGGTGTTGGGAACATGATGGCTCCCAAGCAAAGTGGCGCGACTGGTGCCGCCGGAAATCTGACACTCGAATCTACGACCCATGCGACCAAAGGGAAAATACTGTTCGGCGCTTCTGCCTATGACGAGGCAAACAACAGATTGGGGATTGGTGGCTCATCTCCTTCATATCCCGTCGATGTGAGCCAGGCAATTACAGCCGCCGCCGGCGTAGCCTATGGTGGAAGATTTGCGCAGACCCTAACGGCGGCCGCCAACAATGATGTGTTGACCGCGCTTTACATCAATCCCACCTTTAACGATGGTGGAAAAACTGGTGTAACACATTATTTTGTAAAGTGGGGATCGGTTGCCTCAGTCGATTCAACCGGACAATTCGCCGGTTTGGGCGTTATTCGTAGCGGTACATACTCCGCGCGGGGATCCGCCTCATCCTATGGCGCGAACGCCTATTTCTTGGCGACGGATATCGGGCTCTCACCTGGTTGCCTTTTTCGCAGCGATGGAACCAACTGGTTACAGCTTGGCGAGCATTATCTTTGTGTGAACACTTCAAACGTGGTGGCGGATTCCGGCCATTTAGTGAAAAGCATTTTCGACACTGCGCCGACTCTTCCGAACGGATGCTTGGCGGTTGGAACGAAGTTTGAATGGGCATTCAGGATGCGCAACCATGATGCCGGCCCCGATGATGCGGCAGTGGTCTATGGGATGCTGATCGGGGCAACGGATGTCGGGAATCTCACCTACGCGGCCTTTGCAGAATACAACAACGCAGTAGATGCCCGCATGAACGGAGAGATGGTCGTGCGTTCACTTGGGGCAAGCGGCAGCGTTATGGGCACAATGAACTACTATTACACAGTTGACGCTCCCTACATCAGGCACGCTGTGGTAGAACCGGCCACTGCAACCACCGTCGACACTACAGGCACAATTTCCCCTGATGTGAAAATCACGCTGAGCAGCATTAGCGCTTCGCCAACACGCACAATTATCGAGGCATGGATCCGCGTGAGGGGCCTGGTTGGTTAGGTGTTAAATTTTAGAGGAGCCTTGTAATGACGAAAGATAAACAACCCACGGCGCCATCGGGAATGCCGCAGATGGTCGATCAGCACGGCAAACCGGTCCAGATGCGCCAACTCAGCGGACAGGAATATGTCCAGCACCTGGCGCGACAGGCGGAAATCCTGCGTCTGAGTTATGACCAGGTCATACAGCAGAACGCCGATCTGCGCATCGAGGCGAATCGCCAGTCACTGCGCGTGAACGAGCTGCAGGGCGCGGTCGAGGTCTCGGCGTCGCTGCTCGCGGCGGCAGAAAAGAAGGTCATAGAGCTGCAGCCCCCCAATCCTGCGGGCGATGGCAAACCCCCGGAAAACTGAAAGGAACGCTACATGATCCCCTCGGTCATCGATCTTTCCCACCATCAGTCGCCCCGAGATCTCGGCTTCGCACGTGAAGCGGGGATCCGGGCCGCGTTCGTGAAATGCTCTCAGGGCGTCGGCGGCACCGACCCGT
>JBGPKX010000438.1:0-3892 GCA_041486185.1 Bryobacteraceae bacterium | reverse complement strand
TCAGAGGAACGAAATAGGAAAGATAGATGGAGAACGCCGCGGCCAGCGTGGCAATCCCTCCCGACTGTATGACCAGAAAACTCGCCCACCCGCTGAGAAATCCAATGAGCGGGCCGTACGCCTCGCGCAGATAGACGTACTGGCCGCCAGTCGCCGGAATCATGGCCCCCAGTTCGGCATACGCCAGCGCGCCGAAGAACGAAAGCACGCCGGTGAGGCTCCACACCAGCAGAATGAGACCCGCCGACGGCAGGCTGCGCGCTACCGCATTGGGCACCAGGAAAATCGCCGAACCGATCACCGTGCCAATGACGATCGCCGTGGCGTCGACTAGCCCCAGCTTGCGCGGCAGTTCTGCATTTTGCATGTCTGGCAAGGCTATCGCGTGTTGCGACGAGCGCGCAAGTGCCGTGCGGTTACGGCTTCGGAGCGGGTGGCGCGCCGGGCGCCGGTTGCGGAGCCATTCCGGGCGCCGTCAATCCCGGCACCGCGGTGGGTTTGGGTGGCGGCTTCGGGACCCAGAACTCAGAATCGACGGCGGCAAATTCCTTCGAGACGTAACTCATTCTCGGATTCAAGGCGAACAGAAAACTCTCACTCGCGGCTGTAACTTCGGCCGAGGTCTTCAGCATTGTGGCGGCATTCTCTTCTCCCATGGCCTCGCGGATGGCCCTTCCGCGCGCGGGCGCTTCATCCATGGTCTTGAGCGAGACCATGGGCGAGAAGAATAAGTATGCCGGTCCTTGCGTGCCGGAAACCACCTGGTAAATTACCAGCGATTGATCGCTGCCGATCTTTTCGTAGGCGCTGGTGACGAGCTTGATGGCGTCGGCGAACTGCGCGTCGCGCGCCGGATGCAACCGCACCATCACGACGCTCAGATAGCGCATCTTCGCGAGGTCTTGCGCAAGCTGTTCACCGTGATAGCTCAGATCTTTGCGGTACACGGCCAGCAGAACGCGCACTCCAGAAACCAGTTCTCCGTTCTGCGCCTCGTATTGACCGAGCGACCACTTGAGCGCGGGCGTCTTTTCGACAAAGGCATCGGCATCCTCGACCGACGCGAACGATTCGTGTGATTCGAGAATCCAAACTTCGGATTCGCCCGAGACGGAACTCAGCGCGAGAATGTTCGCGGGATATTTCGTGCGAGCCATGGCATGTGCCGCGAGGGCCCCAATCCTCTCCTGCGCCGCCGTCCGGCCAGGCTTGACGGTCTGGCGGGTAATGCGCAGCACCTTGGGCGGCTCGGGGGGTGGCGCTTGCGCGAGTACAGCCGATGCCGCCGTCAAAATAAATGCAAGGATGCCGCCCCACCTGCAACCAGTGAACATATCAACGTGAGGGTATCAGATTGGCTTTGGCCGCAACTAAACAGTCTTGTCGCGGGCGTAACAGAGAGGCTCGAGCTTGCATTCGGCGCAGCGCGGTTTGCGCGCAAAGCACAATGCGCGGCCGTGGAAAATCAACTGAAGGGGGAACGGGATCCACTTTTCCTTGGGGATGACTTTCATCAGGTCGCGCTCGATCTTGACGGGATCGGTGTTCTTGGTCAGATCGAGCCGCAGCGAAATCCGCTGCACATGGGTATCGACGACAACGCCGGCGTTAATGCCAAACGCCGCGCCCAGCACGACATTCGCCGTCTTGCGCGCCGCCCCGGGAATGGTCAGCATCTCCTCCATGGTGCGAGGAACCTGGCCGCCGAAGTCCGCCAGAATTTTCTTTGCGGCGCCCACTACCGACTTGGCTTTGTTGTTGAAGAAGCCTGTCGAATGGATGTCCTGGGCCAACACCTCCTGCCGCACCGCCGCGAAGTCTCGAATCGTCGGATATTTCTTGAACAATCCGGGCGTCACCGAGTTCACCAGCTTGTCGGTAGACTGAGCGGAGAGAATTGTCGCGACGAGCAGTTCCCACGGGTTGCGATGCAACAGCGGTGTGCTTACGCTCGGATACAGCTCGTCGAGCCGCGCCAGAATTTCGCGCACGCGAGCCTGACGCTCGGCGACGGTTCGCGGGCGTGACACACGTTTCTTGTTAGCTGCTTTTGCGGCCGATGTCATGGTTCTGCGTGCCATAATACCAGGAATGGTTTTCCGCCTAACGCTCAATTTTTTTCCCGGCGAAGAGGGTAACCGGCGATCCTTCCGCCAAGAAAGCCGAATCCGGTGGTTTGTTCAGCACGGCGGCAAACTCCGCGCCATACAGGGCCTCGGCATCGCCGGCAAACTCGGCGTGTGACACGTCCCAGACTCGCCACGGTGGATGAGCCACGTGGTACTCCAGGCAACCGCCGCCAGGTTGCGCGCAGTAACCCCAGTAATGTTCAGCGATGAACTGCTCCGCCGACCCTTCGGCGATTTCGCGCGGCGCGCCGGCAGCGTGCACGGTAAGCCGGTTCCACCGCCGCTCCAGCCGCCAGGTGTACTGCACGCGCAACGCGCCACTCGTTAGCGAGATCTCATGCGTCATGGGCAGGCAGCGATAATTCTCGCGGTACGCCAGACGCGCAACCGTCGAAATCGCCAGCCGTGGAACAATCTCCTGGACGAAAACCACGCCGCGCTTGGCCGTGCCCGCTTCGCGCCGCCGCACATAGAACCGCAGATTCACCTCATCGAAATCGCGGTGAAAGGGAATGGGAATTCTGAAGAGTCTCGTGGATAGGAAGCGGAAGCCCACCAGGCTGACAAAAGCTTTACCCTCGAAAAGGTCCAGTTCGGTGCCCGTTGGAAGGCGCGGCGCCAGCAGTGCCGGATCAACCTGATAATTGAGCATCGCCACATAGCGCCACTCCGCCGTCAGAAAGATGCGCTCTTTGTTGCCAGGAATTTGCCGGGGAACCGGTACTGTCCGAGGTTGCTCTCTCATACAACACGCCGGTGCCTTAGATTCTGTAACAGGTGTTGCCGATGCAAGACCGCTTGCCTTGACGGACGGAGTAGGAGTATACTGCCTTTTTCGATGTCACGGACCTTCGCCAACTCGTTTGGGTATCGATTTTGGTACTTTACCAAGATCGCGTAGAGTGGCGTTGGTTTAGAGAACAAAGTAGCAAGAACAAAGCCAACCCACTCGAAAAGAGTGGGTTTTTTATTTGCCAGGAGGTTTACGATCATGATCATTTCGATGCGGCCCCATGCCACCCGAGAGGAGATCGAGCATGTCTTCGAGCGGATTCGGGAGTTTGGCTATAAGGTGCACTCAATCGAGGGCGAAGAACGCGTCGTCATCGGAGTGGTCGGCATCGGCGACGTTACCGCCTGCCTCGAGTCGCTCGAAGCCACGCCCGGCGTGGAGCGGGCGGTGCGCATCTCCGCGCCTTACAAGTTCGTCAGCAAGGAATTTAAGAAGGAGCGCACGCAGATGCGGATAAATGGTCTTGAAATTGGCGGCGACGAATTCATCGTCATGGCGGGGCCGTGCTCGGTCGAATCTGAGCGGCAGATCATGGAGACTGCCGAGGAAGTGCGCAAAGCCGGTGCGCGCGTCCTGCGCGGCGGCGCATTCAAACCGCGCACTTCTCCCTACGATTTTCAGGGTATGGAACTCGAGGGCCTGAAACTGTTGCGCAAAGCTAAGCAAGCCACCGGTCTCGCCATCGTCACCGAAGTGATGAGCGACCGCGACGCGGAGATGGTGGCCGAGTACGCCGACATCATGCAGGTGGGCGCGCGGAATATGCAGAATTTCGCCCTGCTCAAATCACTCGGTAAATGCGGACGGCCCGTGCTGCTTAAGCGCGGTATGAGTTCCACCATCAAAGAGCTGCTGATGTCCGCCGAATATTTGGTGGCGCACGGCAACTCCAACGTTCTGCTGTGCGAGCGCGGAATCCGGACTTTCGAGACGGCCACGCGCAACACCTGCGACATCGCCGCCGTCCCGG
>JBGPKX010000437.1:0-3897 GCA_041486185.1 Bryobacteraceae bacterium | reverse complement strand
CCCGGTACGCGGCTTCACCCGCCTCGATGCTGTGGATGGATGCGTCATGTTGGGCTTCGGCGGCCTCGAGTTCCGCTACTGCCTGATCATAGGTGGCCTGTGCAGTGTCTAAATCCTCCCTGGAGATGATTCGGTTGTTGAACATCTCGACCCGGCGTGCCAGTTTGGCTTTGGCATCGGCTACCGCCACTTTCGCCTTGGCCACCGCCGCCACCTGGTTCTTCTCAGCGGCACGCGCGCTCGATCGATCAGCGTCCGCTTTGCTGACATTCGCTCGCGCATTCTCCAAAGCAGCGTTGGAACTCTGCCAGTTCGCCAGTGCTTGTTTCACTCTTGCTTGGAACAGTTCGGGATCGATCAGAGCCACCAACTGGCCGGCTTTCACGCGGCTGTTGAAATCTGCGTAGAGCGCTTTAATGTTCCCCGATACCTGGCTGCCCACCTGGACAGTGACCACCGCATTGCAGGTTCCGGTGGCCGAAATCGTGGATTCAATTGTTCCCCTTTCCAGGCGAGCTATCTGAAACATCGGAGACGAGGCGGCGTGTTGGTACCGCCAGACTAAGACCGCGGTGATCAGAGCCAAGCCCACCGCCAACCAAGCCCAGGTTCTTTTCCGAACCATCCAGGCAGGGGCTGCTTCCACGATCGGCGGACCGATTCCATTTGATGGGGGCTGAGATAGCTTGGGTAATACTTCTGTAGTAGGCAATGATTTTTCTCCTACCTCTCAGCTATTGGTAAGCAAGCCGCTTACCGCGCCGATCCACCGCAGAATGTCGTGTCCAGGCGCTTTGAAGGGTTAATTTCGCGCGAATACGCACTAAGCTGCGCCTCTACACCCGGTCGTCGTCCTGCTCACACGCAATTCATGCCAGCCTCATTCGGCAAGGTTCTTGCAGGTTCGTTCTTTGACTAAATACTGCTGCGCCCGGCAATGACCGAGGAGGAAGTCCTATGTTGCTTCCATTTCCCAATCGAACCGAAGCTGGTCGTCTGTTGGCGGCTGAGCTCAAACAATATCAAGGCCGTTCCGGCCTGATAGTGATCGCGCTACCTCGCGGTGGCGTTCCGGTGGCCTTCGAAGTGGCAAGCGCGCTCCACGCTCCTTTGGATGTGCTGCCTGTACGAAAGTTAGGAACGCCCGGTCAGGAGGAGCTTGCAATGGGCGCAATCGCACCCGGCGGCGTCCGTGTTCTCGATGAGCGTATCATCAAGGAGCTCGGCATCTCTCAGGAGACCATCGAACGGATTACCGCCGCAGAAAAGCTCATTTTGGAGCAGCGGGAGCGTTCGTATCGCTTCGGCCGACCCGCTCTGAACTTGCGAGACCTGACTGCCATCGTTGTAGACGACGGCGTCGCAACCGGCGCGACCATGCACGCTGCTCTGAAAGCTGTGAAGCAGCAGCGACCGAAATGCGTGATCGCAGCGGTTCCGGTGGCGTCCGATGCCGCTTGGGAGGTACTGGCAGGTGAGGCTGACGAAGTGGCTTGTCTGGCAACACCCGAGCCTTTCTATGCTGTGGGTCTCTGGTATGAAGAGTTCCCACAGGTCTCGGACGAAGAAGTACGGCGCTTACTGGCGCAGTCCGCCCAGCAGAAAGTCGCCTGAGACCCGTAGCACCATGATCAACGAAGAGTTGGCGCAGATCTTCGAGCGCATGGCGCGAGTCATCGCGTTCAAGGGGGGAGACCGCTTCCGCATCATGGCCTACGAGCGGGCTGCTGTCTCATTGCGAGATCTGGACGAGGACCTGACCTCTATCGCCAAAGCGGGAAACCTCGAGGAAATCCCCGGGATCGGCAAAGACCTGGCGGCCATGATCGATGAGTACATTAAGACACGCCGCATCCGTCGTTACGAGCAGGAACGCCACGGCATTCCGGATGAACTCATCGATCTGATGAGCATACCGGGCCTCGGCCCGAAAACACTGGCGCTGTTGCACGAGAAGCTGCGGATCAATTCTTTCGAAGATTTGAAACGGATCCTCGATCGAGACGTGCTGCTGGAGATTCCGGGTTTCGGCGCCAAGAAGATCGAGAATCTGAAGCGCGGCATTGAGCTTTGGCTTGCTGGCCGGCAACGGATGCCGCTCGGGATTGCTCTGCCATTAGCCGAAAGCCTCCTGGAGGATGTTCGGGGGATCCCTTTGGTTCAGTGGGCCGAGCTTGCCGGATCGGTACGGCGCGCTCGCGAGACCGTCGGTGATGTGGATGTGCTTATTATCTCGGGTGACAGTGCCGAAGCGCTCCGCCGGATCTCTGCGCTTCCAGCTGTCCGGCGAGTGAACGCACTGGGCGACACGCGGGCGAGCTTTCTCATCGAAGGCGGCATACAGGTAGACGTCCGCGCGGTACCCAAGGAGAGCTATGGCGCCGCGTTGCAGTACTTCACTGGTTCCAAGCAGCACAATATTCACTCCGCACGCTCGGCCGGCAATCTGGGCTGAAAATCAACGAGTACGGAATCTTCCGCGGCCGCAAGCGAATTGGAGGAGGGGCCGAGGACGAAGTCTATCGCTCGCTTGGCATGACAATGATTCCGCCCGAGCTGCGTGAGGACCGGGGTGAAGTGGAAGCGGCGCGCGAGCACAAGCTGCCGAAGCTGATCGAACTGACCGACTTGCGAGGCGATCTGCACGTGCACACGGATTATTCCGACGGCAAATCGAGCGCCGCAGAGATGGTGGAGCGCGCAGCCGAGCTCGGCTACGAATATGTCGCACTGGCCGATCACTCGCCGGCAGCGCGGATTGCACGCGGGCTCGAGCGAGACCGTTTGGAACAGAAGATCGCAGAAGTGGAACGCTTGCGTCGAACAAGACGCGGAAAGTCACCGGTCATTCTGCTTGGAGCCGAGGTCGACATCCTCGCCGACGGCGCATTAGATTATCCCGACGATGTTCTCGCACGACTCGACGTGGTAACGGCATCGGTCCATGCTGTCTTTCGCCAGAGCAAAGATCGCATGACCGGACGCCTCCTGGATGCCATGTCCAACCCGCATGTTCAGATCCTGGGCCATCCAACTGCACGACTCCTGGGCAGCCGCGAGCCGGTGGCCCTGGATTTCAAACGCATATTGGAGAAAGCCGTCAATACCGGAATCGCGCTGGAATTGAACGCCTCCATGTATCGCCTCGATCTCTCGGACGTGATGGCCAGAGCGGCGCAAGATGCAGGCGTGCTGTTGGCGATCGACTCGGACGCACACAGGACAGCCCAGCTGGAGCATATCCGGTACGGCGTGATGCAGGCCCGGCGCGGGTGGATCGAAGCCAGAGCCGTGGTGAACACGTGGCCTTGGCCGAAGTTGAGCCGCTGGTTGCGCGAACGTCGAGATGCCGCGGTAGGCAAGCACGCCGTGGCGGCTGCCTCAGTCTCCCGTGCCAGTTAAGCCGGTACTGGCAAACTCACCGCCGGCCGCACGATAAACCTGCTATCCAGTATCTTCAGCTTCGCCATGATTCCCGTGTATTCGAGTTCCGGCTGGACTCCCGTGTACTCGAGCTCTGAAATGGGCAGCATGGCAGCGCCGACGAAGCCCTGGCGACGCATTTCGATAGCCTTTGTGGCGACGTGCTCACGCACAGTATCCCAGAACGGGTGCGCAAAACAGTCAACCGGCTCGGTAAAGTCGCCATGACGTTCGGCGAAACCGGCGCAGGTTACTATATGGGGCCCATCAAAGTAGCTGACCGGCGTATTCAACGGTACCGGCATCAGCGGCATCTGGTGTGAGCCGCGCATGCAGCCGCCCACAAAATGGCCGATGGCGTAAGGCGCCAGCACCTCGCCGGTGGCGGGGAAATTCATTTGCACGCGCACCAGCATCACCGGATCATCTTTGCCCGTGTGTGTCTGCCGGCGATATTTTGGAAGCCGCGATGTT
>JBGPKX010000436.1:0-3960 GCA_041486185.1 Bryobacteraceae bacterium | reverse complement strand
GAAGGCAAAGAGTACATTGTGAAAGACGGAGACGTGCTGGTGATCCGGCACGGATAGCCGAAGTTTGTCTCGAAGACCGCTCCTTGCAGTCGCGGCTCCGTAAGTGGCTATAAACACAAAGCGCCCATTCAGAGCCGTGACCAAAGGGAGCGGTTGTGACAACGAACCCCGGATAGTACGCGCCGCCGTCGCCGCCGCTGCCTGTGTACCTCTAGGTAGGACGGGCATTCCTGCCTGTCCATATTCCGTTCATGCACAATAGACAGGCAAGAATGCCTGTCCTACCTTCTTGTCAAAAATGCACCGGCAAGAATGCCTATTCCACCTGCCGCACACAACAATGGAAACCAGTCTCCGTGTCGCGTATAGAACGTAGTCTCCTTCACATACGAATATCCGGTGCGCGAAGCCGATTCCACGTAATTGGGCAGCGTGCCGAGCAAGCGGCCGGCCGGATCGATCGTCGCGGTAATTCCATCGTTCGTCGAGCGCAATACCCAGCGGCGGTTCTCGGCGGCGCGCATGCGCACGATCTTCAGATGCTGCAGCCGCGCGGCGCTCTTATCGAACCAACTGTCGTTTGAGATATTGATGAGCAGCTCCGCTCCGTTGGCCGCAAACTGGCGCACGAAATTCGGGAATACCGATTCGTAGCAAATGAACGCGCCCATGCGGTGATCGCCAACAGGCAGCACCACGACTTTGTTGCCCGGCTGGAAATCGCCAATTTCGGTCGAGATTTTGTTGGCGAAGCCGAACGGCCAGGGTACGAACTCGCCGAATGGCACCAGGTGCACTTTATCGTACCGGCCAACTGCTTCTCCCGACGGCGCTACCAGGAGCGCGGAGTTGAGCGGCGCGCCATCGGAGCGGTGCGCCACCACACCCGCCAGGAAATAAGTCTGAGTCACGCGCGCGACGTCCGCGGCAAGCTGCAGAAATCCCGGATCATCGGCGTAAAGAGGGGCGGGCACTTCCGGCCATGCCAGTAGTTGGGGACGCTGCGTTTTTTCCGCGAGCGCCGCGTTCATCGATAGATAGACCAGCCTGCGCTCCATCTTTTCCAGAGACTGCGGCGTCCATTGCACGGTGTCTGAAATATTGGGCTGCGCGAGAACGGCGGTCTGCTTTCCCGGCTGAAAATCCGGGAGCCGCGGGAGCAGGATCAGCAAAGGCAGCGGCAGAAGCCACGCGAGTTGCCAGCGCGCCCGCCGAATGATGGCCAGCGCCAGCCCAACCGACATCATCGCGAACACAAACGAAAGCCCGTAGACGCCGGTGTATGGCGCAAGCCGCATAGGCACGCCCATATCGATGCCGGCATTGCCCAGCGTGAGCCATGCGAAACCCAGCCATCCGTGCGTCACTTCGATCGCCACCCACAACGCCGCCACGCCCGGAATGGCCCAGGCCGAGCGCATCGCGATGCCCGCAACCATCGCGAACAATCCCATGTGCAGCCCCTTCACCAGGCAGAAGAGAAGAAATACCGCCCATCCCGCTACCGGCCCGATGCCGCCGTGAAACGCGAGCACAAACTCGATCCAGTAACACACGCCGAACCAGTAGACGACGCCGCACGCATAACCGAGACGAAATTGGCGCAAAGGCCGCGTCTCGCGCGTGAGTGCCACCAGCAGCGGCGCCAGCGCGATCGGCGCCAGCCACACGAAATCGAATCGCGGAAACGCGAGGATCAGCAGGATGGCGGAGAGCGCCGCCAGGAGATAATTCAACGGTCCGTCCGGTGCGCCTGCTCGCTCACGTGATCGGCCATGTAGGAGCTGCGCACGAGCGGGCCGCTGAACACCATCTTGAAGCCGAGCGACAGGCCGTAGTCGCGGTAAGCCTCGAATCGCGCCGGCTCCACATACTCCGCGACTGCCAGGTTGTAGCGCGTGGGTTGCAAGTATTGGCCGATGGTGGCTACATCGGCGCCGGTGGCGTGCAGATCGCGCAGCAGCGCGCGCACTTCATCAGGGGTTTCGCCCAGCCCCACCATGAAACCCGATTTGGCGAGCACGCAGGGCCGGTACTTTCGCGCGAAAGCCAAAACCTGCAGAGACTGGTCGTAATTGGCCTGTGGGCGCACACGGCGATACAGCCGTTCGATTGTTTCCATGTTGTGATTGAAAACGTGCGGCCCGGCATCGAGTACGCGCGCCACCGCCTCAAGATCGCCGCAGAAATCCGGGGTGAGCACTTCCACGCGCGCCTCGGGAAGTGCACTCCGCACCTCGCGCACCGTTTCGGCAAAATGCCGCGAGCCGCCGTCCGCCAGATCGTCGCGATTCACGCTGGTGATCACCACGTAACGCAGCTTCATCTGCGCCGCCATGCGCGCAATGTTAGCCGGTTCTTCGGGATCGAGGCGCATCTCTTGTCTGGCCGGCGATCCCTTAGGCACCGAGCAGAATCCGCAGCCGCGCGTGCACAGGTTGCCCAGAATCATGAACGTCGCCGCGCCGCGATGGAAACACTCGTGGATGTTGGGGCATCGCGCCGATTCGCATACTGTGTGCAGATGGAGCCGGCGGAGATCGGTCTTCAGACGATGCAGGGATTCAAAATGCGTCGGGCTCTTGCGCGCCCATTCCGGCAAGCGCGGGCGAATTGCAACAGAAGGGCGCGCGCCGGAGATTTGAACCAGGGGACTGCCCACCGACGCTATTTTCGCACGAGGGGGCGAAATCCCGCGCTCTCCAGATCGGCCTTGGCTTTGCCTAGCGCGGCCGCATCGGCGAACGGCCCCACCATCACGCGAAACAGCGTGGCGTTGGGACCTTGCGCCAACATTGCGGGAAATCCCTTCTGCTTGAGCGTATCCACCACCACGCCGGCCTGCGGCTGCGCCGCCGCAGCCACTTGGAGGTACATATTGCCTGGTCCGGGATTCACGGGGACGACACCGCGCGCTGAAGTCTCGGCTTTTTTCGGCGGCGGAGTTGGCCTCGCCGCGGCTTCATGAGTGCCCTCTTTCTCCTTTGGTCTTTCTTGCGGCGCAACCGGCTTGGTGACCACTGGCATCGGCTCTTTGGTCTGTTCTGGCGAGGGCGGTGGAGCGGCAGACTGCGCAGTGGACTGCGAAGGCGGCTGTGTTGCCGGAGCCGCGGCTTCCGGGCGCTGGCTGCCCGCGACTGTCGATGGCGGCAATGAAGCCGCTGACGCGGGCGCCGAGTTCCTCCCCACGACGTAGCCCATCGTAAAGAACACGCCAAAAAGAATCACGATGATGAAAAAGGCGCTAAGCAGTTGCCGGTTCCCAGCACCAGCTCATATTCGCCCTCGGTTTTGCTCATAGAAGTTGTGGGCAAGCGTCGTCGCCTACGCTTTAGCCGGGGATTTCGGCTCATCCCCCGCGGCGATATGGTCCAGCGCGCGTCCCAAAGAAGAAAGTATATCTAGTGGCAGCGGGAAAACAATGGTTGTATTTTTTTCCGTACCGATTTCAACCAGCGTCTGCAGGTACCGCAACTGGAGTGCCGCCGGCTGCTTCTGGATCACTTCCGCGGCCATGGCGAGCTTGGTCGACGCGGTGTATTCGCCTTCGGCGTGGATGATCTTGGCGCGGCGCTCGCGCTCGGCTTCGGCCTGCCGCGCGATGGCGCGTATCATCTGCTCGGCCAGATCTACCTGCTTCACCTCCACCATGGTTACTTTCACGCCCCATGGCGATGTGTGCTGGTCGAGAATGGCCTGCAGCCGCACATTCACCTTTTCCCGCTGGCTCAGCAACTCGTCCAGCTCGACCTCGCCCAGCACGCTGCGCAACGTGGTCTGCGCAAGCTGCGAGGTGGCGTACAGGAAATTCGATACCTCGATAACCGCCAGCGTGGGGTCGAGCACGCGGAAATAGATGACGGCGTTTACCTTTACGGTGACGTTGTCGCGCGTGACCACGTCCTGCGGAGGGACCTCCAGCGTATCGACGCGGAGCGATACCCGGACAATGCGGTCGAT
>JBGPKX010000435.1:0-4084 GCA_041486185.1 Bryobacteraceae bacterium | reverse complement strand
CGTGGGCATTGTAGGTGATGTGCGGAATTCGACGCTCGATGCCCAGCCGCTTCCCCAGATGTATGTGCCGCTCGATCACGCGCCCGCGAGATCCATGGCCCTGGTGATTCGGACGGCGCAAGATCCGCGGACCGTCATTTCTGCGCTTCGCGCTCAGATCTTCGCCTTGGCTCCGAATCAACCGCTCTATGACGTCAAGACGATGGAAGAGCGCCAGGCCATCACCGTAGCTCAGCCGCGCTTTCAGACCCTGCTGCTGGGCCTGTTCGCGGCACTGGCGCTGGTCCTTGCGGCGATTGGAATTTACGGCGTGATTGCGCAATCGGTCGCGCAACGGACGCATGAGATCGGTATTCGCATGGCGCTCGGGGCGCCGCCGGCATCGGTGTTGAGACTGGTGCTCCGCGAAGGCTTGACCGTGGGAATCGTGGGAATTGTATTGGGCCTGGGAGCTACCCTGGCGCTGGTGCGTCTGCTCTCCAGCCTGCTTTACGAGGTTCCGGCCTTCGATCCGGCGACCTTCCTCGGGGCTTCTGTGCTGTTGATGGGGGTCGTGCTGGCAGCCTGTTACATCCCGGCGCGGCGGGCGGCCAATCTCGATCCTATGCGCGCGCTGCGCTGGGAGTGACGACTAGGTTGCGGTGGCGGTTTCTTTCGGCACGATGCGCACCATGCTCGCCGCCATCTTGCCGGTGCGGTCCATGCCGAGTTCGTAGATAACGCGTGCTCCCGGAACCAGGTCGGTCGCCAGGCCTTCGTTCAGTCGCGATATGTGGAAGAAGACGTCGCGGCCACCTCCGTCAGGGCGGAGAAAACCGAAGCCTTTATCCTCAAAGTACGTGACCACCGAACCGGTCTCCGCGGAAGGTGTGTCGGAATCGCCGGACCCGGAGCCTCCACCAGCCGAAGCCGGACGGCCGGATTTATCCCCGACGCCTTGCTTGATCAGCGCGAGATCGTCTTCGCTCCAATTGGAGACCGGCTGGGTCTCGGGCATTTTCAGGCTCGGATTTTTCTTGCGGGCGTCTTCAAATAAACGTTTTTGTCTTGCGTTCAAGGGCAATCTTTCCTGGATTGGCTAGTGCGCGACCGCGGGGGTGACTGCCTTTTTGCGGCGTGCAGCGCGCTTCTCGGCCGGCGGCTGCCGGTCGCTCTTCTTTAGCGAACCAACTACCATAGGCGTGACAAATTTCTTCTCACCATGATCGTCAAACTTGATCACGATTCTCTCTTCGTTCATGGACAGCACGGTTCCCAGGCCAAAAACCGTATGCTCCACCTGGGCACCCTGGCTATATGGATTAGCAGCCATAAGGCTACGCTCGGCTCCTTTTGGTTTGCGGTGAAGGTGGGGGAAAACTCAGATCGACCACCGGAGTGAGGGCAGATAACACAACTCGTCACCTGCTATCATAGCAAAACGCGTTAATAGTGTCGATAGTCCAAATGTTAACTTAAACATTCCTAAGATATTTATCCGGAATTTGGCGCCACTCCAGGATTCCGTAATCCATACCCAAGCACGACAACGCTGTGCCGCCGAGTATGCCGGGTCAGTTTCTCTTGCGCGCTCTCAAGTGCTGATCGGAACCATGGTCCCGGCGGCTCGGCGTTGAGAATCACGTTTTTTTTCAGATCGTGAATCGATGGACTGCGGGCCGCACCCAATCGCACGACGTGCGTGCTGTTACAAACGCCACGCGGCGTTGTGTGGTACTTTCTATTTCTGATATAGTTGACTCGTTTCACAATAAAATTCTTCGCAGTAGAACCCGACCTCGAAGGACGCGAAAGGAAGGTGTCGAGTGAGTTCCAAAAAAGATCCTGACGCCCCCAGAAAGCCCAGGGACGGATTTTCACGCCGTGGTTTCATTCGTGGCGTGGGCATCGGCACGGGCGCGCTGGGGAGCGGCCTTCTGGAGACTGCCGCATTAGCGGCGCCGGCCGGCAATGTAGCCGGACCGGGAGCGGTGCCGGTGACGCTCAAGATCAACGGCAAACCCTACAACCTGAACCTCGAGCCCCGTGTCACGCTCATCGACGCGCTGCGCAACAGTCTCGACCACACCGGTGCCAAGAAAGTCTGCGATCGCGCAACCTGCGGCGCCTGTACGGTCATCATGGACGGCAAGGTGGTCTACAGTTGCACCGTGCTGGCCATCGAAGCGCAGGGCAAAGACATCCAGACCATCGAAGGCATCTCGCAGAGCGGCAAACTGCATCCGGTGTCCGCGGCGTTCGTCAATCACGACGCCCAGCAGTGCGGATATTGCACGCCCGGATTCGTGATGGCGACGAAAGCATTCCTCGACAAGCATCCCAATCCGACTTTGGAGGAGGCCGAGCATGGACTCGGCGGCAACCTCTGCCGCTGCGGAACCTATGTGGGCATGAAGAAGGCCGTGCTCGAAGCCGCGAAAGAAATGAAGGGAGGACGAAATGCCTGAATATAGCTGGCCTCCGATGGAAAAACGCAAGGTGCTCGGTAAAGCCACCAAGCGCCTGGATGGTCCGATGAAGTCCACGGGCCGCGCGAAATACGCGTCCGACTTCACGCAGAAGGACCTGCTGTTCGGCGCGCTCCTGACCTCGCCGCACGCGCATGCGCGAATCACCAGCATCGATACGAGCGAAGCCGAGAAGCTGCCGGGCGTGACCGCGGTGCGCGTCATCGCGTCGCCTGGAACCGAGCTGATGTGGGCGGGCCAGGAAGTGGCTTCCGTCGCCGCGAATAGCGAAGAGGCCGCCAAGGACGCCACGCGTAAGATCAAGGTGCAGTACGAAGTGCTGCCGCACCTGGTGCGCGAGGACGACCTGGCGAAAGCTGGCGCGCGTGCGAAATCCGCGGGCGAGCAGGTGAAAGGCGATCCCGATAAAGCGTTTCAGGAAGCCGATGCCACGATCGAAGGCCGCTACGGTATCCCGGTGATCACGCACTGCTGCCTCGAGCCGCACGGCAACGTCATCGAGTGGAAGGGCGATCACATCAACTTCTATCCCTCCACGCAGAATGTCTCCGGTATCGGCGGCGACCTTTCCAACAGCATCAAGGTTCCGGTATCCAACATTCACGTCAACATGCAGTACGTCGGCGGCGGATTCGGGAGCAAGTTCGCCACCGACCTCTGGGGCCTGGAAGCCGCGCGGCTCTCGAAAGCCAGCGGCGGCCGGCCGGTGAAGCTGTTTCTGGACCGCGCGACTGAATTGATGATCGGGGGCAACCGTCCGTCCGGGTTCGCCAATATCAAGGTGGCGGCCAAGAAAGACGGCACCATCACGGCGTGGCAATCGGAATCCTGGTCGACGGGCGGCGTCGGCGGCGGAGGCAGCCCGCCCATTCCGTATGTGTTCGACGTCCCCAACCAGCGCAAGAACCACACTGCGGTTTCGACCAATTGCGGCGGTGTTCGCGCCTGGCGCGCGCCCAATCACCAGCAGGCCTGCTACCTGACGAACTCGGCCCTCGAGGATCTGGCGGCCAAGCTGAATATGGACCCCCTCGAGGTGTTCGACAAGAACCTCGGCTTGACGCCACGCGCCGAAGTGTACCGCGCGCAGCTCAAGAAGGGCGCCGAACTGATCGACTGGCAGAAGCTGTGGCATCCGCGCGGGCAATCTGGTTCGGGGCCAGTGAAACGTGGCCTGGGCCTCGCTATTAGCACCTGGGGCGGCGGCGGGCACAACAGCCAGTGCCGCACCAACATTCATCCGGATGGCACAGTTGAGGTCGAGCTGTGCAGCCAGGATCTTGGCACCGGAACCCGCACCGTCATCAACATGGTAGCGGCGGAGACGCTGGGGCTGCCGCTGGGCGCGATCACGCTTAAAATCGGCGACAACTCTCTTCCGCCTTCGGGCGCTTCGGGCGGCTCGACAACCGTGGGCGGCGTTTCGTCCTCCACGCTCAAGTCGACGACGAACGCGCTTGGCAAGCTATTCGATGCGGTGGCCCCGTCACTAGGGAGCATGGCCGATCAGCTCGAAGCGGTGGATGGGCGCATTCAAGTGAAGGGCAATTCCGCAAAAAGCCTGACATGGAAAGCGGCCTGCCAGAAGCTGGGGGTGAACAAAATCTCCGAAATGG
>JBGPKX010000434.1:0-4128 GCA_041486185.1 Bryobacteraceae bacterium | reverse complement strand
TAAAACGGTGTACCCGGCCTTGACCATATCTGGAGAGAGTTGATGCTTCACCTTACCCGCCGGTACCACCGCGGCGGCAATCGTGATTCCCTCCGCGCTATCGTAGGCCGGATAATCCTTAGCCGCGCCCCGCGGCCGAACCCCGGAATGGTCTGTGGCCAGCAACAGCACAGCCGCCAGCAAAGGCAAGGCTATCCGTTTCATCGGGTGACCCTTCCTCCTCGATTATGACGCATCGCGCAAAGCGCGGTTACTCAGTTAACGCTCTTTGTCTGTAATGTGGTGGAAGACTCGTAGCAGGTTGCCTCCGAGGAATTTTTGGATGCGTTCTTCGGAGTAGCCGCGGCGCAGCATGGCGTCGGTGATCATGGCCAGATCGCGTATGTCGCGCATGCCGCGCGGTGGTGTGGGGCCTCCGTCGAAGTCGCTACCGAGGGCCACGTGATCTTCGCCGACCAGTTGGATGGCGTAGTCCACGACAGCCACCCAGTCATCTACGGTGAACTTCAGGTCCTCGGGGCAGTCGATTCCCACCATGGGGAATTGCGGCGCCACCCTGCGGTCGACGTCCTCTATCGTGAGCGGTTGCCCTTTGCCGATCGCGGTGGTGTCCCAGAAAGGCCTTCCCGCATGTTGGGTGCGCCAGTCGAATAGCTTGCGGTTGTGAAACTCGTTGCCTATCTGGAAACCAATGACACCACCCTTCGCCGCCAGTTTTTTCAGGAGCCAATCGGGCATATTTCGCGGGATGTCGTTAAAATGGCGCAGGCCGTGGTGGGTAGCCACGATGGGGTCAGCACTCAGGTCAATGGCTTGCGAAATGGTTTCATCGGAGCTATGGGAAACGTTGATCACCATTCCCAGCAGGTTCATTTCACGTATCACGGCGCGGCCCCGCTCGTTGAGGCCGTGCCATTTGGGTGGCGAGCAGCACGAGTCGGCGAAATTGTTGGTCCAGTTGTGTGCGCAGAGCTGCGCTGAGCGTAACCCCAGGCGATAGAGGTCGCGCAGCACCCCTCGGTCTCCATCGAGATCGAAGCCGCCCTCGAGGTCCAGGACGGCGGCTATCTTACCTTGCTTATGGATGCGCTCGATGTCGGAAGCGTTGAGCGCCAGCACGATCGTGTCATGGTTGGCCGCGAGCTGTGCCAGTGCCAGATCGATCAGCCGGAGCGTCTGCTTGGTTTCGAAGCGCTGGGGATAATATTCTTCCGGGACAAAAATGGAAAAGAACATCGCGTCGATACCGCCCTCTTTTGCGCGAGGGAGATCAACCTGGCCGTCGGGAAGCCGGTCGCCGATATCGCCGCCGTGATACAACTGGCGGTCGATCACATGCACGTGGCCATCGAAAACGAAGGCGTCACGGTGGAGTTTTCGGGCGCGTTCCGAAATCTGCGGCTGCGCAACAATCGTGCCAGCCAGCAAGAAGGCTGTATAAATGCGTCTCACGAATGTGTCTCGCGATCGGCCGGCGGAACCGGCCCGCGGCTGAAGAGTGATTCTTTCGGAGCGCGATATCTCACGTTGAGATGAGGCGTCTCAAGGCGTCGCTGGCCTTGGTAGCAGGAGTCCATCAGCGCGGCCAGCGCTCCGGTGGTCAGCAGTGTTCTCTCGATCGGATAGGCCGGCCTGCCGGTTACGATCATCTGCTCTATGTAGTGGACCAGGCCGGAGAAATGCGAGAAAGGCCGCGTGGGCTGGAGCCAGAGCTCGGTCGCTACGGGTTCGGCGGCGCCCCGAATGGTGGCCGCAAACACGGCTTGTTCGATCAGCCCGTTCAGCAGATAGACGGCGCCCTCCAGGCCGCTCGCATATTCGAGTAAGAAGAGTACCGGCTGCTTGACGTTGTCCTGGGGAGATCCTGGCCTCCGCCCATCGCAGCGCGCGAGCGCGCTTTCGAGCAAGCGGCCCGCCCAGGGGTTGCGATCTGTCCATCGCCAAACCTCGGCACCTTCCACACAAGTCACGGCGCGGATTCCCGTCTCGCCACCTTGGCGGCGCTCCACCATGCACTGGTGTGCTTCGAGCGCATGGAAACCATACGCCTCCCTCTCACCGTAAAACGCGACCACGCTCTTTTCCACGGCTGCTTCCAGCGCCAGTTCAAGCGGAGGGCGGCGCCACGTCATGACGATGGAAGAGCCAGCCATCAGGGGAAAACGCAACGCGCGCGACTGATCGTACATCCACTTGGCCTTTAGCCAGTCGTATGAGAGGTGTTTGTCGCAGAAGACCGGAGCGCTGTGGCCCGTCTCGCGGAATGTGTCGATGACCTGCTTGAGCAGCTCGTACCTGGGATATAGCTTCTGGCCTTTCTCGTTCTCTGGATAGTTGCCATGTTCTCCGATCAGCACCACGCCTTCGACCGCCAATCCTCTGCCGCCCATAGTGAGGGCGTTTCGAACAGTTGAACAGATTTTGACTCCGTGTTTGGTGGCCATGACCCGGCTCATGTCGTTCGACGGCACCTGGTCGGTATACATGGAGACCACTTCAACCTGAGGCGTTTGATGCTGGTCGTTGTACTCGTAGCCCTCGAGCAATCTTCCAACGACGACGTCGGCGTGGGAGTCCGGCCGGTATTCCGTAACGATGGTGGCGATTCTCTTTCGTTGCGCTTCACCCGTCGCTCTGCTTCCCGCCGATAAGAGCGCAATTCCTCCACCAAACCTCAGCCACTCACGCCGGGTCAAGTCAGGGCTCGCATCGAAGAGCGCCATAGAAATCCTCCGTCAACGTATAATAAACCGTATTTACTTCCAAGCGATCGAACTGCTAAGTCCAGGTTCGGAATAGCATGTTGGGAGAAGCGATCGTCGCGTGCTCAACAGTCAGGCGCAAGGGTCTTGACGCCAGGTGAGGCGGACAAATTGGCTTAGCAATCGAATCTGGAAACCCACCGCCGTCATGTTCGGGCAGTGCAGCTTACTGCGTTACCGCTTCACTCTGCTGGCGCAGGCGAGTCGGTCTCCGGAAAAAACCTTACAAAATTCTAGAACCAGGGCGCGACCTGTCCCTGGTCGTTGCACCGGTTGGAGGGCGGCCACTGCTGGCATAGTTGTCGTTCAGGAGGTGCTGCTCGTCCGTCCACTTTTTCGTCCGGCTTGAACCTCTACCGGGACCGTGACTTCACGAGACTAATCTTGAGCATTGCTTGGAAGCCCTTCCGTTATCACGTACTTGCAACCGAAACGGGGCGCCGGTCACCCATCCCCGATTTGATTGTGAATTAGAAGGGGATTTGACGAGGCCCGTAAATGGCAAATCGCTTCTTGAGCGGAGGGCCGGCGGCCTGCAAGACAATATGCGAAACCCAAAAATTCGCTGCACTACTGACCTGCTTATTAGAGGCGGAACAACTTCTGGGCGTTGCTTCGGCCGATTTTGGCACGATCGGTTTCGCTGATGGCCGCGCGGTCGAACCACTCGGTGGCCTCACCCATGTCTTCGTAGGGATAATCAACCGAGTACAGAATGCGGTCCGCGCCGACTTCCAGCATGGCATCCACCAGGGTTTGCGTGCGGAAGTTCCCACTCGTCGTAATAAAAAAGTTTTCCCGCAGATACTGGGCCATCGGCAACTTCGCTTTAATGCCCAACGGCGCCTTGGCGATGCGATGGTCCACGCGCCAGATATTGAATGGCAATCCTTCCCCGAGGTGCCCGAGAATCACTTTGAGCTTAGGATGTTCATCGAACAGGCCGCTACCCATCAGCCGCAAGGCGTGAGTCGAAGTTTCAACCCCGAACCCCCACGCCGAGGCGGCAAACCATGGATGCCCTTCATAAATCTGCTGGCGCGTCGCCAGAGGTTCACGAGGATGCAGATACACTGGCACGTCGAGCTGCTGGACGGCCGCCCAGAAGGGCCGGTACTGCGGCAAGTCGTAATATACTGCCGAATCTGCTTCGCCCACCTGCGAGAATCCGTTGACCAATGCGCCGCAAAAGCCGAGTTCCTTCACGCAACGGGTCATTTCCCGTATGGCAACCTGGGGATCCTGCATCGGAAGCGCCGCGAAGCCTTTCAGGCGGTTGGGATGCTTTGCGATGTGTTCGGCCAGATAGTCGTTCGCTCGCCGCGCCACAGCGGTGGCTTGCGAAATATTGGCAATGGCTTGGATG
>JBGPKX010000433.1:0-4144 GCA_041486185.1 Bryobacteraceae bacterium | reverse complement strand
GCTCCTGGATGGGCTCGGGGCTGCTGGTCGCGTTCATGATTTACGTCGGGATGAACTACACCACGTTGCACGGCGCCGAGTGCAGTTGCTTCCCCTGGGTCAAGCGCGTCGTGGGCCCGGGATTTTTCGTGGCGGATGCCGTCATGCTCCTTTTCGCCGTGCTTGCCGGGCTGTGGGTCCGGCCGGTGGAGAGCAAACGCAGCGCCATCGTGGTGCTATGCGCGGTAACCGTGTTCGCGCTGGTCTCCTACGGCGCGTCAGCCGTGCGGCAGCGCGGCGTGAAAGCCCCCGCCACCATAACTGTCGACGGCAAGCCGTTCTCCACGGAAGAGGGCCGAATCTTTATTTTCTTTTTCGATCCGGAGTGCACCCATTGTCTGGACGCCGGCAAGCGCATGGCCAAACTCGATTGGGGCGATACGAAGATCGTTGCCGTGCCTACCGCGCAGCCGCAGTTCGCGCCGGATTTTCTTCACGACACGGGCCTCAAGGCGGGCGTTTCGAACGATCTGCAGCTATTGAAAAAGACCTTTCCCTTTGGCGATCCGCCGGCTGGCGCGGCGCTGGAAAACGGCCGGCAGAAAGAGCCTCTTACCAAGTTTGAAGATCCGGAGCCCGCGGCAACACTGCAGAGGCTGGGATTCGCAAAGTAATGCGCGCGCGGGTCACAGCTTGGTTGCTGCTCTGCCCGGCAGTCGCACTGTGCGCCACCGACGTCACCGCCATGCGCCGGCTCACCCACAGCCAGTACAACCACACGGTCCAAGGCCTGCTGGGCGATCAGACCAATCCTGCAAATCAGTTTCCGCAGGAAGACTTCGTCAACGGCTTCAAGAACCAGACGTCGGCGCAAAGCGTGCCTCCGTTGCTGGCGGAATCTTACAACGCCGCCGCTGAGAAGCTGGCGCGCAATGCTTTTCGTGGCGGCGACGTGAACCACCTCGTGCCGTGCCGTCCGCGGGCCGCGGAGGATAGCCGGTGCGCTGCCGAGTTCATCCGCGCGTTCGGACTCCAAGCCTTCCGCCGGCCGCTCACCCCTACGGAGGTGACGCGCTACGCGGCGCTGTTCGCGGACACCGCCAAACACACCGGCAAGTTTCTGGGCGGGGCCCAACTGGTGGTGGAAGCCATGCTGCAATCGCCCAATTTCCTGTTCCGTGCGGAACGTGGGGGCGAAACCCGGCAATATGAGATCGCCAGCCGCCTGTCTTATTTTCTATGGGACACCATGCCGGATGCCGAGCTTTTCGGCGCCGCGGCGCGCGGAGAATTGGGCACTCCTGAAAGCTTCGAAAAACAGGCGCGGCGCATGCTGGCCGACCCGCGGGCCCGCCAGTCCGTGGACGAGTTCACCGCCGAGTGGTTGCGCTTCGACCGTCTGCTGAACGCCGTGAAGGACCGCCGCCGGTACCCGCAGTATTCGCCCGAGCTGGCGCAGGCCATGACTGAAGAAACGCGCCGCATGATTGACGACGCCGTGTGGAACGATCACGATTTCATGACCATCTTCAGCGCCGATTACAGTTTCCTGAACTCCGACCTGGCGGCCCTCTACGGCGTAGCTGCGCCCACCGCCGAGTTCGCGCGGGTGAACTTCCCGGCTGGCTCGGACCGCGCGGGCATCGTCGGCGGGGCCACATTCCTGGCCCTTACCAGCAAGCCGAACGAAACTTCTCCAACTTCGCGCGGCGTCTTCGTGCGTGAGCAGTTCCTGTGCCAGAAAGTGCCCGATCCGCCTCCCGGAGTCAACAGCAATCTTCCCCCGGTGAGCGAAGACAAGCCGCAGACCAACCGCGAGCGCATGGCGGCGCACGCCACCCAGCAGCCCTGCGCGGGCTGCCACCAGTTCATCGATCCTATCGGTTTCGGTCTGGAGAAATTCGATGCCATCGGCGGCCGGCGGGAAAAGCTGGAATTGAAGTTCTACAACCCGCACGACGATGACGACGAACAAAAAGTCAAGACCATCCTGCTCGATCTGGATACGCACGGCGGCCTCTCCGGAGTACCCGGCGCCGAATTTTCTTCGCCCAAAGAGCTGGGGAGAATTCTGGCGTCGCGTCCCGAGTGCCAGGAATGCGTAGTTCGCCAGCTCTTCCGCTACGCCTGGGGCAGGCATGAGCTGGGCGCCGACCGGCCCATTATCCAGGCAGCTCTGATGCGTTTTCGCGACTCGCAATTCCGCTTCAAAGAGCTTATGATTTCTCTAGGGAGCGCGTATGCCCTCGGTGACTAGACTCTCGCGAAGGCGGTTGCTGAAAGGCGTGGCCACGGCCATCGCCCTGCCTCCGCTCGAGGCCATGTTTAACCCGAACGGCACGCTCTACGCCGCGGACGTGAAGCGCGGCGCACAGGCGGCGCGGCCTGAAACGCGCTTCGTGTTGTGGTTCAACGGCAACGGCATCACCGAACGCTACTGGGTCCCGACTACCACGGGACCGGATTACGAACTGACGCCCTGTCTTGCGCCGCTGGCGCAGTTCCGCAACGATATCCACGTCATCACCGGTCTGGATAATCCTGCCGCGCGGTTCCCAGGACCGGGTAACGACCATCACCGCTCGATGAGCGCGCTGGTTTCGGGGAGCTCCTTTACCGGACACGGGGCCGGCGGGGCCTCCATCGACCAGTTGGTCGCCGCGAAGATCGGCGGCGAATCGCGCTTCCGGTCGCTGCAGCTCGGCGTCTCGCAGGAATCATTCGGCGAAAGCATCCAGCGTAACCTGAGCTGGGCCGGCCGCGACCGCGCACTGCCGCCGGAGATGATTCCGCACAAGCTGTTCGACCGCATCTTCGGCAAGCGAGATGACGGCTGGGTGGCGCGCAAACGCAGCATCCTCGACGCGGTGCAGGCGGACGCCAAGGCGCTCGCATCCACGCTGGGCCATCAGGATCAGATTCGCATCGATGAGCACTTGAGTTCCATCCGCGACATCGAGCGCGCCGTCACCATGCTACCGCCCGAGTACAGCAAGGTGGAAGAGCCGGAAGAGAGCGGCGACATGAAGGACTGGCCGCGCATCGCCAAGCTGCAAAGCGATCTTCTGGCGCACGCGCTGGTCACCGGGCAGACGCGCGTCGCTTCCTATATGCTTACCAAGTGCCAGGGGCTGTCGCGCTTCCCCTGGCTCGGCTACACCGCCGCGCGTCATCACGATTACACCCACGCCGACGGCAAAGCGCCGGGCTTCGACGGCCCCAGCGGCCAGCGCATCATGCGCGACATCTGCCGCTGGCACGTTGAGGAGTTCGCGTATCTCGTGGCAAAACTCAAAGCCACGCCGGAAGGCGATGGTACCCTGCTCGACAATTGCTGCCTGCTGCTCGTGCATGAGCACGCCGAAGCCAATTCGCACAAGAACAACGGGCTCGCCAGCATCGTTGCGGGCCACGCGGGCAAACTCGTTACCGGCCTGCATTCCAAGATGACCGGCACGGTGGGCGATCTCTACCTCACGCTGGCCGATGACGTCATGGCCGCCGGCCTTAAACAGTTCCCCACTGCAGATCGCAAACTCAGCGGGCTGGTAGGTGTGTAGTTGAAGCTGTCCGACGCCGCCGGGGAGATTTACTCCGGGCTCCTCGATCTCATGAGCGAAGGTGGTCCGGCAAATTTCATGGTCGTGTCCTCGGGCGATATCTACGTCCAGTTCGCCGGCAACCCGGGCAATCCACACATTCTGTGTGAATCCATCTCGAACCAATACCTGCCTAAGAAATTGCAGATGTCGAAGAAACGTATTGAGAAGCTGAAGAGCCTCGGCTTCGTGCTGGGCGGCGATCAGATCGAAAATTTTTCCTGCGCCTACGAAATTCCTACCGAACAGCAGGCCCGCGAACTGGCGGATTTGGCCGTGCGTATTCTGCAGGAGGTGTACGGAGTTGCGCCCGGCGCCGACTTGCAGATCGAGCTGTCGCTGGAGTAGCTTGTCGTCACCCGACCGCCACGGCGTTGCCACACCTGACGCCTCTGAATCACGCTATTACTACGAGAGTGTCACCGGTGCCGCACTCCGAGCCGCGCTCGTTGGCAGCTGAAGTAACGCTTTCTGTGATAAAACTCGAAATATGAAATCATCCATTACCCGCCGGGAGTTTGCCGGTGCCGCGGCGTTCCTGACAGCAGGGGCATACTCCCGAATTC
>JBGPKX010000432.1:0-4209 GCA_041486185.1 Bryobacteraceae bacterium | reverse complement strand
TAGCCCGTCTTGTAGACATATTGCAGGCCCAACCTCGACGGCTGCTTGTGTCCGGGCTTCAAACTTAACGTGGAATCTCCTTTTTGACTCCCCGATGCATTAAATTTCCCTAGAGCCGCACGCTCCGACTCGCAAAGATTTCAGGCAAGAAGAACGCCCAACAAGCTTTCAGCCCCTGCCGTGCCGGCGCCCCTTGAAGGTCTGCGAAAAAAAAGAGAGGCGGATCGTTGCTGGATGAATCGTCAATATAGACGCGGCAGCATCCTGCCCGTTAGTCAAAACCGAGAGTCGAGGTTAGCCGTGAAAAATCCAGGGAGAGCCGTCATGATTGGCATCGCATTAGCCGTGAGATTTTGCAGACGCATAACGTTGGCTGCCACGAGTTTGCTGGTGTTGCTTGCAATCGCCGGGGCTCCGGCGGCCGCGCAGAAGAAACCCAACATCGTCTTCATCATGGGAGACGATATCGGCTGGTTTAACATCGGTGCCTATCACCGCGGCATGATGGCTGGCAGAACCCCCAATCTTGACCGCCTCGCCTCCGAGGGCATGCTCTTCACGGACTACTACGCCGAGGCAAGCTGCACAGCCGGACGAGCGAACTTCATTACTGGAGAGTTGCCGATCCGCACCGGCTTGACGACCGTGGGCCAGGCCGGCTCGCCACTGGGAATGCCGGACGAAGCGCCAACCATCGCCACAGCACTGAAATCGATGGGCTACGCCACCGGGCAATTCGGCAAGAATCACCTGGGAGACAGGAATCCGTTCCTGCCCACGGTGCACGGTTTCGACGAATTCTTCGGCTACCTCTACCACCTGGATGCGATGGAGGATCCTTGTCACCCAAACTATCCACAGAACCTGAAGGCGTCTGTTGGCCCCCGAAACATGCTCCACAGTTGGGCCACCAACACTGACGACCAGACCGTGCAGCCGCGGTGGGGGAAGGTTGGCAGGCAGAGAATCGAAGATGCCGGCACTCTGTGCCCTGAGCGGATGAAGACCATAGACGACGAGATCCTCGGCTACGCTCTCAAGTTCGTCGGCAAAGCAAAGAGCGAAGGAAAGCCGTTCTTCTTGTATCTCAACCCCACGCGTATGCATGTCGTCACGCACCTTTCGGATAAGTACGAGAAGATGCGTACTCCGGAGAACGGATGGTCGATAGAGGAAGCCGGCATGGCGCAGCTCGACGACATCGTCGGGTCGGTAATGCAGTACCTCAAGGATCAGGGGCTGGACGACGATACGATGGTCGTGTTCAGCACGGACAATGGCGCAGAGAACTTTACCTGGCCCGACGGCGGCCAGACACCGTTTGCCGGGGCCAAAGGCACTGTGCTGGAGGGCGGATTCCGGGTACCGGCGATGATCCGCTGGCCGGGCCATGTGCCCGCCGGCAAAGTCGAAAACGGCATCATGTCCGGTCTGGACTGGTTCCCCACCTTTGTGGCCGCGGCGGGAAACCCCAACATTGTCGATGAACTGAAGCAGGGTAAGGAATTCTGCGGCCAGGAGCTCAGGAAAGGTAACGAGTCCTGCGGCCCAACGTACAAGGTTCACCTGGATGGCTACAACCAACTGGATCTCATCACCGGGAAGGGGCCATCGAAGCGCAAAGAAATTTTCTACTTCGCGGAGACCACGCTTGGCGCGGTGCGCATCAACGACTACAAGTACAGGTTCATCGACCAGCCCAACGGTTGGCTCGGTGCGACGGTCAAGGTCGATTGGCCAATCCTCACCAACATCCGCCTGGATCCTTTCGAGCGGACCGGCCTGGCGGGATCCCTTGCCTTTTACAATTGGTTTGCTTACCAGTTCTGGCGCTTCGTTTTCGTACAGCAGGTAGTGGCCGAGTACGCTCAGACGTTCATCGAGTACCCCCCGATGCAAAAGGGCGCCAGTTTCAATATGGAGAACGTCAAGGAGCAAATTCAGAAAGCCATTGCCTCACATCAGGGCCAGTAGCCGGCTGGCCCAATAGGGTAGGCTGCTCCACCCATAAGGACCTGCGTCTTGCAGGCAATTGTGCAGCGCGATGTCAATTGATCTTCATAAGGCCTGCCCGCCCGCCGTACACGGATCATCCGGAAGCCGTGCGGGCGATGAAGGCTATGAAATCAGACGCGCGATGGCGAATGCCGCTGCCGCCGCCAAACCACCGATGAACGCTGTCTGGATTCCGCCTTTGAACGGAGAGATGCCGGTGAAGCGTCCTTTGATGAATCCAAAAATGAAGAGCGCGGCGGGCGTGACGCCGGCGGAAATCCAGAGGGCAGCGCGCACCTCGCGCCACACCATGTAGGGGAATAGCGGGATCAAGCCGCCGACGATGTACGATGCGGCGATGAGCGCTGCGCTTTTGCGCGCGCGGTCGGGGTCGGGCGCCTCAAGGCCCAGCTCGAACCGCATCATGAAATCCACCCAGCGCTTGGTGTCAGAACTGATCGCCTCCACTATGGGAGCGGCTTGCTCGGCGCTCAGGCCGTACCCGTGGAAAACTTCCGCCACCTCTTGTTTTTCGCGTTCGGTCTTCTCTTGCGTCTCGATGAATTCACGCTGTTCCTCGGAGCGGTAGTGTTCGAGCTCCGTCTTGGCGGCCAAATATCCCCCAAGTCCCATGGCAATCGAGCCGGCCGCAATCTCCGCCAGGCCGGCGATCACCACGATGTGGGTGGAATGCACCGTTCCCGAGAGCCCCGCGGCGAGCGCAAACGGGACGGTGAGCCCGTCGGACATACCGATCACGATGTCGCGCACCACTTCGGTGGAGGTGAAGTGGTGTTCGGCATGCTCCATAGTCGATCCAGGCTAACAGAATCGGGACAGCGGCGTTATGCTAACAGGTTGATGAAAATGGCCGCGAATGCACGCGAATGAACGCAAATGATTTCTTGAGTTTATTCGCGTTCATACACGTGCATTCGCGGCTGTCTTAAAAAAGGGTTGTCCATGAAACGTCGCCAGGTACTCCAATCCCTCGCCAGCCTCTCGATGGCCGGCGCGCTGCCCTTGCCCGCGTTATCGCAAGGGCAGCCGGCCGCGCGCACGGTTAACGAGACGCCGAAGCTGGACACCGCTGTCGCTGATGCGGCCGCCGAAGGTCTGCCCCGCTTTTTCTCCGCCGATCAGTACGCAGCTCTCGAACGGCTCTCGGAGATTCTGATGCCGGCTGCCGCCGAGTCGCCCGGTGCACAAGACGCCGGCGTAGCGGAGTTTCTCGATTTTCTGATTTCCGCATCGCCCGCGGACCGGCAAACGCTGTACCGCGACGGCCTCGACAAGCTGAATGCCCAAGTGCGCCATCGCTATGGGAAATCGCTTGCCCAACTAGCCGCCGCCGAGATCGATGTGCTGCTCGCTGCGCTGCATCAAGCCTGGACCTACGCTCTACCCACCGATCCGCTCGCGCAGTTTCTCCAGGCGGCGAAAATGGACGTGATGCACGCGACCATGAACTCGCGTGAATGGTCACTCGCGCGCGCGAAACGCAGCCGGCGCGCGGGCGGACTGGGCATGTACTGGTATCCCATCGAATGAGATGAAACCCGAACACGACGTCCTCATCATTGGTTCCGGCGCATCCGGCGGCATGGCGGCCTACACGCTGACGCAGAAGGGCATCAAGTGTCTGATGCTTGACGCCGGTCCCGCCGTCGATTTGGAGCGCGACCGCGGCCTGAAACACGTTTACGAATTGCCCTATCGCGGCTTCGGACGTCCGGGCCGTTTTCCCCACGTCACGCAGGCCGACGAATTCAACGCCAACGTCTGGGCCGATGAAAAGCAGAATCCGTACACCTATGATCCGAATGACCCCTACTATTGGGTGCGTATCCGGCTGGTCGGCGGCAAGACGCTGATGTGGGGCCGGGCCTCATGGCGCATGAGCGATTACGAGTTCAAGTGCAAAGATCACGATGGTTTCGGCGATAACTGGCCCATCGGCTACAAAGATCTCGCGCCCTATTACGACCGCGTCGAGCCGCTGTTTCGCGTATCGGGCCGCCGCGAAGGGTTTCCGCAGATTCCCGACGGCATCTTCATCGAAGATAACTCGCCCGACAGCGAAAGCGTGCACCGCTTCATCGCCTCGGCCAAGCGCATGAACGTGCCGACAACCAAGGAGCGTGAGGCGACCGGCCAGTTTGCCAGCTCGGTGAATCTGCTGCTGCCCGACGCCCTGGCGACCGGCAACTTGAC
>JBGPKX010000431.1:0-4265 GCA_041486185.1 Bryobacteraceae bacterium | reverse complement strand
TGCGGCGTCCTTTATATCGATGCCGCGCTGCGCGAACGCGTGGCGCCCGTCGAGTTCGGCTACACCAATGTTGCGCGCTACACCGATTACGGCACGCGCGACATGACGCTGCGCCCCGACGCCGGGCGCTACGAGTGCGGCACGCTGAATACCATCGGCTGCTATGGATTGAGGGCCGCGATCGAGTTTGTGCTGGAGGTTGGAGTGGAACGCATCGCCCCCGCCGTGCAGGCGTTGGGGGATCGAGTGGCCGCTGGAGTGGCGTCGAAAGGATACGAAGTGGCGGGACGGCGCACGCCCGCGACCGGAGCCGGCATCGTGAGCTTCCGCAAATCGGAAATCGACAGCGGCGCCATCGTGCACCGGCTCAAACAGCGCGGCATCGTCACCGCCGACCGCAGCGGCTGGGTACGGACGTCGCCGCATTTCTACATCAGCCCGGAAGAGATCGACCGGATGATTGCCGAATTGCCGTAATTCAGGTAAGGCAGGCACTCCTGCCGATCTACGAAGCCTCACGCATCCCCGCAATGCCGCCTGCGTAATAGAATGGTGAACCATGCTCCATCTTGGTTGCGTCACCTACAATCTCCTCAAGGACTGGGACCTCGAAACCATCATCCGGAAACTCGAAGAGGCCGGCTATGAAGCGGTCGAGCTGCGCACGGAGCACAAGCACGGCGTCGAGCGCACGCTGACGAGCGACCAGCGCAAACAAATCACGGCTCGCTTCCAGAAAAGCAAAGTGCGCCTGCTGAGCTACGGCTCGACGTGCGAGTTCGAGTCGCCCGATGCCGCCGTCAGGCGCAAACAAGTCGAGATCGGCAAGCAGTGGGTCGATCTCGCGCATGACACCGGCGCGTGGGGCGTGAAGGTGCGGCCCAACGGCATCGCGCGCGGCGAGACAGTCGAAAGCACGGTCCCGCGTGTTGCCGAGTGCCTGCGCGAACTGGGCGACTACGGCCAGGGCCACGGCGTCGAGATCTGGATGGAGGTGCACGGCCACATCACGCAAAACCCGCCGGTTTCCGCCGCCATCATGAAAGCCACCAAGCACGATAACGTGGGCTTGTGCTGGAATTCCAATCCGACCGATGTGGTGAACGGCTCCGTGAAGTCGAGCTTCGAGCTGCTGAAGCCGTGGATCCGGAATGCGCACATCAACGATCTCAGCAACGAGTATCCGTGGCGCGAGTTGTTCAAGCTGCTGAACGACTCCGGGTATGAGCGGTACACGCTGGCGGAGGTGGATCCGGAGAGCAAGGAGCCGGAGCGCTTCCTGCGCTACTACCACGCGCTGTGGACCGAGTTGAACCGGGCGTGCGCGTAAGATTGCGGGTGGCCGTCCACAGTAGCTTAGGGCTGCCGTTGCGTTTGCGGAAGGCCTGCGGATTTTGGCGCATACGCAGAAAAACCCGCAGGTCCCCGTTAGAATCCGCCGTGGCCCTCCGCTACATCCTGTTCGGGGTCGCGTGTGCACTTCAGGCCGCTATCCCCACGCCGGCCAGTCACTTCGGCCACGAGATCGGCGTCGATCGCGAGCTGCTCGATTGGGAGAAAGTCGTCTCCTACTTTCGCGCGCTCGAAAAGAACAGCGACAAGATTCGCGTCGAAGAGCTGGGCAAGACGGTGGAGGGGCGGTCTTTCATTGCCGCCACTATCGCCGAGCCGGAAACCCTGCGCGATCTCGATCGTTACCGGGAAATTCAGCGGCGGCTGGCCGATCCGCGCATCACGTCCGAAACGGAAGCCGAAAACCTCATCGCGCGGGGCAAGACAGTGGTGCTCCTCACCTGCTCCATTCATTCGACCGAAGTTGCTTCCACACATACGGCCATCGAGTTCGCCTACCGGCTGCTCACCGAAGACAAGCCGCGGTTTCGCGCGATTCTGCACAACACGATTCTGCTGCTGGTGCCCTCGCTCAATCCGGACGGCGTGGATATCGTGACGCGTTGGTACCGGCGGACGCTGGGCACGCCCTACGAAGGCACTTCGCCGCCGGAGCTGTATCACCGCTACGTGGGGCACGACAATAATCGCGACTGGTACATTTTCACGCAGCCCGAAACACGGCTCACGGTTTCAAAGCTGCACAACGTCTGGCATCCGCAGATCGCTTATGACGTCCACCAGCAGGGGCAGTACGCCGCGCGCATCTTCGTGCCGCCGTGGCTCGATCCCATTGAGCCGAATGTAGACGCCATCCTCGCGCAAGAAATGAACATGATCGGGAGCGCCATGGCTACCGATCTCACCGCCGCCGGCAAAAAAGGCGTGGCGATTCATGCCGCGTACGATTTCTGGACTCCCGCGCGGCATTATCAGGCGTTCCACGGTGGGTTGCGCATCCTCACGGAATCCGCCAGCGCCCGGCTCGCCACGCCGGTGACCATCCGCCGAGAGCAGCTCGACCGCAATGCACTGGGCTACGACGCGCAGCAGCGCACATGGAATCATCTGGAGCCCTGGGACGGCGGCGAGTGGCGGATGCGCGACATCATCAATTACCAGTTGATCGCATTCGAATCGTGCCTCTATCAGGCTGCCATCCATCGCGAGGATCTGCTGCGAAACTTCTATCGGGTTGGACAGCGCGCCATGGCACGCACCGAGCCCGCGGCGTTTCTGATTCCGGCAAAGCAGCGCGATCCCGGGGCCACACGGAAACTTCTCGAGACACTCGATTTTGGCGCTGTCGAAATTGCGCGTGCAGTCGACGGCAGCCATGTCATCTCCATGACCCAGCCCTACGGCAGCTTCGCTAAGGCACTGCTCGAGCGGCAGAACTATCCCGATATGCGCCAATATCCGGATGGACCGCCGGTGCGGCCGTACGACGTCACCGCGCACACGCTGCCGCTATTGATGGGCGTGGATGTGGAAGCGCTCGAAAAACCTTGGGCGGGCGTGCTGGTGCGCGAGCATTTTGCCGGGGGCGAAAATGCGGAGAGTTTCGCGGCCGCCGATACGGATTCCTGGCTGACCATCAACCGCGTCTGGAAATCCGGCGGCGCCTTGTGGCGCGATCCGGTGAGCGGCGATTTCGCCACCGCGCAAAAAGGCCCCGCGTGGAAGCAGCTTCGCCGGCCGCGCGTCGGATTATACAAGAGTTTCATTCCCTGCATCGACGAAGGATGGACGCGCTGGCTGCTCGATCAATTCGAGTTTGCGTACACCAGCGTCGGCAACAAGGAACTGCGGTCCGGAGATTTGCGGCGCAAGTTCGATGTGCTGGTATTTCCCGATCAACCGGTCAATGAACTCGTGAGCGGCTACGCCAAGGGCTCGATGCCGCAAGAATTCACCGGCGGAATCGAAGACGCCGGCGCCGCGGCATTGCGCGAGTTTGCATCGCAGGGCGGCACGCTGATCTTTCTGAACCGTTCGACCGCGTACGCCACGCAGGTTCTCGGCGTGAAGGCGAAAGATGTTGTGGATGGAGTCTCCAACCGCGAGTTCTATGCGCCGGGATCGCTGCTGAACGTCACGCTGGAACCCGGAAGCCCGCTTACACTCGGCCTCCCGCGCGAGATTGCCTTCTGGAGCGAGCACAGCCCCGCATGGGAAACAAGCGAAAACGCGGTCGCGCGTTATCCCGGCACACAGATCCTGGCATCCGGATGGCTGCTGGGCGAAAAACTGCTGGCGGGCCGTGCGGCGCTGGTGGATGCGCGCCTGGGCAGCGGGCACGCGGTCCTGTTCGGCATGCGGCCGCAGTATCGCGGCCAGAGTTACCAGACGTTCAAGCTGTTTTTCAATGCACTGGTGGACTGATGCGGCCGCATTCGCCACGCGCAGTTACAGCCAATGGATCTTGATCTCCGATTCGAGCGCCCGGAATTCGCGGTCGCCGGTTACCAGTTCGGCGTTGCGCTGTTTGGCCAGAGCCGCGGCAAAGGCGTCGGCATAGGAAATTTTGTGGCGGGATTTGTAGTCGGCGGCTTCGAGAACCATGGGCCAGTCGATATCAACACGCTCGATGCCAATCTGACTCAACTCCGCGAGTTGCTGGCTGGCGTAAGCGCCGGACTTTCTTCGGGCAAGCATATACCAGACCTCGCCCAAGTTGATGTTGGTCATCCAGAGAGAACGCCTGACCTCGGTGACTTCGATCAGTAATGATCTGACTCGCGCACCCGCAGGTTCAGCCTGAACATAGGCAAGGATCGCCCAGCTATCGAAGACGAGACCATCTTTCAATCTGGCTTTCCTCTTTTTCTCTGTCGTGCGCCCGCTCAGCCTCGAGTTCTTTCGTTAGCGAT
>JBGPKX010000430.1:0-4273 GCA_041486185.1 Bryobacteraceae bacterium | reverse complement strand
CGCAGTCCGCGGCTTTCGAGCAGGCATCCGATGGACGACGCGGCGATCCCTTTGCCAAGCGAAGAAACCACGCCGCCCGTTACGAAAATGTACTTAGCCATTCTGAATCGCCCCCGCCAGCGTTGCTTCAAACAGCTTGTTGACTCTCTCCAGATCGTCCGGCGTATCCACGCCTATCGATTCGTACTCCGTCTCGACCACGCGGATCTTGTGCCCGTTCTCCAGCGCACGCAGTTGTTCCAGGCGCTCGGCCTTCTCAAGCGGGCCGACGGGCAACTCGGGATAGCGCAGCAAGAAATCGCGCCGGTAGACGTAGAGGCCGATGTGCTTGTAATGGACCAGCTCGTCCTCACCTTTGCCCTTTGCAGCTTGACTCTTGCCTTTAGCCTTGTCTCTTGGATACGGGATGGTGGACCGTGAAAAATAGATGGCATTCTCAAAACGGTCGGTGACGACTTTCACCACGTTGGGATCCTCGACTTCGCCGGGGTCCTCAATTCGCTTCTTTAGTGTCCCCATGGGAATAGCCGGCTCGTCGAGCAACGGTAAAATGGCGGCGTCAATCGCCCCTGGATCGATGAGCGGCTCGTCGCCCTGCACGTTCACGATCCACTCGGCGGTGTCGGCCGACGCAACCTCGGCCACGCGGTCGGTGCCGGAGACATGATCGGGCCTGGTCATGCGCACTGCGGCGCCGAAGCGGCGGGCTTCATCGTAGATGCGCTGGTCGTCGGTGGCGATAATAACGTTGGTTAAATAACGCGCCAGCGAAACGCGCTCGTAGACGTGCTGCAACATGCTTTTGGAGCCGATGGGGACAAGAGCCTTGCCGGGAAAACGGGAAGAAGCGTACCGCGCTGGGATCACACCCAGGATTTTACGGGGCACAGAGGATCATACCACAAAAGTCGTGTGATAAACTGATCGTCAGAGGTCGGAAAAAATGAGCCGCGGGCTCCGTCTTCCGAGTGCGTTCGCCGCCCCGTCCCTTCTTCTGATCGCCGCTTTCCCGTGCGTCCTTTCCGCCGCTGATAAGCCGCCGGCGCGCGACGATTCCAAGGTGGAAATCACGCCCCGCGCGAAGCGAGGCGATGCGCCACCCGATGTCCCGCGGGGCAACATCCGCGTGGAAAGCACGCTGGTGCTGATCCCGGTGACGGTAACCGATCCGCTTAACCGATTCGTCACCGGCCTCGAACGCGAGAACTTCCGTCTGTTCGAAGACAAGAGCGAGCAGAAGGTCACACATTTCGCGAGTGAAGACGCGCCACTTTCGGTCGGCCTGGTCTTCGATACCAGCGGCAGCATGGGTAGTAAGCTCGACAAATCGCGGCAGGCCGTCGCGCAGTTCTTCAAGACCGCCAATCCCGACGACGAATTCTTCCTGATCCAGTTCAACGACCGGCCTGAGTTGGCGGTGGATTTCACCACGCATGTCGAGGATATCCAGAACCGGCTGGCTTTCTGGCAGTCCAAAGGCCGCACCGCCCTGCTGGACGCTGTTTACATGGCATTGCACAAGATGAAAAAGGCCAAGAACCCGCGCAAAGCCTTGCTGATCATTTCAGACGGAGGAGATAACAGCAGCCGTTACACGGAAAGCGAAATCAAGAAACTTGTGCAGGAGGCCGACGTCCAAATCTATGCGATCGGCATTTTCGAACCAGTGGCAAGCCGCGGGCGCACGCCGGAAGAGATGTCGGGGCCGAGCCTGCTGAGTGAGATCGCGGAACAGACTGGTGGCCGCCACTTCCCGGTGGATAACCTGAACGAACTGCCGGATGTAGCCGCCAAGATCGGAATGGAGCTTCGCAACCAATACATTCTCGGATACACGCCAAGCAACGCGGGGCGAGACGGCAAATACCGCCGGGTACAGGTCAAGCTGGTGCAGCCGCGGGGCCTGCCTCCTCTTCGCGCGACCTGGAGACTTGGCTATTATGCTCCAACGCAGTAAATTCAAAGAATTGAAAACCTTATTCGCAGCAGGATTATGTCTGACGCTGGTGGCTCCCACCGGCACGCTAGTGGCGCAGAAACCGGATGACGCAGCGGTGTTTCGCGCGGATACCCGGCTGGTGGTTCTGCACGCCACCGTTGTGGACAAGAGCGGCCGCCTGATTACGACGCTGCCGCAGACCGCCTTCCAGGTTTACGAGAACGGCGTCCAGCAGCAGGTAAAGCTGTTCAAGCGCGAAGACGTTCCCGTCTCGATGGGGCTGATCATCGACAACAGCGGCAGCATGCGCGACAAGCGGACTAAAGTCGCGGCAGCGGCCGTGGCGCTGGTAAAGGCCTCCAATCCGGACGACGAAGCCTTTGTGGTGAATTTCAACGACGATGCATTTCTCGATTGCGACTTCACGAACAACGTGCCGAAGATGGAGCAGGCGCTGAGCAAGATCGATTCGCGCGGCGGCACCGCCATGCGTGACGCCATCCGCATGTCGATCGACCACATGCGGGGAAAAGCCAAAAAGGACAAGAAGGTCATCCTGGTGGTCACCGACGGCAACGACAACGCCAGCGGGATCGGCCTGGAGAACCTGGTGAAGGCGGCGCAGCAGAGCGAAGTGATCATCTATGCCATCGGGCTGCTCAGCGAAGAGGAGCGGCGCGAGGCCAAGCGGGCCAAGCGCGCGCTGGACGCTCTCACGGAGGCAACCGGCGGGCAGGCGTATTATCCCAAGGAACTGGCTGACGTGGACCGCATCGCGCACCAGGTGGCTCACGACATCCGCAATCAGTACACCATCACTTACACGCCGTCCAACCAGGCGCTGGACGGGTCGTTCCGGCAGATCCGCGTGGTGGCCAACGGGCCGGGCCATCCGGCGGTGCGCACGCGTACCGGCTATTACGCGACAGCCGATTCCATCAACAAGTCCAACGGCTCCTGATGCTGCGCATGGCTTGGCGCCTGGCGCGCGGCTACCGGCTGTGCCCGTGGCGCAGCCCTTACCTTCGCTGGCGCATCGAGACATACTCGGGAATTCACGCCGATCAAATCGATTTCCGCACGTTCTGGAAGTTTGTGTGGCGGCGGCGCGGAGAACTGGCGCAATATTTGAAGTGGGCCGCGCGTCAGGGAGAGTGATGGTTACGCCGCGACATGGCGATGGCCGCTGCCGTCATTGCCAAATTCCGAGATTCGGAATTTAGTTTGGCGCAGCCTCTTAGCTTAGGCTGCTGGGTCGAGACTCGTCTTACCGATCATGGACATGTCGGCACGCGTGCCGACACAGTAGGCCGAGCGCCCGCGCCACACGCCGCCGCAACTCTTCATCGAATCTCTGACTCACCACACTAGGTTTATAATGGACATAAGTTGGTTACTGTTCTCAATCTGATCTGGCTGCTCGTGGCGGTGGCTGCGCTAGGGGCGCTGCTGGTGTGGGAACACCGCCGGCGCGGCGGGCGAACCGCCAGGATTCAGAGAGTCATGGCCGTTCTTCTGGTGACGGTCTCGCTGTTTCCGTGTGTTTCCGCGAGCGATGACGTCATCAATTTCGCTTATGTCAGCGCGGGCCTGGAAACCAGAAGCGGGTTCGGGCATTCGGTTCCCGACGATCCTTCCAGCAACAATTCCGTCATCTACCTGGTATTGCAGAACCTGGAACACCTGCAGGTCACCACGATTTATGCGCTGCTTGTCGCCTTCTGCTTCTTCGGTTTCGTCTTCTACTCATCCCCACGAAGCATCCTCCGGCGATCACCCGCGTTTGTCAGCAGAGGTCCTCCTCAACTCATTCCTTAGCAAACTCTAAAAGCTGTTGAGTTTTTCTTGGAGGGAGCGAGTGTATGCGACGCCAGTCGCAGCGCGCGCTCGCCTACCCTTCGGCCGTGCCGGGCGCTGCCCGCTGTCCCGTCAGCGCGCGCGCCATGGAGCCGGCCGGAGGTTCGCGGGCGCTATGGCTGCAACAATGTGAACCCGTCAGGGACCGGAGTCTGGTCTGCGGGCGCAAGGAATTGCCGCATTTCATGGAGGCGCCATGCGGCGAGTAGCGTGGCGTGTCTCTATCGGCGTTCTGCTTGCGGCGTTTTACGCCCAGAATACTTCCGCGCAACAACCATTTACCTGGCAGCAGATTCGCGAGAAATTCGAAGCGCAGAATCCGACGTTACGGGCGGGAGAGCTGGGCATCAGCGAATCGCGGGCGGAGGAGATCACCGCGTATCTGCGGCCCAATCCGGACGTCACGGCTTCGTTCGATCAGTTCGATCCGTTCACCATCAACCCCTACCGCCCCCTGACGTACGCGCTTCCCTTGGT
>JBGPKX010000429.1:0-4288 GCA_041486185.1 Bryobacteraceae bacterium | reverse complement strand
CTCGAGAACCGCGCGCGCCTTTGTGCTATCCCGCACTTCAAATATGCCGGCGACGCGCGCCCGCTCTTCGCCCGACCGGATCATGTCCGCCGAGGCGCGCCCGCCCAGCAGCAGTCCCAGCGCATCCACCACGATGGATTTCCCGCTGCCGGTTTCGCCCGTCAGCAAATTCAGCCCGGCGTGAAAACGCACGCGCAACCGGTCGACTACCGCGTAGTTCTCGACCGTCAGCTCCACCAGCATGCAGCCGATTATACGAACTTTGATCGTCCGCCCGGAGCCGCACGCGCGCGTCCCATCGCCAACAAACATTTCTGTGTCGAAATGTTCTTTCGGTCCCGCGGATTTGTGCGATTCCGCGGGGTTCTTATGTTACATTTGCAGTTGAGGAGACAGTTTGGTCCCAGCAATCCCCGGGCTTCTACTGCAGGTGACTATATGGGAAATGGTCGGCCGAGGCACTCCGCTGACATTCGCCGTACTCCTGATTCTATTGGTGTTCTCGATCTTCTCCTGGACCATCATCTTTGCCAAGTGGGGCGCCTTTCGTGGAGCCAGACGCGCCAATGCCCGGTTCTTGCGCGCGTTCCGGAAAGCCAACGGCCTTGATTCGGTTATGGTGGCGAGCGAACAGTTCCGCCCGGCTCCACTGGTGGCACTCTTCGACTTCGGCTATGAAGAGGTGACGCGTCAGGTGAAATCTCGCGGCACCATTAACAACAAGATCGCCCTGGAGCGCACCCTGCAACTCGGCACCAGCGAAGAGCTCGCCAAACTGGAACGCAATATGGGCTGGCTCGCCACCACGGCGTCGGTCAGCCCGTTCATCGGACTGCTCGGGACCGTCCTCGGAATTATCCGCTCCTTCGAACAATTGGGAGCACAGGGCAGCTCCAGCCTGCGCGCCGTTGGTCCCGGAATCTCCGAAGCGCTGGTTGCCACCGCGGTGGGCCTGTTCGCGGCGATTCCGGCAGCCATCGCCTACAACTACTTCGGCCACGTCATCAAGGAATTGGGCGCCCGCATGGACGATTTCACGCTCGAATTCCTCAATATGACCGAACGCACTTACGGAGAGTAGGGTCATGGCGATCACCGTCAACAATGGAGGCGGATCGGGACGGCGGCGGTTCCACGGAACTACTGCGCTCTCCGAAATCAACGTCACCCCGTTCGTGGACGTCGTGCTCGTTCTGCTCATCATCTTCATGATGACGGCGCACGTCATGGATTCCGGTATCGAGGTCGACGTGCCCAAAACTAAGTCCGTGAAGGAGAGCGTCAAGGATCTGCCAATCGTCAAAATCACCGGCGACGGTGAGTACTACCTCAATGACAAGCCGGTCAATATCAACGAACTCGGTAACATCATAAAGAGCCGCTACCGCGGTCAGGCCGCCTATCTGAAGGCCGACAAGGCCGCCACATGGGAACTGGTTGCGCAGGTGATGAGCGCGATGGGTGAGGCCGGGATCCAGGTGAATGCCGTGACCCAGCCGGAGGATTCCGCGGACAAACGAAGGCGGTGATGGCGCCTCATCTCGACATCCTCGACCAACCGGAGTCCTCAAGGGGCCGCTGGTCGGTTCGCTAACGCTGCACATTTCAATGGCCGCGGCGATGGTAGTATTTTCGCTCGTCGGCGGGCGGCGCGAATACTGGGGCGATCGTAACGCCGGCGGCGGTTCCGCCATGTTGATCAATGTGGTGCACCAGTTGCCGCTGCCCGCCAATAGCGGGACCGTCAACCCGGTCGCCAACGACACGCACTCCGAAGCCCCCGAGCCCAAGCCGGAAGCAGTCAAGAAGGTCCAGGTCAAAGAGCCCGAGCCCGACGCCATTCCGATCCCCAGCCGCAGCACCCCCAAGAAAGCTTCCCCCCGCGCCGCCAGCGTCAACAAATTCCGTGAGAAGCAGATCGACCGCCCGAATCAGCTTTACAGCAGCGAGGGCCAAAGGCTGGTCAGCCCCATGATCGGGCAGCCGGGTTCAGGCGGCATTGGTGTCGGCCGGGGGTCGCCCTTCGGCGATCGTTTCGGATATTACGTCGACATTCTGCGCCAGAAGGTCGCACAGAGCTGGCGTACGGGCGACGTCGATCCGCGCATTCGCATGGCGCCACCCGCCGTCGTGACTTTCACCATCCGGCGTGATGGCTCCATTTCAGGCGTTCGTGTGCTGCAGACCAGCGGCAACCTGGCGCTCGATCTTTCGGCACAGCGGGCCATCGCGGATGCAGCCCCGTTTCCGCCGCTTCCGGCCGGATACAACGGAAATGACGTTTCGATCGAGTTCTGGTTTGAGTTAAAACGATGAGGAAAAAGTTGTTCCCCGCAGCAACCTTTGCCACCCTTTTCGGCGTCCTGTCTTTGGTCTGCGCGCAGGAAGGTTCGATCGTCATCAAAATCGTGGGCTCGCAAAGGCCCGCCGTTGCGGTACCGGATCTCCGCGGCTCGGGCGCAGCACAGAATTTCATGGGCGCTTTCAACGACACGCTCTTCGGCGACCTGCAAGCCTCCGGTCTTTTCGAGATGAAGCCCAAAGGCCTGTATCCGCTGCAGGTGCCGCAGCGTCCCGACGATTTCCGCCAGCCGCCGCGTCCTGGCGCTTCGCTCGGCGGCCTGGCGCTTTCCGACTGGTCCTCGCCCCCGGTACAGGCCAACTTCCTGACCACCGGCTACACCGCCGAACAGAACGGCCAGATCGTCCTTTATGGCTGGCTGTTCGACGTGAGCCAGCCCAATATCGTCAACGCGCAGGTCCTGGGTAAGCGTTATTTCGGATCGGTGGATGAAGTCGGCGCGCGCAAAGTCGCGCACGAGTTCGCGGCCGATATCCTGGCACACTGGGGAGCCACGTCGCTTTACGGAACCAAGATCCACTTCGTTTCCGACCGTACCGGCCACAAGGAACTCTGGTCCATGGACCCGGATGGCTCCAATCAGAAGCAGCTCACTTCATTTAAGTCGATCTCCATCATGCCCGCGGTCTCGCCGGAAGGCTCAAAAGTCGCATTTACTAGCTTTGCACGCGGAAATCCTGCTATATTTATACTCTCAACGGAGACGGGGCGGCGCCTGCCCTTCTACAATCAGGTAGCTTCGCTGAATGCCACGCCTGATTTCACGCCCGATGGGAAGCAGATTCTGTACGCTTCCTCGGCCAGCGGCTACGCCCAGATCTACGTCGCGAATTTGGATGGGAGCAATTTGAGACGTATCTCCTCCTCGCGCGCCATCGAGGTGGAGCCTAAAGTGAATCCGAAAACCGGCAACGATATTGTCTTCGTTTCCGGCCGCACCGGCCCCCAGCAGATTTTCAGGATGAATTTCGATGGGACCGGCGTGGAACGGCTCACGAACGGGGAGGGTGAGGCTTCCAATCCGTCCTGGAACCCCGACGGCCAGCATATCGCGTTCTCTTGGACGCGGGGGTACGCAACCGGGAATTTCAATGTCTTTCTTATGGACGTGGCCACACGCCAGTTCGATCAGTTGACGCACAGCGAGGGCCGGAATGAGAACCCGAGCTGGGCGCCCGATGGGCGGCACTTGGTGTTTATGTCGACGCGCAGCGGTACGCACCAGATCTATACCATGCTGGCGGACGGTACCAGGTGCGCCAACTGACCACGTCGGGGAGGAACCAGACGCCTGTCTGGGGAAAATGATCGATTCGTTCAAAATATTCTGGAGGCAGAGATCATGTTATTGAAACGGAAATGGAGCGTCATCTGGATCGCTATTGTTTTGGTTGCGTTGGTCGCGTTTAGCTCGGGCTGCAAGAAGAAAGCGCCGCCTCCGCCACCCCCGCCACCGCCGGTTGTAACGCCACCGGCACCGCCACCGCCGGCCGCACCGGACATCACCGAATTTTCCGCTGAGCCGTCTACCATCGAGCGCGGGCAATCGTCCACGCTGAAATGGTCGGTGAGCAATGCCACTGAAGTCACCGTCGATCACGGCGTCGGCACGGTGCAATCCAACGGCAGCAAGGGCGTGTTCCCGAACGAGACCACTACTTACACGCTGCGGGCCACGGGTCCCGGTGGAACCATGAATAAGACCGCTACGGTCAACGTCACGGCTCCTCCGCCGCCACCGCCGCCGCCGGCGGCTCCAAAAGCGTCGCTCTCGGAGCGCGTCGGTTCGTTGCAGGATGCGTACTATGACTACGATAAAAGCGACATCCGCGACGATGCACGCGCTGCGCTCACCAAGGACGCCGACGCCCTGAAGTCCATCTTCCAGGAGTTCCCGAACGCCGTCATCACGGTGGAGGGACACTG
>JBGPKX010000428.1:0-4357 GCA_041486185.1 Bryobacteraceae bacterium | reverse complement strand
TTCTGGATGGTGCCCGACAGCCGCGCCCAGTCCACGCCCTGCTGCTCCGCCACCGCCAGATACATGGCCCAGAGCACCGCCGCCGGCGAGTTAATGGTCATGGACGTGGTGACATCGGCCAGCGGAATGCCGCGGAACAGCGTCTCCATATCGGCGAGCGAGCTGATGGCCACGCCGCACTTGCCGACTTCGCCTTCCGACAGCATGTGGTCGGCATCGTAGCCCATGAGGGTCGGGAGGTCGAACGCCACAGAAAGGCCCGTCTGCCCCTGCGCCAGCAGGTAATGGTAGCGGCGATTGGTCTCCTCCGGCGTGGCGAAGCCCGAGAACTGGCGCATGGTCCAGAGCTTGCCGCGATACATGGTTTCGTGGATGCCGCGCGTGTAGGGGAACCGGCCAGGCTCGCCCAGGTCGCGAGAAGGATCGAAGCCGGCGAGTTGCTCGGGACCGTAGAGCGGCTCGATGGGCACGCCGCTGATGGTGGTGTGCGGGCGTTTCGTGGGGGGCGGCGTGGCGGTTGGGACCTTCATCCCACAACCAGTGTAGCGCGGGTGGTGCGTAGAGACCGCTGGATGACAGAACCAATGGGTTGCACGGCTGGCCTGGCTGAAGGGCCGCGATATACTGCGATTTGATGCTCGAACCGACTATTTTTAGGGAATACGACATCCGTGGAATCGCCGACAAGGAGCTGCTTGACCCGGGAATCACAGACCTTGGGCGGGCCGTCGGCTCATATCTTCAGCGCAAGAACGGCAGGAACATCACTCTCGGCCGCGACTGCCGCCTGAGTTCCACCAGGTTGCGGAACGCGCTGATGCGGGGGCTTATAGAGAGCGGCTGCCAGGTGACCGATGTGGGCGTGGCGCCGACGCCGGTGCTCTATTACTCCGTCTTCCATCTGAAAGCGGATGGCGCGGTGATGATTACGGGCAGTCACAACCCCGCCGAGTACAACGGATTCAAGATTGTCTCCGGCGCTTCCACGATTCATGGCGACGAGATCCAGGAACTGCGACGGATGATCGAGCGGCGTGATTTCGCGCGAGGCGAAGGCTCGGAAAAATCGGTGGATATAGTCACGCCCTACGTGGACGAGATCAGTGCACAATTTCATTTCGAGCGGCGCGTGAAAGTCGTCGCCGACGCGGGCAATGGGACGGGCGGCCCGGTGATGCGCCGGATTTTCAAGAAGTTGAATTGCGACGCCACCGAGCTGTTTTTCGAAATGGACGGCCGTTTCCCGAACCACCATCCCGACCCGACCGTACCCGAGAACCTGGCGCACCTCGTCGATACCGTGGCGTCGCAACACGCTGACCTGGGTATTGCTTTCGACGGCGACGCGGACCGGATCGGCGCGGTGGACGATCGCGGCACGATCGTTTACGGCGATCAGTTGATGATCATCTACGCGCGTGAAATCCTGGCCCGCAAGCCGGGCGCCACGTTCATCGGCGAAGTGAAGTGCTCGCAGACGCTCTACGACGACATTCGCAAGCACGGCGGCAACCCCATCATGTGGCGCACAGGGCATTCGCTGATCAAAGCCAAGATGAAGGAAACGCATGCGGAACTGGCGGGCGAAATGAGCGGCCACATGTTCTTCGCGGACCGCTACTACGGTTTCGATGACGCGCTCTATGCCGCGTGCCGGTTGATGGAGATCGTGGCGAAATCCGGGCGGCCGCTCTCCGCGCAACTCGACGGCCTGCCGGCGACAGTCGCTACCCCGGAAATTCGCGTGGATTGCGCCGACGATCGCAAATTCGATGTAGTCCAGCGCGTCACCGAGGAGTTTCGCAAGACCCATCAGATTGTGGACGTGGACGGCGTGCGCATTCTGTTTCCAGACGGATGGGGACTGGTGCGCGCGTCCAACACGCAGCCGGTGCTGGTGCTTCGCTTCGAAGCATCGACTCCGGAGCTACTGGCGCGATACCGACAGGAAGTGGAATCCGTTCTGGCGCGCGCGGTGGCGGCATAAATGCCATTCAGCTTTCGGTGCGGCCCGCCAGCGGCTTGACCACGGCGGCGCCGCAGACCGCGACCCCGGTCCTGGTCAGGGCATTCAGAAAGTTGTAGAGCAGCGCGTAGAGAACCTGCTCCGTGAGCGGCTGCTTGCCGGGTAAACGGTAGCTGGCGGGTAGTTCTTTGGTGATCGTAAGGCGTATGCCATGCGGCTGCGGCCTGCCCGCACGGTCGAGCTGGTTGGCGAGCAACATGGGAGTTTGCATCACCGCTCCGGTGCGTCCATCGACATAAAACTGGCAGCGCGAGAACCAGCCCAGGTTAGCCGGATCGGCGGCATCGAACAGCAGCAAAGGCGATTGGCGGCCGGCGGCAGTCAGATCCACGGCCATCGTGCGGGAGCCATCCTTGATCTTGATATCGAAACCGGCCTGTTTGGCCACGCTGGTAATGGTTTCGCTATCCAGCTCGAGAAAAATGAATTTGTGCTGTCCCGCTTGCAAGACCTGCATGAACTACACATTGTGGCACAGGGATGCCTGCAACCTTGAAAAGATCGGGCGTAGCCTGCGACAACCAGCAGATTCCTAAGGGCGTGATCGTTGCGTCGCGGGACGATCGAACCGCGAACCCTTCCTGGCTCACGCCGGAAACATGTTTGCGAAATCCGCGCAGGATAGCCCAGAATCGTGGCGGTCCATGTGGCCGCTTTACACCTGCAGTGTGTCGCCATCCCGCGCCGCCAGCGAGTAGAGAACCGGAGCGAGAAATATGGAGAGGAGGAGCCGCGAGGCGAGTCCGCCCACGATCACGATGGCAAACGGCTTCTGCGAGTCGCTGCCCACACCGGTCGACATCGCCGCGGGCAGCATGCCGATGCAGGCGACGAGCGCGGTCATCATGATCGGCCGCAGCCGCAGCAGCGAGGCCTGGTGCGTGGCGGTGACGAGATCGGCTCCTTCCAGGCGCAGCTTGTTGATGAACGAGTACAGAATGACGCTGGTCTGCACCGCCACACCCATCAGCGCCACGAAGCCCAGCATGGACGATACGCTGAAATTGGTGCCGGTCAGCCGCAATGCCAGCAATCCGCCCACGGGTTCCGTCACCAGCACGCTGAAGAAAATGATGAGTGGGAATTTCAAGTTCCCGTAGAGTGCGAACAGGATCATCAGAATCAGGAGAACGGTCATCGGCAGGATGATTTTCATCTGCGCCAGGGACGCCAGATAATCTTTGTACTCTCCACCCCAATCAAACGAGTAGCCGGCGGCGAGCTTTACGTTCTGGTCCACCTTGCGCCGGGCCTCGCCAACGGCGCTCGCCAGGTCACGGCCCTCCACGCTGAACTGGATCCCGATGTAGCGCGAATTCGATTCGCGGTAAATAAAGGACGCCCCGCTCTCCACACGGATGTCAGCGAACTGGCTGAGCGGCAGATGCTGCCCGTCCGGCGTTTCGATCAGCAGGTTTTTTATCGCCTCCATGTTCTTGCGGAACGGCTCTTGCATGCGCACCACCAGATCGAACTGCCGCTCTCCCTGAATGACCTGTGTCGCCGCCGTGCCACCCACCGCGGTTTCGATCAACGTATTCACATCGCTTACATTGAGCCCGTAGCGGGCGATCCGCGTGCGGTCGGGCACGATGGTCAGGCTGGGCTGGCCCAGCTCCCGCACGAGGACGACATGCGTGATGCCGCGCACTTTGGAGATGATATCCTTCACCTGCTTTGCCTTTTCCTCCAGGATATTCAGATCCGTGCCGAAAATCTTGACCGCCAGCGAGCTCTTCAGGCCCGTTTCGGCTTCATCGACCGCGTCTTCCGCGGGTTGCGTGTAGTTAAAAATGACGCCGGGAAAGGCGGAAAGCTTTTTCTGGATCTCTTGAATGAGTTCCGGCTTATTGCGAATCCCGCGACTCCACGATGGGTCGTCATAGGGTTTCAAGCCCACGTAGAATTCATTGTTAAAAAAACCGATCGGGTCCGTTCCGTCGTCGGGACGCCCGAGCTCGTTGGCAACGGTGGTTACCTGCGGGAAACTCAGCAGGATATTGCGGACCTGCGGCGAAAGCTTTGTGGCTTCGTCGAACGAGATGGTGTACGGCGTAGTGGCACGCACCCAGAGGGCTCCTTCGTCCAGGTGCGGCATGAACTCCCCTCCGATGCCCGGAATGAGCAGCAGGGAGGCTCCGAACACGGCCAGGCAGATCACCACAGTCACCATGCGGTGCCGCAAGCACCAGCCCAGCATGATGCCGTAGAGCCCGCGGATACGTTCGTAAAAACGGGCTTCGGGTTCGTGCACGTGTTTTCTCAGGAAGTAGGCGCACAGCACGGGCAGCAGCGTCAGAGCGCAAATCAGCGAGCCGATCAGCGCGAAGG
>JBGPKX010000427.1:0-4363 GCA_041486185.1 Bryobacteraceae bacterium | reverse complement strand
GGCGGCCACGGTTCGAGCACGGGTTCGCGCGCGCGGCATCTCTCGAGCTTGCTCGTCGTCACCGAGATGGCCCTGGCGTTCGTACTGCTGGTGGGAGCCGGTCTCATGATCCGCAGTTTCCTGAAGATGGCCCGGACGCCCATCGGCGCGCGTACCGACCATCTGATGAGTATGGATATCATGCTGCGTGCCAAGAAATATCCAACTGAGGCGTCGCAGATCTCATTCCACCAGCAATTGAAAACGCGCCTGGAAGCGCTGCCGGGAGTCGAAACGGTCGCCATGGCCTCCAACCTGCCGGGTGACGGCTGGACGGACTTCAACTACGAACTCGAAGGCGCTCCGCCCGTGGACCCGAGCCAGCAGCCGCGGACCGGAGCCGTGATCGTGAGCACCACATATTTCGCGGTCCTGGAAATCCGTCCGCGCCGTGGACGCGTCTTTTCCGAGTCGGACGGTGTGGCTGGAGTCCCGGTTGTGATTCTCAATGAGAGCTTCGCCAGGATGTCCTGGCCGGGCGAGGACGCGCTCGGAAAACGACTCCGCCTCGCTATGCGCACTTCGGGCGCCCTGGCCGGCCCGGGGCCACAGCCATGGCTGACGGTGGTGGGTGTCATCCCGGACGTCGTCCAGAGCGATACGAGCCAGGGCTCTCACGACCTGCTTATTTACTTGCCCTACAGGCAGTTGCCACAGCGCGAAATGGTGGTTGCAGCGCGCACGCTTGTTCCTCCTGACAGTCTGAGTAACGCCTTTCGCCGCGAAGTGCAAGCCTTAGACGGAGACCTACCGGTGACCGATCTGCGCGCGCTCGACGCGATGCTCTGGGAGCGGACTCGAAGCTGGCGTGTCTATGGCAGCATGTTTTCCATCTTCGCAGCCATGGCACTGTTGCTGGCGTCGGTCGGATTGTACGCCGTGATTGCGCACTCCGTAAGCCAGCGCACGCAAGAGATCGGCATCCGCATGGCGATGGGCGCTTCGAGGCAGAACATCCTCGGCATGGTGTTCGCCCACGGCATGCGTCAACTGATCATCGGTCTCGCCGTGGGGCTCGCGGCGTCATTCGGCCTTACCCGACTGCTGGGCGCGTTGCTGGTCGGCGTGACACCGGCCGATCCTCTGACGTTGGTGACGGTCGCGCTGGTACTGACGCTGGCAGCCGTGGTTGGCACCACTATCCCGGCACGTCGGGCCATGAAGGTTGATCCGATGGTGGCGCTGAGGTACCAATGAGGGTTCAGACGAGGGCAAATCCCTATGGGTAGTCAAAACCAGATCTGAGCCGCAGAAGGATGGCCGGCGAAACGAAGAGCCACCGACTTCTACCGTCAGTTGGCGAACGCCGAGCCCACAGACTGGCGCATGGGTCGACCACGGCCGGCGGAAACGACGCAACCGCCGACCATCCGAACGGTGGGAGTCCGGTTATCGGGCAGTTTGCCGTCTACAAAGCAACAGGAGATGTATGGAGAATGGGAATCTGCGAAAGGGTACAATCGAAGTCCCTTGCTAATGCACAGCGAGCCATCCGTACGAAAATTGGAATAAGTCAGGCCGAATTTCGTCGGCTGACAACCAGGGCACCGTGCCAACCATAGGTGACCGGGTGACAGTCGGTATGATGGCGGGGGCCGCCACCCCAGGTGCATGAAAATGGCGGGCGTGTAGGCTGAGAGGAGCCGTTAGGGAACCCGAGGCCGTGTAGCCATTGAAGTGAGAAACCGGTGACTGACGGCGCGATCCCCGTGCATCTACCGGTTACCGGCGGGTACCGGAAAAGCCGCCTGCGGCGGCTGAAGTAGGGGTGACACGTCACCCCGGAGCGGGTGCTGCGGGTTAGCGGGGCGGGTACCGGGCGGTAATGTATTGAAAGCAGTAGAATCGGTGATTAGGGCTTCCGGGCTACTCGAATGTCCTCGCCGGTTCCAGGGAGTGGGGCAGCGGCACTCAGTATCCGGGTGCTCCAGTAAATGAGATTGGCAATGCTACGCGCGCGCTTTCGGGGGCGCAACCAGAGCTCCGGTCGAAACCTGAGGTATCAACTTCCGGGTTCCCGATCGGTGACTTTTGGTCCCCACGCGGCGATAGCGAGGATGAGAGCCGATCTAGTCTCCCATCATTTGATCGACCATATTGGACCCGTTACGATTCGTTAACACGGGATGGTACAGTAATCCGCAGCGCGCCAGCCGCCGATAGAACGATCATGCGTTGGTGGGGTCTCATTTTGCCGGTCTGTTTGCTCGCGTCGTGTTCGACGCCGCCTCCTGTGATCGACGAGCGGCAAATAACCAGCCGGGTCGGTGTCGCCCGGACGCCGGTTCTGTCGCGCGATGGAACGGCGATAGCTTTCGCGGCTGTGGCGGACGGTTACACCAATCCACAAATCTGGGTGGGTCGCACCGACGGATCGGCGCCTCCGAGGCCGCTGACGAACGATGTGTCGCAGAATTACGACCCCGAATTTTCCCCCGACGGCCGAAGCATTTACTTTACTTCGACGCGCGAGCCGCAAGGACTCTATCGCGTGCCGTCTTCCGGCGGCGCACCGGAGCTGGTGATCGAGAATGCGGTTGCGTTGAAAATCTCGCCCGAGGGCAACACGATTCTTTACGGAAACGCAGGCAAGCTCTTTCAGCGCGCTCTTGCGGGCGGTACCGCGACTCTGGTGCTGCCCGCCATCGACAATTCTTATGCGCCGCTCTGGTCCCCCGATGGCACGCGCATCCTGGTCACGACAACGACTCCCGAGCAACGCGAACCGGAATGGTGGATCGTACAAACCAGGGGCGGCGAGCCGCGCAAAACCTCGCTCGGCGCCGATCTGCGCGCCCAGGGCTTCAACTACATCGCCACGAATGCATGGCTTGCGGGCGATTGGATCATCTTCACCGGTCGTCAAGGCGAGACGCAGACGCTATGGAAGGTCCAGCTTGGTCCCGACGCCAAGACTGCGGGCAAGGCTGTCCGTGCCACCCAGGATGCCCAGGGCGACAATGGCGCTTCCTTCGCCGCGGGAAAACTGGTGTTCTCTCGCACGCGGGTCGACATGAATTTCTGGGCGCTGCCTCTCGATTCGGCCGGTGAGCATATCACGGCTACGCCTGAACCTCTTACTTCGACCCCAGTTCGCAAGGGCCAGCAGTCCGCCGCCGGCGCGAAGCTGCTGTATAGCGCCGAAAACGGCGACCGCTTCTCACTCTTTCTGAAAGATGGAGGACCAAGAAACGGTGGAAACGATAAAAACCTACGCGATGCCTTCTTCTCCGTACTCGCGCCCGACGGCTCGCGCTATGCCTATGGCGAAGGAACCAAGGAGCAGCTCAAGGTGTACATAAAATCGCTGAGCTGGTGGTCGTTCTGGTCCTCGAAACTGTGCGAGAACTGCGGAATGCCCCGCCAATTCTCGCCAGACGGAAAGAAATTGCTTCTCTGGGCCGACTCGCCGCCGATCCAGCACCTAGACTTGCTCGACCTCGCGACGCGCACAGTAAACCGGATCGTGTGGGCAACAGAGGATCTAAAGAGCCCGCGCCTTTCGCCCGACGGCCGCTGGATCAGCTTTGTCGCCAAGGTCGGAACGCACCAGTGGCAGGCCTTCGTGGCCCCGGTGTCGCAGGAAAAGCTGCTCGGCTCATCCGATTGGGTGCCGGTCACGCCGGTTTCAGATTCGTTCTTCTTCGCGTTCTGGTCGGCCCGTAGCGACCTGATCTACAGGCTGTCATCCCACGCCCACGGCGGAAATCTGCGGTTCCTCGACGCCCAGAGGCTCGATCCCGAAACTAAGCATCCCGCCGGAGCAGCCATGCCAGTCTACGAGTTCGATGAAACGCTGGTACCTGGGATGGATCCGGTATGGAACAACGTTTCCGTCGACGGCAGCAGAATCATATTGGAACTCGGCGGCGTGAGCAGCGACATCTGGATCAAGTGATGTATAGACTACCAATTCTCTTGCTCTTCACTCTTTCTTCGATGTCCCAGGGCCAAAAAGTGACTGTCTCTGCCGGACAGGACGGAGCCGCGCAGATTAGGCTCGCCAACGGGAAGCAAACAACGATTCCGAAGGAACCTGGCCAGACGGACATCAGTGAGGCTCACATCAACGGTCGTTGTCGACCATCGGCCTTCGGAATATAGACTCTCCGCGAGGGTTGTGCCCGGTACGCTCCACGATGTACACGGCCATGCAGATCGGAGATCCGATCCTCCGGTCCGTCCTCATACAGTAAACGGGACAAGTCGAAATGGTGAATCGCAAAACACTCAGATGAAGCGAATTGCGCCAAGCCCATACGCCACTCGCTGGACGCACTAAACTGCGTTTGAAATCACCAGTGACGTCTTGACAACGCAAAGC
>JBGPKX010000426.1:0-4366 GCA_041486185.1 Bryobacteraceae bacterium | reverse complement strand
TTCGTGCGGCGGGGCACCGCGGGCCGCGGCTGCTTGCGCGGCTGCCTCCAGGGCGCGGACCACAGTTGTTCCCACCGCCAGGATCGGACGCCGCGCGCGGCGTGCCCTGCCGATCGTTTCCGCGGCTTCCGGCGAAATCTCATAGGCTTCGCTGTGCATCACGTGCTGATGGAGGTCCTCGGTGTGCACCGGCTGGAAGGTTCCCAGTCCCACTTCGAGCGTGATCTCGCAGATTTCTGCGCCCCGGGCGCGTATCTTCGCCAGTGTCTGCTGCGTGAAATGGAGTCCGGCCGTGGGCGCGGCAACCGCCGCCGGCCGGCTGGCGAAAACGGTCTGATAGCGCTCGCGGTCGGCAGGCTCATCGCTTCGCCGTATGTACGGAGGCAAGGGAACGTGGCCGGCGCGCTCGATGGCCGCTAGAACGTCGGGAACACCGGAAAAGCGGACCTGGCGCAGACCGTAGGACCCGCGCCCGACGACTTCCGCTTGCAGCTCCTGGCCTTCGATCCACAGTCGCTCGCCGGTGCGAACTTTTCGCCCGGGCCGCACCAGAGCCTCCCAGTCATCGTCGTGCAAATGGCGAACCAGGAAGATCTCGATGCGCGCCGTCAGCAATGCATCGCCAGCCGCTTGGCGCTCCGATGCGTGCGAATGGGTCCCTTCGCGGCGTGCGAACAGACGGGCCGGGATGACCCGGGCATTGTTCATGACCACGAGTTCGTCACCCCGCAGCAGGCCGGGCAGGTTTGCGAACCGGTCATCGAAAAAGCGGCCAGATTCGCGCTCGAGGACTAACATACGTGAAGCGTCACGAGCGTCGAGGGGGCGCTGGGCAATCTGCTCCGGCGGCAGGTGGTAGTCGAAATCGCTAAGCTGAGTCATTCGTGTGCATACTATCACACTTAGCTAGCAGTCGTTAATCTCCTATGTTGTTGAAATATAGTGGCATAGTGAACGTATTTGTGTATAATGTTTAGCAGTGACACTATAACACTCATATAATATGCTTCGTTCGAAGTTACATTATAAATCGGAGGAGATACAATGAGCGCTATAACCCACTGGGATCCATTCCGTGGTCTGACCACTCTGCAGGACCAGGTAAACCGAGTCTTTGAGGGCGCTTTTGTGCAGGGCCGCACCGGCCAGACCGACTTGGCAACTTGGGCGCCTGCCGTCGACATTTACGAAGGCCAGAACGAGTTGGTCGCGAAGGTTGATCTGCCGGGCGTCGAAGAAAGGGATATTGATATCCGGTTGGAGAACAACACATTGACCATCCGCGGCGACCGCAAATTCGAGAAGAGCGTCAATGAAGACAACTATCTCCGAGTGGAGCGCGCCTACGGCTCGTTCACGCGGACGTTCTCGTTGCCGAACACGGTCAACGCCGAAGGCATCAACGCCTCCTACAACAACGGCGTTTTGACGGTTCACATGCCGAAGCGCGAAGAGTCCAAGCCCAAGCAGGTGAAGATCAACGTTGCTGGCAATGGCAAGTGAGCGCAAGTAAGCGGTAGACTGTGGCAAGAAGCGGGGCCGGGCTATACCGGCCCCGCGCTGTTTCGCCGCAGGAGAGGCAAACGACATGTTGCGCTACGACAAGCTGACGGTGAAGGCTCAGGAGGCGCAGCAGACGGCTCAGACTGTCGCCGAGCAGTACGGGCAGCAGCAGCTTCAACCCCTGCACCTGCTGTCGGCCCTGGTGTCGCAGCGTGACGGCGTGGTGCCGCCGCTTCTCAGCCGGCTTGGCGTGCGGCCGGAAGCCTTGGCGCAAGACATCGATACGGAGCTTGGCAAACTTCCGAAGGTCACCGGCGTTACAAAGTTGTTTCTGAGCGATGCGGCCGCCGACGTTCTGGAAAAAGCCTTTGACGAGGCCGAGAAATTCAAGGACGAGTTCGTTTCCACCGAGCACATGCTGCTGGCCATCGCCGGCCGCGAGAAAGACCCTGCGGGCCAGTTGCTGGCTCGCAACGGCGCAACGCGAGAGGCCATCCTGCAGGGCCTGGCGGCCGTACGCGGCAGTCATCGAGTGACTTCTGCGACTCCTGAGACCACCTTTCGAGCTTTGGAGCAATATGCGCGTGACTTGACCGAGATGGCTCGCCGGGGAAAGCTCGATCCGGTTATCGGCCGGGACGCTGAAATTCGCCGCGTCATGCAAATCCTGGCGCGCCGCACCAAGAACAATCCGGTGCTGATCGGCGAGCCCGGCGTGGGCAAGACGGCCGTGGTGGAAGGACTGGCGCAGCGCATCATCGCCGGCGACGTTCCGGAAGTGCTGAAACCGAAGCGCATCGTGGCGCTGGACCTGGCAGCGCTGGTGGCCGGCACGAAGTATCGCGGCGAATTCGAGGATCGCCTGAAAGCCGTCCTGCAGGAAATGACCGAGGCCGCCGGTCAGGTCATTCTTTTCATCGACGAGCTCCACACGCTGGTTGGAGCTGGCGCCGCCGAGGGCTCGATGGACGCTTCCAACATGCTGAAGCCCGCGCTGGCCCGCGGCGAGCTGCGCGCCATCGGCGCTACCACGCTCAGCGAATACCGCAAGTATGTGGAGAAGGACGCCGCTCTGGCGCGCCGTTTTCAGATGGTGATGGTGGGCGAGCCGACGGTCGACGATACGATCGCCATCCTGCGCGGGCTCAAGGAGAAAATTGAAATCCACCACGGGGTGCGCATCAAGGATTCGGCGATCGTGGCAGCCGCCGTGCTTTCGAACCGTTACATCACGGACCGCTTCTTGCCGGACAAAGCCATCGACTTGATCGACGAAGCCGGCGCGGCGCTACGCATCGAAATCGGCTCCATGCCGCTCGAAGTCGACCAGGTGGACCGGCGCATTACGCAACTGGAAATCGAGCGGCAAGCGCTCAACCGCGAGAGCGACCACGCGTCGAAGGAAAGGTTGCGTGCCGTCGAAAACGAGCTGGAGAAGCTGCGCGCGGAATCGGCGACTCTGATGGAGCGCTGGAACCGCGAGAAGTCCGCCATCAGCCGGGTTCGCGAGCTCAAGGAGGAGCAGGACAAGGTGCGGCAGGAAGAAGAGAAAGCCAGCCGCGCGGGCGATTGGGAGAAGGCCGCCCAGTTGCGCTACGGCAGCCTGGCACAGCTCGAAAAAGATCTGGAGGCTGCGACCAAAGAATTGGAGACGATCAAATCCGGCACGGCGCTGCTCAAAGAGGAAATCGACGAAGAAGATATCGCGCGCATCGTTGCCAAATGGACCGGTATCCCGGTAACTCGGATGCTCGAAGGCGAAATTCAGAAGCTCATTCACATGGAAGACCGGCTGCACGATCGCATCGTGGGCCAGGATGAAGCCGTGGGGCTGGTTTCGAACGCCATCCGGCGCAATCGCGCGGGCTTGGGCGATCCCAACCGGCCGATCGGCAGTTTTATTTTTCTGGGCCCGACGGGAGTCGGGAAAACCGAGCTGGCTCGCGCGCTGGCCGCATTCCTTTTCGACGATGAGAAGGCCATGATCCGGGTGGATATGTCGGAGTACATGGAGAAGCATGCGGTGTCGCGCATGATCGGCGCGCCGCCCGGATACGTGGGTTATGAAGAGGGCGGCCAGTTGAGCGAGCACGTGCGGCGCAAGCCGTATTCGGTGGTGCTGTTCGACGAGATCGAGAAGGCGCACCCGGATGTTTTCAACGCGCTGCTGCAGATTCTGGATGACGGCCGCCTCACCGATGGCCAGGGGCGCACGGTGAACTTCCGCAACACGGTCATCATCATGACGTCGAACGTGGGTTCGGGCGAGATCCGGCAAATGGGAGCCATCGGCTTCTCGGTCAACGCGCGCCAGGATGCTCATGATGACGCCCGCCGCAGCCTGCTGGATGCTCTGCGCAAGACGTTCCGTCCGGAGTTTCTCAATCGGGTGGACGACATCATCGTGTTCAATGCGCTCAGCAAGGAGCACCTGGCGCTGATTATCGACGTCCAACTCCGCCGCGTGAGTGTCCTGCTCGAGAGCAAGGGCCTTCACCTCGAAGTGACGCAAAGCGCGAAAGACGTGCTCATGACCGAGGGATACGATCCGGCCTTTGGAGCGCGCCCCATGAAGCGCGCGATCCAGCGGCTGCTCCAAGACCCGCTCTCAATGCGGCTGCTCAGCGGCGACTTCACGCCTGGCGATACGGTGGTAGTGGAGGGCGACGCCGGCAAGCACGCGTTGGAATTCACCCGGCGCGTGCCGGAACTGGTGGCGACGTAAGGATACCCTATGCATTCCGGAAACACGATCAAGACAGTCCTGCTGCTCGGCCTGCTGAGCGCGCTGCTCATCATCGCCGGGCAGTCGCTGGGCGGCAGGAACGGACTTTACCTGGGCCTGTTCTTCGCGGTGGCCATG
>JBGPKX010000425.1:0-4368 GCA_041486185.1 Bryobacteraceae bacterium | reverse complement strand
GGTGGTGATGAACGCGCACATGTGGCATGGGGCCACGGCCAACCGATCGAACGGCCAGCGCCGCGCCATGCACGCCTTCTATGCGCGCTGGGACAAGCCGCAGCAGCAATACCAGAAGAAGTTGCTGTCGCCGGAAGTGCAGGCGCGTTTCAGTCCCAGCTTGCGGAAACTGCTGGCGCTGGATGATCCGCTCAACGATGAACTGAGTGCGCGATTCAGCGGGGCCAGCGGGTTTCTGAAGTAAGGCCTACCGGGCTATCTGCTTCCGCTTCTCTTGCCTCTTCAGCTCTTAAGGCTCAGCGCTTGCGCGTCCCAGAACACCCGCTTCTTTTCGCGATACGAAATATTCGCCATATGGCAGGCCACGGCCGTGCCGCAGCCAAATTCGACATTCTCCACCGGCTGCTGGCGCGAGGGAACGCAATCGAAGAAGTTGCGCAGGTGGTCTTCGGTGCCTTCGCGCTGTTGAGCGAACTTCTCGGGTTTGCGCTTAGGCTGCCTGCGGGCCGTCCCAACGTCAGCCGTGGGATCGTCCTTGTGCTCCGCGATGAAGCGCTCCTTCATGTCTTTGGGCCAGCTCTCCAGAGGATAGCCGTAGTCCTCCATGGGGTTGTATGGGATGAGAGTCGCGCCGTCTTCCCTCAGATCGACGGTGCCCTTATCGCCCATGAAGCGGACGATCTCTCCGCCTTCCCAGTTGGAAGCAAGATTGGCGCTAACCTGAACGACAAACTTCCCGTAATCGTAAAGCGTGTTGTGAATGTCGGGCACGTCACGGTCGCCCCGCCACTTGTAGATCCCGCCTTCCGCCACCGCGCTCACGGGATATTGCACCCCGAGCACATAGTGGACACGGGACAGCAGATGCACGTACTCATCGCCGGCGATGCCCGTGCCGTAGTCCCACCAGTTGCGAAACTGGAAGAAGCGCTGGGCGTCGAACGGGCGCTTTGGCGCGTTGCCCAGAAACCTCTCCCAATCGATGGTGGCTGGCGATGCATCCGGCGGGACTGGATAACGCCACGCGCCCACGGCATTCGGTCGATAGATGGAGCACTGCACCATAAAAACCGTACCGATGGCGGTGCTATCCACCCATTCCTTGGCTTTTCGCGTGCTCGTCATACTCAGGCTCTGGCTGCCCACCTGAACCAGCCGGCCGGTTTCGCGCGAAACTCTGGCCATCTCCAACGCCTCGGGAATCGTGTGCGCCATGGGCTTCTCGCAATAGACGTCCTTTCCGGCTCGCATGGCGGCGATGGCCACCGGCGCATGCCAGTGGTCGGACGTCGCCACCATCACAGCCTGAATATCGGGACGCGCGATGACTTTCTCGTAGTCACGCGTGGTGGGTGTGCCGGCCTGCATTTCCAGAGCACGGCGCAGGTGGCCGTCGTAGAGGTCGCACACCATGGCGACCTTGGCTCCGGCGCTGATAGCGGCCTCCATCAGTTCGAGTCCGCGAATGCCCGCGCCAACCAAGCCAACGGTCACGGCAGATCGGGCCGGCGTGGCGCTCGCCTGCGAACCTGAGGTCAAAGCCGTGGTCAGCGCTCCTGCAACGGATTGCTCCATAAACCTGCGACGCGTGGTTTCCATCGCTCTATCGTATAACTCTGGGAAATGGATGGCTCGATGGCAGCGGCCGCACGTGGTATGACACAACCTGGCGCCGACGATACAATTATCACGTTGCGGAAGACATGACATTCGCCGGTCCGGAACGTCTTAACGAAAATGGGTGCATTTCAGCAAGACCTCAAATATGCCGCACGCACTCTGATGCGCAGCCCGGGGTTCACCGCCGTGGCGCTGCTTTCACTTGGCCTCGGCATCGGGGCGAATACCGCGATTTTCACGCTCACCAACGCGGTTTTCCTGAACCCGCTTCCGGTTAAGGACCCCGGGCGGGTCCTCGAACTTTACACCGTAGACCATGCCACGGCCACGGCCGCACCCATCGGCGCGCGCTCGCCCATCTCGTATCCGAATTTCGTCGATTACCGCGAGCAAAATGATGTTTTCTCCGGCCTCGCGGCATTTACCCCGGCTGCCGTGACGTTGACCGGATTCGGAAAGCCATTGCAGCAGAATGCGTTTCTGGTTTCGGCCAACTACTTCGACGTCCTGGGGATCCAGCCGGCTGCTGGGCGGATGTTTCGCGCCGACGAAGACCGCACGCCGGGCGGCAATCCGGTGGCGGTGCTGAGCTATAGCCTGTGGCAACGCCTGTTCGGCGGAGATCGCGCGGCGATCGGACGCACCGTCAATCTGAATGCCGTCTCCTACCTGGTGATTGGCGTGGCGCCGGCCGTTTTCAAGGGAACCCTCACGGTCGGCCCTCCGGACGTGGTGTGGCTGCCGCTCAGCATGCATGCGCAAGCCTTCGCTGGCCCCATCGACGACCTTTTCAACGAACGCCGGTTCCGGTTCTTGAACGTGTTCGGACGCCTGAAGGCGGGCATAGACGAGCGCCTGGCGCTGGCCAGTCTGAAAACCATCGCGTCGCGTCTCGAAATCGCCTATCCGAAGGCCAACCAGGGGCGAACAGTCGAGACCTCACCGCTCTCAGAGGCGGTCCTCGGCTTTATCCCGCGAGGGCAGACCATGGCGGCGGCAATCGCGCTGAGCGCAGCGGTGGGATTCGTGCTGCTGATCGCCTGCGCCAATATCGCCAACCTGTCGCTGGCCCGCGCCACCAAGCGGGCGAAGGAGATGGGTATCCGCGTGTCGCTCGGCGCGCCGCGAGGAAGATTGATTCGCCAGCTTCTGACCGAAGCGGAGCTGCTGGCGCTCGCCGGCGGAGCGGCAGGGATCGGCATCGGTGTGTTAGGCGCGAAACTGTTGTGGGCATTCCGGCCGGCATTTCTGCAACAAAATGACGTTGATCTCCATCTCGATCTGCGGGTCTACGCGTTCACCCTGGGCGTGAGCCTGCTGACCGGCATCCTGTTCGGCGTGGCTCCCGTGTTTCGCGCCTCGGTGCCGGATGTGGCCAAAATCCTCAACAGCGCCGGCCGCGGCAACATTCAGGGCGGCGGACACAACCGGCTGCGCAGCCTGCTCGTGGTGTGCGAGATGGCGCTGGCGCTGGTCGCGCTGGCCGGCGCGGGCCTGTTCATTCGCAGCATGCAGCACGCGCAACGCATCGATCTCGGATTTGAGACACGCGATCTCTGCGTGGTGGGCTTCGATCTCGGCTCCCAGCAGATGACGCCCGAGCGCGGCCGCCAGTTTGTGCGCTCCGTGATCGAGAAAGTCGGCACGGTTCCGGGCGTGGCGTCGGTCGCGCTTTCCGGCAATGGGCCGCTCGGCGGCGGCATTCTGGGCACGATATTCCGTGAAGGCGACCCGGTGGATTCGCGTCTTGGAGTGCTGTCGCTGATGTCGCCGGTTTCACCCGCCTACTTCGATGCCATGCGCATCCCGCTCGTCGAAGGCCGCGTGTTGAGCCGTTTCGACCGCCCCGAAACCAAGCGCGTCGCGGTCATCTCGCAAGCCATGGCGCGTCACATGTGGCCGGGACAACCGCCTGTCGGCAAGCGCTTCCATCTCGCTACTTCGCCCGACCTTTACGAAATAGTGGGTCTGGTCAAGGACACCACGGTATTCAACGTCGGCGAGCCGCCGCAGCCGGTCGTCTATCTGCCGTTCGATCAGGCTTACCAGCCATTCGCCGTGTTGCACGTTCGTACCTCCACGAGCCCGCAGCACGTGCTCCCCGGCGTGATGGCCGCCGCGCAGTCGCTCAACCCGGACCTCGCGCTGCTCAACCCTTCCACCGTGGCGGAAGTGATCGCCCGGGCACTGTGGGCGCCTCGTTTCGCCGCCGCGCTGTTCGGCGTCTTCGGTCTGCTCGGCATGCTGCTGGCGATGCTGGGGGTTTACGGGGTGATGGCGTATATGGTCCTGCAGCGCACCAGTGAGATCGGCATCCGCATGGCTATGGGCGCAAATTTCCTCGACGTGATGCGCATGGTTGTGGGGCAGAGCATGCGCCTGGCTCTGGCCGGCATCGCGCTCGGCGTTTGCGTAGCCCTGGCGCTCACGCGCCTGGTGGCCAATCTGCTTTTCGATGTATCGCCCAACGATCCCGTAACTCTTGTGACCGTGGTTTCGGTGCTGGCCGCGACCGCGCTGCTGGCGGGCGGGATTCCGGCGTGGCGCGCGGCGAGAATCGATCCGGTATCGGCGCTGCGGCAGGAGTGAGGGAGCGCGGCGCGCGTTTGCCGGAGTCAATCAAGCGGCTCTAACCCTCAATGTCACCCCAACTCGCTCCTGCAGCACCCGAAGAACTGTGAAGAAGTTGGTTGTATTGGGATTACCTTTCGGCCCCAGCATGCGATGCAGGCTCTTGCTCGGCTTACG
>JBGPKX010000424.1:0-4416 GCA_041486185.1 Bryobacteraceae bacterium | reverse complement strand
CGAGCGAGCCGTGGAACTCGACCCCAAGTACTCGCTGCCTTACTACAAAATGGCTCAGATCTATGCGCGGCAGGGGCGCGCGCGTGACGCCGACGCCGCGCGGCGCAAGTTTTCCGAACTCGGAAATCTGCGAGAAGAAGAGATACTGGCGAGGCAAACGCAGGATGTCCTCATGCCGGCGGCGCGATAACCTGATGCGAAACGCCGCCCGACTCCTGCCATTGGTTCTGCTCGCCGGGCTGATCTGTGCCACCGTCGGCAAAGAAAAATGGCCCGTAAAGTTTGCGGACACGGCCGCCAAAGCCGGGCTGGCGGCTGCCAACGTCTCCGGCGCCGTCGTAAACAAGAAATACATTCTCGAGATGAACGGCAGCGGTATAGCATTCATCGACTACAACCGCGATGGCTTCATCGATTTGTTTCTTGTGAACGGAACGCTACTCGAACGGCACGCTGATACAACCGAACCTGTCAGCCATCTCTACCGCAACAACGGCGATGGCACGTTCACCGATGTCACGCGCGAGGCCGGGCTTGTTTATTCGGGCTGGGGGCAAGGCGCATGCGTGGCCGATTTCGATAACGACGGTTACGACGATCTCTTCGTCACCTATTACGGAAAGAACCGGCTCTATCGCAACAATGGCAATGGCACGTTCACCGAGATGGCGGTGCACGCGGGTGTGGCTGGCGCCGATGGCCGCTGGAACTCCGGTTGCGCGTTCATGGATTACGATCGCGACGGAAAACTCGATCTATTCGTTGCCAATTATGTGGACCTGGGCCCGAATTTTTCCAACGTGCCCAAGCCCGGCTCCGGCGAATTTTGCCAGTACAAAGGGATTCCCATCGCCTGTGGGCCGCGCGGCCTTCCGGCGGCGGTGAATTATCTGTACCACAATAATGGCGACGGCACATTTACCGATGTGAGTGCGTCGTCCGGCATGCGCGCAACCGAGGGCCGCTACGCGCTCGGCGTGCTCACGCTCGACTACGACAACGACGGCTGGCCCGATATCTATGTGGCCTGTGACTCGGCCGCCAGCATTCTCTATCACAATGAGCGCGACGGCACATTTGAGGACGCCGGCGTCGCGTCCGGCCTGGCCTTTAACGAAGACGGAGAAGCCCAGGCGGGCATGGGCGTCGCCGCGCTCGATTACGATCACGACGGTTTTCTCGACGTAGTGAAGACGAATTTCTCCGACGATAGCCCCAATCTTTACCACAACAATGGCGACGGAACTTTCTCCGACCGTGTGTTTCAGGCGGGCATGGGAAGGCTTCGCAACCTGCTCGGCTGGGGCGTCATCGCGGCGGACTTCGATAACGACGGCTGGACCGACATCTTCATGGTCGACGGCCATCTGACGCCGGAGATTGACACGGCCAAGAGCGACTCGACCTACCGCCAGCGCAAACTCGTTTATCGCAACCTGCGCGACGGCCGTTTCGAAGACGTCACGCTCGCGTCCGGCGTGGATGCCGCCGGCCTGCACTCCAGCCGTGGCGCGGCCGCCGCGGATCTGTACAATGACGGCCGCATCGCCGTTGCCGTAAACGAACTGCACGAGAAGCCGTCGTTGCTGGTGCCCGAAGCGCCGGCGCCCAACCATTGGATTGGCATCCAACTCGTCGGGACCAAGTCGAATAGCGACGGCATCGGCGCGCGCGTTCAGGTCGAGGCCGGCGGCCTGCGCCAGATCGACGAAGTGCGAAGCGGAGGCAGTTATCTCTCGCAGAGCGATCTGCGCCTGCATTTCGGCCTGGGCGCCGCCACGCGCGCGGAGCGAATTACGATACGATGGCCCAGCGGCGCCGTGGAACGGTTGAGCGGTATTCCGGCGGACCGGCACATTGTGATCGAAGAGGGCTCGTCAAGCTGGAGGAACCGGAAGTGAATCCATTCGCGGTCGGGGAAAAATACCGAGCTAGCTTCGGTGCTACCCAGGGGGCACTGGTCGCGCTGATGTTCGGCTTCAGCGTGATGAGTTATTTCGACCGCACTATCATGTCGATCGCCGGCCCCGAAATCATGAAAGAGTTCGGCATCGAGCCCACGCAGATGGGCTGGGTGTACTCGGCGTTCATCCTGGGATACGCGGTCTTCATGATCCCTGGCGGCGACGTGGCGGACCGGCTTGGCCCGCGCAATACGCTCACGTTGATGGGCCTGGCTGCCGCGCTGTTCACCGCACTCACGCCGCTTGGCGGGCACTCGGCTCTGGCATTTCTCGGCGCGGTGCCGCTGCTGATCGCGATTCGCTGCGGCCTGGGGGTGATGAGCGCGCCTCTCTATCCGGCTTGCGCCCGGATGTGCTCCGCCTGGATTCCCATGGTCCATCGTGCACGCGTGCAGGCGTTCATTATTGCGGGCGCATGCGTAGGTGGAGCGGTCTCGCCCATCCTGTTCACCTGGCTGATGTCGCTCTACGCCTGGCGCGGATCGTTCTACCTCTCCGCGGTCGCCACGGCTGCGCTCGCGGTCCTCTGGGTGATTTATGTGCGCCGGTTGCCGCGCGGCGTAGAGCAGACGGCCGGCCGGCATACCGAGACGCGATCCTGGCGCCGGTTGCTCCTGAACCGCAATCTTGCGCTGCTCACGTTTGCCTACTTCACACTCGGCTACTTCGAATACATTTTCTTCTACTGGATCTACTATTACTTCGGCGAAGTGCGCCACACCGGTTTCGCGCAAAGCGCGCGGTACACCACCGTGATTTTTCTCGTGATGCTGGTGATGATGCCGATCGGTGGGTGGATTTCCGACCGGTTGACGCGCAGCTATGGATCCAAATTCGGCCGGCGTGTGGTGCCATTGGTCGGCCTGACAATGGGTGCGCTGCTGCTATACCTCGGCGTGGCCAGTTCGGACAGCGGCAATGCCACCGTCCTGCTCGCGCTGGCCATCGGCTTCGCTTCATTTTGTGAAGGAGCGTTCTGGGCCCTGACCATCGATATCGGTGGTCCGCAGGTCGGCGCGGCAGGCGGTATTTTGAATGCGGGCGGCAACGTCGGAGGGTTCTTCTCTCCGGTTCTCACGCCGCTTGTGGCCAAGTACTTCGGGTGGTCCTGGGGACTCTACGCGGGAAGCGTGATGGTAATTCTGGGCGCGGTGGCCTGCTGGTTTGTGGATGCGTCGGAGGAGACGCCGCGAGTCGCGCTCAGTACGTCTTCAAATACTGTTCCCGCTCCCACTGGCTGATGCTCTGGTGGTACTGCCGCCACTCCTCGCGTTTCACGCCGGCGTAATACGCCGCGTAATCTTTGCCCAGTGCCTGTTGCAGCACCTGATCTTGCTCGAAGCAGTCGATCGCTTCGCGAAGCGTGGTCGGCAGGAACGCGATGTTGCGGCGCCGCAGTTCTTCTTCGGACATCTCGTACAGGTTCTCGCCATTGGTGTGGCCTGGATCGATCTTGTTCTCGATGCCGTCCAGACCCGCCGCCAGCATGGCCGCGCACGCGAGATACGGATTCGCCGCGCCGTCCACCGCCCGATTTTCAATGCGGCCCGGCCCGGGGATGCGGATCATCTGCGTGCGATTCGAAGCGCCGTAAGTCACGTACACCGGCGCCCAAGTCGCGCCCGAGCGTGGCGCGCCGCGGATCAGCCGCTTATAGCTGTTCACCAACGGCGCGATGACGGCAGCCAGGCCGCGGGCATGGTGTAGCAGCCCGCCCATGAACCATCGGGCCTGCTGCGAAAGGCCGAGCGAATCGTTTTCGTCCACGAAAATGTTTTGCCGGGTCTCCGCGTCCGCCAGGCTGATGTGGAAATGAGCGCCATTGCCCGTGAGATGCGCGAACGGTTTGGGCATGAAAGTGGCCCACAGGCCGTTCTGCTCCGCCACAGTCCGCACCATCCATTTGAAGAATGTGTGCCGGTCGCATGTCGTCATTGCGTCTGAATACGTCCAGTTGATCTCAAACTGGCAATTGGCGTCTTCGTGATCGCTGGCGTAAGGGTCCCAGCCAAGCTCCTGCATGTAGTGAAGGAGCGTAGTCATCAGATCGAGATTGCGGTAGAGCGCGCGCAGATCGTAGCAGGGCTTGGCAGCGTTATCCAGGCCGTCCCAGGGCTCGTACTCTTCCTGCGCGTTCCTCTTCAGCAGCATGAATTCCGGTTCGACACCGACATGAAGGATGTAGCCCAATTTCCGCGCCCGCTTCAATTGCTCGGACAGAATGGTGCGCGGACAGCAGGGCCATGGCGCGCCGTTCACATGCAGGTTACCAGGCACCCATGCCACGTTCTTCCGCCACGGCAGAATGGTGAGCGAATCGAAATCCGGCATGCTGACGATGTCCGGATCGTGCGGGCCCTGGTTCAAGTCGCCCGCGGCGAAGCCCGCAAAGCCCGCGCCTTCCCGAGCCATGTCGCTCAGATGCGTCACGGGAACGAGCTTGGCTTTGGGT
>JBGPKX010000423.1:0-4429 GCA_041486185.1 Bryobacteraceae bacterium | reverse complement strand
CGTTTACCGGAGCGCTGGCCCAAAAGGTCGGCAGGTTTGAGATGGCGCATCGCGGCACCTTGTTTCTGGATGAGGTGGGCGACATCCCGTTGGAACTGCAGCCGAAACTGCTGCGGGCGTTGCAGGAGAAGTCATTCGAGAGGCTGGGCGGCACCAAGACCATTCCGATTGATGTCCGGCTGGTGGCGGCGACCAACCGGAACCTCACCCAGATGATGGGGGACAAACTCTTCCGCAGCGATCTGTACTACCGGCTGAAAGTGTTTCCCATCACCACGCCTCCGTTGCGCGATCGCCCTGAGGACATCCCGATCCTGGCGCGCTATTTCACCAAGAAGTACTCGGAAAAGATGGACCGGCAGATTGAAAAGATCCCATCGGAGACGATGCGGGCGCTGGTGAACTGGCGTTGGCCGGGCAACGTACGGGAGCTCGAGAACTTCATTGAACGGGCGGTGATTCTTTCCACCGGATCCAGCCTTCGTGCTCCGTTAGCTGAAATACGGCCAGATGCCTTAGAAGCCACTGGCGACACCACTCTGGCGCGCGTGCAGCGGGAGCATATCGTCCGTGTGCTTCGGGAGACCAGTGGGGTGATCAGTAAGGCAGCGGCCCGCCTCGGACTCCCCCGGACGACCTTGAACGCTATGATGCGGAAGCTCGGCATCTCTCGCAAGGATTTTTGACCGCCCGATTTTTGACCATCCCAGGTCATCTGACCATATATCGTTAGTCGTTAGCCGTCTATTCTCTCCAAATCAGGTCCATCGCTCGCCGGCAAGCCAATCGGCTCAATAGAAAAAGAAGTTGGCGCAACTCGTGCGTTGGGAAACGATATCGTCCAAAGCCCATCTGGGATTAGCCGGGCCGCATGAAAGAAGTGGAAATGCTGTCGGCGAAATAGGCCACGAAGAAAGAACATCGAGAGGACAACATGAAAATCATAATGGCCGCATGCTTGACGGTATGCGGAGTTCTATCGGCGCAAACGCCGGCGCAACAATCGAACGAGAATGCCACCAGGATGGCTGCCGGGGCGGCGCCCATTTATCGCGTCACCGTAACCGCGCGGACCGCGAAAGCCATCAACTACCGTCACCGCAGTGGAGCGACGAAGATTGATTTTCGCGGTACTGAACTCCTGCCGCTGTCCCACGGCGAGGCCAAGGTGGAGAGCAAGCAGGGCTACATCGAAATCGAAGTGGAATTCCGGAACCTTCAGCCGGCCACCAAGTACGGAGCCGAATACCTGACCTATGTGCTGTGGGCCATTACTCCCGAGGGCCGCACGGCCAATCTCGGCGAGATCCTTTTGAACGGCACCAGCAGCAAGCTGGACGTGACCACTGAATTGCAGGTGTTCGGGCTGGTAGTAACCGCGGAACCTTATTTCGCGGTGTCGCGTCCGAGCGATCTGATTGTGATGGAAAACATGGTGCGTGCGGACACGGTGGGAAAGATCGAGGAGATCGACGCGAAGTACGAACTGCTGCAGAGAGGCCAATACGAGCATCTGGCGAACCCGCTGGCGCTCAAGGCCGATCGGAAGCTGCCGCTGGAACTTTACGAAGCGCGCAACGCCGTGCAAATCGCGCGCGCCATAGGCGCGGACAGGCATGCCGCCGAGACCTTCCAAAAGGCTGAGGAAAGCCTGAAGCAGTCCGAGGCATACCAGGCGCGCAACGCGGGAAGGAAGCCGGTGACGATGTCCGCCCGGGAAGCGGTGCAGACGGCGGAAGACGCACGGGCCATCGCGGTAAAACGTCAGGAGGACGAGAGCCTGGCCAGCGAGCGGCAGCAAGGGGCGGAGCGCGAAGCCCGCGCGGACAGCGATCGGGCCGCCGCGCAGTCCGAGACCGAGCGCGTCACACGGGAAGCGGAGGGTGCGCGGATCGCGGCACGGGCGGAATCTGAGCGCTTGCTACGGGAAAAGGATGCTCAAGCAGCGGCTGCTCTGACGGAAGCCGATCGTTTGAAGCGCGAAGACGCCGCGCGCACGGTCGCCGCCGCAACCGAGGCTGACCGCCTGAAGCGGGAGAACGACGCGCAAAGGGCGGCTTCCCAGGCCGATCTGGATCGGGCGAACAAGGACAAGGCGCAAGCGGAGGCCGAGAAGACGGAACTGCGCGCTCAGCTGTTCACGCAATTCAACGCGATTCTGCAGACCCGCGATTCAGCCCGCGGCCTGATCGTGAACATGTCGGACGTCCTTTTCGACACGGGCAAGTATACGTTGCGGCCTCTGGCGCGTGAGAAGCTGGCCAAGGTGGCCGGCATCATCTCGGGACATCCGGGTCTAAGACTGGATGTTGAAGGTCACACGGACAGCGTCGGCGGCGACGACTACAATCAGCGGCTTTCCGAACAACGCGGCGCGGCCGTCCGCGACTACCTGACCGGGCAGGGTATGGCAGTGAACTCGGTCACGGCGAAGGGCTTCGGCAAGACGCAGCCGGTGGCTTCAAATGACACCGCAGAGGGCCGGCAGCAAAATCGGCGCGTGGAGATGGTGGTCTCAGGCGAAGTGATTGGCACGGTGATCGGAACGCCAGTCGCGGACAGGTAGCCCTGAGTTTTGAGCCCGCGGTCGCCGGTGGCAGCATTTCGGAGGTTGTGCCACCGGCGCTGGTCTTACCGGTGAGCTGTTCCCGATGGGGGAATCAAGAAGGAGACATAATGGCAAACATAGCAGTTTACGGCATCTACCAGAATCGAATACACGTGGAGAAGGCGGTCGATACCCTACGAGGGGAGGGCTTCCGGAATACCGATATTTCAGTGCTGTTTCCGGAGAACGCAAGCTCCAAGGACTTTGCTGTCGAGAAAAATACGAAGGCGCCGGAAGGTGCAGCCACGGGTGGAGGTTCCGGCGCCGTCATTGGCGGCGCGCTCGGGTGGCTGGCTGGAATTGGCCTGCTGTCCATTCCAGGAGTCGGACCATTTATCGCGGCAGGCCCGATCATGGCGTTGCTTGCGGGAGTTGGCGTCGGCGGTGCCGTGGGTAGCCTCATTGGCGCGCTTGTCGGGATGGGAATACCGGAATATGAGGCCAAGCGGTACGAAGGCCGCATCAAGGAGGGTGGCATCCTGTTATCCGTTCACTGCGACACACCAAGCTGGATTAAGCGCGCAGAGGATCTTTTGAAGGCAACCGGCGCCGAGGACATCGCGTCCGGCAGTGAAGCCGCCGCTGACTTGGGGGCCACATCCGAGACCGTACGGCGAGTCGGCGTTTAGCGGCCTCGCGCCACGTTCTGGGACAGCGCGCCGGCATGGTCGCTGTCCCGGATTACATCGCTAACCCAAACAACAGGTCCAGGGCATTTCTCGCTTGGATCGTTCCCGGCTGATCGCAGGATTTGTCCAGCAAGTCGACCCGCAGGAGGCTGGCAGTTCCACTTATTTGGAGCCTCTGGAGTAAGCGGGCTCAACATCTACAGTCTCTCGTGGCGGCTGGCGGCTCAGCCGCAGCGGCGCCCATGTGCGCGGCGATGAGCTAAAGAAGGACGATCTGACTAAAATCAAGAGTCAGGCCAACCGCTGGATCGAGGGGCTCGAAGAAGCGTTCGAGGAGTGATGTCGAGATGCTCTAACGGTCCTGGTGGTCCGGTTTTGCGGCAGGCTCTGGTTTGCGCAGGGGCTTGAAGTTTGGCGATAACTTCTTGGCTATCACTTCAAGTGCATGCGCGATTCTGGAGAGCAGCGCCAGGAGTTTGTCCACACCAATTTTCGTCATGGTCCTCGATTCTACCGAATAATAGTTGGCTCCGGGGGGCCGGTTGTGCGGTCTTGTGGGGCGTATCCACGCCATGACCCCACTACCCATAAGGCTGCCCCCACCGTTTTGTTAAGATGTGTTGACACCAAGACCGAAGGGACTCAGTTTCAGCAGCCTCGCTATGCCCCACGCCAAATTGAAAGTATCCCGGACCTCGCTTCCAAAGGCCCCGACAGGAATCGACGGGCTGGATGAAGTCACCGGTGGAGGTCTGCCGAGGGGCCGTACCACGCTGGTATGCGGTAGCGCAGGTTGCGGCAAGACTTTACTGGCGATGGAATTTCTGGTGCACGGCGCCGTTCAATACGGCGAGCCTGGCGTGTGCATGGAATTCGAAGAATCAGCAGATAAGCTCACGGCCAATGTCCGATCCCTGGGTCTTGATTTGCGTGAGCTTGTGAAACGCAAGAAGCTGTTGGTGGACCATGTTCGCGTTGAGCGAAACGAGATTGAAGAAACTGGAGAATACAACCTCGAGGGCCTCTTCATCCGTCTGGGCCACGCGGTGGACGCGATAAAGGCAAAGCGTGTTGTACTGGACAGCATCGAAACACTTTTTGCCGGATTATCTGACGCGGCGATACTGCGGGCGGAACTCCGCCGGCTGTTCCGCTGGCTGGACGACCGCAATCTTACCGCTATCGTTACCGG
>JBGPKX010000422.1:0-4447 GCA_041486185.1 Bryobacteraceae bacterium | reverse complement strand
CGGCCAATCGAAGTGACTGGCGGCGATCAGTGCTTGGATTCCAGTTCGGCTTTGAGCTGGCGGTAGGCGGTCTCTTCGAAATTCAGCTTCAGGCGTTCCCGGCCCTCGCCACGCGGATCTCCCGGACGCGGGCCGTCATTTTTCAGGCATCGTCCCAGAAAAAGGACAGCCTCGGCATCGTCGGGCTTGCGGTCGAGCAACGCGCGAAAAGTCTCTGCCGCCTTGTTGAAGTCGCCTCGTTGCCAGAGGGCGTAGCCCACGTTGAAGTGGTAGTCGGGGTCGGTGGAGTCGCCTTCGAGGGCTCGGCGAAAGTTGTCCAGGGCAGCCGGTGAGCGCAGTCGCAACTGCGCCGCGCCCAGATCGTTCAAAACCTCATTTAACGGCACGGCCGCCGCCACAATTTCGAGGCTCTTTTCGGCGCCGGCAAAATCGGCCATGTAATAGCGGCACAAGCCGAGCAGGAACATACCTTCGAAGTAATGCGAGCCGGTGCGATTGACTTTTTCCAGCCATCCGGACGCCAAACCGTAGTCCTTCTTGTCCCAGGCCATCTTGCCTAGCTGAAAATACGGCTCGGAAAAACGGGGATCCAGCCGGACGGCCTGGGTAAACAGCCGGTGTTTTTGTTCGAGCGACGTGGCCAGCAAGCCGCGGATGTAATTCTCGATGGCATCCAGCCGCACCGGAGGCCGGTCCCGGCGGAAATCCTGTTCGGACGGCGCGGACTTAGGGGCAAGAAGATTCAGGCAGCGCCAGGCCAGATGCGTCTCGAGCGAAGCCAGGTCTTCGAGAGCGCCGATCTCTTCAAACTCGGGAGCCTGCCGGGTGTGTTTGAGATCGAGAATGCGCGCGCCTATGTGCAGGGAATCGCGGACCGAGATCCCTGGTTCGGCGGCGCCGGTTTCGGCCCGCGGCGGAGCGGACGAAGAGGCGTCGGACGGATGCGGGGCGGCAATCTCGTAGTGTCCGTAAATCACCTGTGAAGCATCCAGCGCCTCGCCCAACTTGATGATGGAAGCGTGGGTCAGCACCGCGTTGGGCCGGATGGACAGGCGGCGGTAGGCCTCCAGGCGGTTGGCGCGAGAGAGCACCAGAATGTCTTGCGAGCCGAGCGATTCGCGAATGGTTTCGGCGATGCCTTCGCCGATCCAATCGATGTTTTGCGATGTGGACTCGTTGAAAAACGGAAGCACCAGAACGGTATCCGCCAGGGCCGCGGAGTTTCCGCACAGGAACAGGCCCAGGATAAAAAACGGGAGCCGCTGCATCTGGCTTCAGTTTAGCAGCAGCTCCCAGGGGGCAAAGAGTTTCGAAGGTCGGAAGCAGGTTAAGGCTACCGGCATTCGTTGCACAGGGTTACCGCGGCAGCCCTGCGCTACAAGGGCAACGTGAAATGTTTTATTCCGCGTTGACCACCAGTTTCATGGTGGTGCCGCCGAGGTGTATTTCCTGAATACGGTATTTGCCATCGCCGTTGCGATAGCGCACCGTGGTCGAGGCGTACTTGCTATCCGCGGTTTCCACCTTTACCGGAGCCTCGCCTATCTGCTTGCCCTTCTTGATCACAACTTTTTCATCTTTGAGTTCCAAGGTGTACTCGCCCGGCTTCAGTTCCGTCCCACCGATTACGGAAGGCTCAAACAGCGTGATGGAGTATGACTTCGCGCTGGCCACGGCCGCCAGGCCAAGCACGGTGAATAAAACCAAAATGTTTTTGATCATCGACGCAACGTCTCCTTTTGTTCTTGCCACCGGTCCTCGATGTAGCGGCCGCACATCGCGCAGACACACGTATCGCGCATGCACTGCCGTTACGAAAACGTCCCCGAGAACCGATTGCGAGTTTCTTGTTTCATGATACGGACCAAACGTGGAAACGTGCCGCGCGATACGGTGAGTTAACAGTAAGTTGCGGATGTTTCCTTGCGTTCAAAAACGAGCAGTGTCCAGTTGTGGGACAGGCGTTAACTGAAGCTACCTGAAGCTGAGAAATTCGCGCACGCGATCGACGACCGCTTGTTGAATTTGAGGTTCGTCACCAAAACCAGAGAACCATTCGATGCCGGGTTCCTGACGAAACCAGGTCATCTGACGCTTGGCATAGCGGCGGGTATTGCGCTGCGAATAGAAGACGGCTTCCTTGAGACTCAGCTCGCCGTTGAGGAACTGCACGGCCTGGCGATATCCGTGCGATTCGAAGGGCTTGGCGGAAGAGGCGAAGCCGCGCGCGAGGATGCCGCGCACTTCTTCAATCAGACCTGCCTGGAACATCTGCGCGGCGCGCTGGTCAAGCCGCTCGTAGAGTGGCTGCCGCGGCGGGGAGATGCCGATTTTGAGGGCGCGATAGCCTTGAAGCGCATCGCGGCCCTCGCGGTAGATTTCGGTGACGGAACGGCGCGTGAGCAGGCACACTTCGAGCGCGCGCGTCAGTTTGGGCAGGTCGTTGGGATGAATCCGTTGGGCGGCTTGTGGATCGAAATGGCGGAGCAGGCGATATATGGAGCCGGGCCGTCGGCGCTCGCGTTCAGCCAGGCGGTCGCGCAAGGCCTGGTCGCGCGCCGGACCGGGGAACAGGCCATCGAGCAGCGCGCGCAGGTAAAAACCTGTGCCTCCGGCCACCACGGGAAGACCTTCGCGCGCGGAGATTTCCGCCAGGACTCGACGCGCCAGGCGGGCATATTCGCCGGCGGTAAACACCTGGTCGGGATCCAGAATATCGATGAGGTGATGGGGGATGCCGCGCCAGGCTTCGACAGGCAGCTTAGCCGTGCCTATGTCGAAATGACGGTAAATTTGCAGGGAGTCGCAGTTGATCACTTCGCCGGCAAACTCCGTGGCCACGCGGAGCGCCAGGTGGCTCTTGCCCGAGCCCGTAGGCCCCAAAATCGCGATAACCTTATGATCCGCCACTCCGTCTTAGTTTACGTGCCTCAGCGTCGTACCCCCAGCGTTATACAATGAGTAAGGGAAGGTCTTCGTCTCGCCCGGAACGTCCACAGGTGGGCGAAAGAAAGTAGCTTAGATGAATCGTGCGGCAAGATGTTTTCTAGCGGCCCTGTGCCTGGTTGTGTTTAGCACCGGTCTGGCGCACGGCCAGGCTGTTCCGGCCGCCCCCGGCCAAGGCGCCCAGGATTCCAAGACCGCGGATAAAGCCGCAGCCTATTACAATTTCGCGATGGGCCACCTGTATTCCGAACTTGCGGGCGCGTTCGGGAACCGCAGCGACTACACCAACAAGGCCATCGAATACTATCGCCAGGCGATGAAGCTTGATCCCTCGGCCGCGTTCCTCTCCGAAGAACTGACGGACCTCTATATTCAGGCCGGCCGGATCAAGGACGCCGTGAGCGAAGCCGAGGACATGCTGAAGCAGGACCCCAAGAATCTGGACGCGCGGCGGCTGCTGGGCCGCATCTACGCGCGGCTCATCGGCGATCCGCAGGAGAAAAAAGTCAACGAAGACATGGTGCGGCGGGCGATCGAGCAGTTCCAGAAAGTCACGGAGCAAGACCCGAAGGACCTGGAGAGCTGGCTGATGCTGGGGCGGCTCGAGAGGGTCAACCACGACTCGGTGGACGCGGAGAAGGCCTTCAAAAAGGCTCTCGATCTGGATGCCGGCAATGAAGAAGCGTTAACGGGACTCGCCATGGTGTATTCGGAGTTGGGAGACACCAAGAACGCAATCGAGATGCTGCGCCTGGTGACCAGCAAGAACCCGACTCCGCGGACGCTGGCGGGCCTGGCGCAGTTCTATGATCAGACGCGCGATTTTGCGAGCGCCGCCGATACATGGCGACAAGCGCTGCAGATGGACCCGGAGAACAGCCGCATCAAGCGCGCCCTGGCGCAGGACCTGCTGCGCACCGACCATATCGACGAAGCCCTGAAACTTCATAACGAGATCGCGGCCGCCGACCCGCGGGACGCGCAGATCCAGTTGAGCCTCTCCGAGATTTACCGCGAGAAGGGCGATTTCGCAAAGGCACGGGCAGCGTTCAAGAAGGCACAAGAGATCGACCCCGACAACCTGGACGTTCGCTACGCGGAAGTCAACCTGCTGGAGGCCGAGGGCAAGACCGACGAAGCCATCACGGCGCTGCGCTCGATGGTCAGCGACACAGCGAAGAAGAACTACACCGAATCCGAAAAAGGCAGCCGCACCATACTGCTCGAAGGGCTGGGGAGGCTTTACCGCAACGCCGGCCGGTATCCGGAAGCGGTGGAAACGTTCCGCCAGATTCCGCAGGTAGACCCCGACGCCGCGCCGCGGGCCGCGGTGGAGGTGGTGGATACCTGGCGCCAGGCCAAGGATCTGAACAAAGCTCAAGAGGAAGCCGCGGTCGCGGTAAAAAAGTTTCCTAAAGACCGCCTGGTGAAATTAGCGCATGCTTCGCTGCTGGCCGAGCTGGGCAAAATCGACGAGGCCGTCTCGGAATTGCGCGCCTTG
>JBGPKX010000421.1:0-4450 GCA_041486185.1 Bryobacteraceae bacterium | reverse complement strand
GCTCGATCCTGACGGATCGGCCAGCGTGACAATGGGTGCGAGTGGCGCGCCTAAGGCTTCAGTGTTGGATACAGCCATACGTCTCTCTACTGATCTCCCGCCACAAAATAAGTGGCCCAATACCGCGGATTCGACCGCCATCCGCCCGCGCGCAGCATGCTGATCTGCGCCTCCTGCAGGGCCTCCGCCGGTCCCGCTTCGGGTCTTTCGCGAACATATTGATAAAAATCCACGAACAGCGAGCCGCTGTCGTCGGGCGTCGGCCAATGGCTGGCCACTACGGCGCGCGCTCCCCCGGCCAGCCAGGCGCGCGTCAGTCCCATCAGGCCGGAAGCCGGCAGCGCGTCGGCCCGCCCGGAACTGCACCCGCTCAAAACCACCACGCCCGCGTTGATTTTGGTTCGGGTGATCTCGAGGGGACTCAAGAATTGCGGAGTGCCCGAATCGGCAAGGCTCAGGGCAATCATGCTGGATCGTGGAGGCGTCTCCGCCTGGAGAAAGTGCGCCGCGATGTGCACCACGGAAAGCCGGTCGCGGAGAGCCGCCCTCAGCCGGTTTGGCGACGCGTCCGCTCCCTCCAGCAGGATCGCGTTTTCAGTTCGCCAGTCCCATGCGCGCGCGCAGGACTTCACCTCGCGCGCCGTGCCCGCGAGCCGCGCAAGAACCGGGCCGGGCGCCTGTGTAGCCGGTACGGCAAAAGCCACCCACGGTAGAAAACCGCTCCCTTCAGCCGTGGGGTTTTTCCAGCGCGGATCGGCGGCGTTGTAAATGGCGTCGCCCACGCCCAGGAACTTTCCCGCCAAGGCTTCGCGCCAAGGTTGCGGCCGGCTCGCGGCCAGCATCACCGCGCCGGTGGTGACTTGTATCGAGTGCCGTTCCGCCAGGTAAATCGGTTCATGGTCGCGCCAGCCCACTACCAGCGCTCCAAACGGAATACGGAAAAGCTGCTCGTCAAGCGCAAGCATCCACTGATGCTTGTTCCGAAAGGGGGCTTCGAGTTTTCCAAACAACTTTTCGTAGAGTGCGGTCCCGCTGGGTACAGCGGAAAGACTGCCCGTTCGCACCGCATCGGAGAACCGCGCAACATCCGCCGCCAGTTCGGGTTTGCCCGGAAGCCGGTACATGCGGAACCGATCGCGGCTAATCGCCCAAAGAAATGATTGCCGTTCGCCCAGATGGAAACTGAGCAGAGCGGCATTTCGTGGCAGGTTCTGTTGCGTGCGCGCCAGTAGTTCATCGGTTGCCAGATCGCCACTTGAGCCGGCCTTGGCTTCGAATAGCACGAGCGTCGAGCGAACCTGCCGCATTTTTTCGCGCCCGATCTGGCTGTCTGAATGGAGCAGAGCCACTTCCGCGGCGTGCAACTGCGCCAGAGTCTCCCAGTACTGTGCGGGAAGCGCTTCCCGCCAGTCGTTGGGCTTGCGTAATAAGGCGTGCAGACTCGCCGACCGGTTTTCTTCCGCCGCCCGGAAGCATTCACGAATCCACTGGCCGCGGCCGCTCGATGCATGCAACCGGCCGCTCGCCTCGATGAAGGAGGAATAGATTTTCTGCAGCTCCCCTTCTGAACTGATGCGCGTGAAATCGGCCGGGAGCACTTCGAGACGCCACTGGCGGGCCAGATCGAGCGCTTTCTGAAAATCGGCTAGCGCGGCCTCGGTTCCGCCCTCGGCCAGGTGCGCTTGGCCGCGCGCATGATACAGGTCCCACAGAGTGATCAGGCTGCTGGTATGGGTCTGTTGGCTGACCGCTTCATCCAGCAACCGGCGAGCCGATGCGGCATCTCCTTGCGCCAGCCGCAGCTTTCCCAAATTAAGGCATGAGCTGTCCAGCCGGGGAAGGTGGTGGAGCTTGCGCACACAGAAGCCCTCGGTGAGTGCGTGGTCGGCCTCCGCCAGTTGCCCGCGCGCCAGATGTTCTTCACCCAAGTGGTCCCAGGCTTCGGCCACCGCGTCGAGATCGCCTTCACGGTAAGAGCTATCGATGGCCTCGCCCACCAGCGCCGAACACTCCTGCATCCGCCCTTGTTTCGCGCGCACTACCGCGAGCTGGGTGAGGCACCGAGACCTGCCTCCCCGAAAATCTTTGCGGTTGAAATCGACCAGCGCCTCTTCGGCGGAGTGCGCCGCCGCGTCCAGATCCCCCATTTGGAGGAACAATCCCGAAATATTGACGTTCAGACTCCCCAGATTGGCCCAATCTCGAGCAGTTTCAGCGAGCGTCCGCGCCTCCAGAAAGCTTTTCAGCGCTTCACGATAGCGGAACATGGCGAACTGGCAGCTGCCGATCGCCGTCAGGCAACGCCCGGCGCGTTCTGAGTCTTCTTGTTTTCTGGCTTCTACGAGTCCGGAGCGATATAGCTCCTGTGCTTGCAGATAATGCCCGGTAAGGAATAAGTAATGGGCCTCACTCCGGCGCGGGAAAACACGCAGATCGCCTGTGCGTTCGTTGGAAGACGGCTTGAAGAGCCTCGCCTTTTTGGAAGGAGCGGTCCATAGCACCGACCCGACGCCAGCGAGGACCATGACAAAGCAGACTACGCTGCCTGTCTTGCTCATGCATGCCAGCCGTCTTACGAGGATTTGGGGGGAGGCCCGGTAGGCTCCAGGAGTATTACACTTTGAATACTCCCAGAATAGCATACCAGAGTTTGCCAAGCTTACGGCATTTTTATTTTGGGTAACGAGGGGGACGCGCGCCTCTGTACGCGCCGAACTGCTTTAGTGCTCCAACTCAGATCAGAGGGCGATGCGCGGCGGCACGATAATAATGGGATCCGTCATCTGCTGTGAAGTTACAGCGCAAGCTTACAGATGATTGACCCACAAAATCTTAAGTCACTGAATCCGGAGCGCTTACATACCCCCGGAGGATGTCATCGCTTTAAAGCCGCATGAACTGATGATGGTCCGCTGCGTCGCGCGCGGCCAGCACGATTTCGTTCACGCGATAGATATCCCGCAGATCTAGTCCTACCGGCTTTCCGAGATATACCGAGGCTAAGAAATCGAGGAATAGAGAATGATCCGGAGGTATCTCTCGAATCTGCCGTGGCGCGTGGCCGGCGGTGACAAGCGTGACACCGGTCGCCGCCTGGTACTCGGCAACTCCGCGTGTGCCCGCCAGACGGAGCCGGTCGTCTCCCCAGGTCGGTGCGGTATCGGGACGCAGGTAGTCCATGTGTAGAGCGGCTGTGCCGTGGTTGTCCAGCCGGAAAATCGTCGACGTGGTATTTTCCATCTCGCGCAGGTGGGGAAAGCCCACGCGGCCCTGGAATGAAACCGCTTCCACCAGATCTCTGCCGCTGGTCCAGCGCATGAGATCGACCATGTGGACCGCAATGTACGGAATGGTCCCGCCGAACGTGGCGCGGTTGCGCATCCACTCGGCCCGTTCGCCCAGTTTGTAGGACTTCTGCGCGGAGATCTGCGCCACCTCGCCGATTTCACCCGAGTCCACGATCTGCTTGAGGGCGCGATACACGCCTTCGAAGCGCATGGAGATCAGCATGGTCAGACGAATGCCGCTTTGGGCGACCGCCTGCTTCACGCGATCGAGATCAGCCGTGGTGATGGCCAGCGGTTTTTCCGCCACAATGTGCAGCTTCCGTTTCGCGCACTCGATAATGATCTCGGCGCGCTCGCCGTTGGTACCGCAGATGCCGGCGATGTCCAGCTTTTCGCGGTCCAGGAGTTCATGCCAATCGCGGTACTCGCGCGCGCCCACGCCGTGTTTACCGGTGGCGAACTCATGCGCCCGGGTGGGATCGCGATCCCATACCGCGACCAGTTCCACATCGGGCAGGCGGTCCATGGAATCGAGAATCTCGCCGATGTGTCCTTCGAGCCCGATGATGGCCAGCCGCACTTTCTTCGGGAGCCGCACGATCTCCGGGATCGCTGCCTGCGAAGCCAGCGCGGCGCCTGCCATCAACGATCGTCGGGAAAGTTTTTGCATACTGCGATTTTGCCACGGGCCCGCTCCCAATGGTGTCGAGGATGCACCGTGGTCCAGCCGCCTGTTGTAAGATGGCTAACCGCGCATATGGATCATATTCTTTCCATCGTTCTCTTCACGCCTCTGGTAGGGCTGCTGGTTCTGCTCTTCATTCCATCGAGCAACCCGCGGGCCGTCAAGCTCTGGGCCAACGTGGCTTCGTTCCTCGGATTCCTGGTTTCGCTGCCGCTGGTGTTTCAGTTCGACCGCACCAAAGACTTCCAGTTCGTGGAGCGCGCGAGTTGGATTCCCTCGATTGGCGCTTCGTATCACCTGGGCATCGACGGCCTCTCGCTGCTGCTGGTGATGCTGACCACGCTGCTCGGGTTCCTCTCCATCCTTTCGAGCTGGACCGCAATTCAGGACCGCCTGAAGGAATACTACGCGTTCTTCCTGCTGCTGCAGGTGGGGATGCTGGGCGTGTTCATGTCGCTCGATTTCCTGCTGTTCTTCG
>JBGPKX010000420.1:0-4463 GCA_041486185.1 Bryobacteraceae bacterium | reverse complement strand
TCGCCAAGCGCCTGATCGATTACGGCTTCCATCCTTACACCGTCAGCTTCCCGCTGATCGTGCACGGCGCGCTCATGATCGAGCCGACTGAGACTGAAAGCAAACGCGAGCTGGATCTGTTTGCCGACGCCATGGTTTCCATAGCGAAAGAGGTCGAATCCGACCCCGAGATGGTGCGCACGGCGCCCCATGCGACGCGCACCAGCCGGGTCGACGAGGTTGCCGCCGCGCGCCGGCCCGTCGTCCGCTGGAAACCCCGCCAGGCCGGTAGCAAGGCGGCGGATTGACGGGCTGGCTCCACGTGAGTCACACCGCTCAAAACGCGGCGGGCATGGGTCTTAGGCACTGTTAGTGGCTGCGCCGCTTGCTGGAAGTAGTATCCTGTAAAAAGAGGAGATTTGCATGGGCTGTGGCAGTGTACCTCCGATGGCAACCGAGATCCGCCCCGGCGCGCGCAAGGTATTTTGCGTGAAATTCCAGCGGGAGATGGAAGGACTCGATGAGGTCCCGTTCGAAGGCCATCCCCTCGGCCAGAAAATCTTCGAAAATGTCTCCAAGGAAGCCTGGAAAATGTGGGTGGAGCACATGAAGATGCTCATGAACGAATACCGGCTCAATCTTGGAACCGCGGAAGCCCAGGAATTTCTTATCAAGCAAATGGATGAGTATTTCTTCGGCGCCGGCGCCGCCCTGCCGCCCGATTTCGTGGCGCCAAAACAAAAAAACTAGCTGACTGATCCGCTGCCCCGTTAGTTGAGAATTTCCAAGCCCCGAACCGGGGCCGTCGCACAGGTGCGCCCATGTATCGGACTTGCCACTGTACTCCTCTGCTCCTGCTTCTCACTGCCACTGTTTTTTCGTCCGGCTGCGTCACACCCGTCGCGGTGCGCGGCCTGTCCGCCCAGCTTGTCCACACGCAACTGGCCTATTCGGCCTCGCTGCGCGGCTATTTTGCGGCCGTCGAAACGTTCGCCGATGCTCAAGTGAAAATCGCCGATTACCGCATCGACGAAATCACTTCGCAGATGAACCGCGAGTTCGGGCGGCGCGCCACCGCCGGACTCGGCCGCGCGGCCACGCCCGACGAGCGCCAGCGGATCATCGATCAGTTGGTGAAGGACGTAGCCGCCAACACCAGCGCCGACCTGCCGCTTAAAGGCAAGATCGCCGATGCCGTAGCCACCCTCAAGCAGAGGGACCAGGAGCTCGCGGCCGCTTATCTCGTGATCTTCACAGCCTCGCAGAAACTCGACGAGTACATCCGGCTGAAGAAGGCCGACGAGGTGGCGATCGCCGAGCTGACGCGAGCCGTCGGCCTGAATAGCGAAAAGATCCTGTCCATCGTGGACGCGATTGCGAAACTTTCCACGGACCTCAGCCAAAACATGACGAAGGCACAATGATGACGATCGACGAACTCCTCACGCAATTGAGCGACCTCTCCCTCAAATTGGAATCGGCTCCCGACGATGCCACGAAATTTGACTTGGAGATGCTGATTCTGCAACTGCGAAAACAGGTTCTGGCCCAGGCTTTCGATCCGCTAACCACGCTGGCAGGGCCGGGCGTCGAGGTCGAACAGCTCAAGCTGCTGATACCCCAAGTGGATCTGGCCATCATTACCGAGCAGAAGCGCGTGATGCTGGTTGAGCGCATCATATTGCTCGCCAAATCCGCGCTCCGGGCCGCGGGCGTGAGTCTGGCCGGCTGAGTCAGCGCCGCATCACGGGCAACACTGTGGCAATCTCGAACGTGAGGCAGGCATGCGCCGCACGCAGCGCCCGCTCAACACGCTCAGGCGAGATGGCCCGCACAAAGATGAATCCCAAATAGGTCGCGCCTTCCGGCAGGGGCAGGATCTTCTGCCCTTCCTTGGCGGTGATGATGACTTCCTCCACGTCGGGAATCGCCGACGCTTCGTCCACACCTTCCACGCTCTGGTAAATGCCGCCCTTGGGAATGGGGATCATCATGACGCCAGTCGCCGCATCGCCAGGCCGGGCTCGAGAGACATCTTCGCCAATGGCATGCCGCAAGATCAGCTCCTCGAGCGACATCCCTTCGTTAAACCGCAATGCCCGGGCACATAACCCCCCAATCGGCCTCGCGGCCACTTCGAGCACCCACGCTCCCTCGCGGTTCATACGGAGCTCCGCGTGAATCGGCCCGTGCGTAAGTCCCAGGGCGCGAACGGCGCGTCCGGTTGCGTCCATGAGCAATTGCTGATTCGCCTCGCTCTCGCGTGACGGGGTGACGTAGATCGTCTCCTCGAAGAATGGCCCATCGAGCGGATCGGGCTTGTCGAAAATGGCGAGCACTTGCAGCTCACCGCCGGTGACCAGCCCCTCTACCGCGAACTCGCGCCCCTCGATGAAACTCTCTACCTGGATATGACGGTTCTGTTCTTCGCGCAGCGCCGCCACGTCCGCGCTCTCAAGCAGCGCGCGAATGCGCTCGAACGACTCCACGAATTCCACGGCGTCATTGGCGCGGATCACGCCCCGGCTCGCCGAGAGCCCCAGCGGCTTCAGCACGCACGGAAAATGAGCGCGCCGCGCGCCATCAGCCGGATCTGCGCTTACGGGCACGCGAAAGAATTCGGGAACCGGAAGACCGGCGGCCTGCAATCGCTGGCGCGCCAGATACTTGTCCCGGCACGCCGCTACCGAGGCCGGCGAATTGCGCGGTAGCCCCAGCGCTTCGGCTGTGAGCGCCGCAAGCAGTGTGGGCCGGTCCGCTACCGACACGACCGCATCGAAAGGTCCCGCCGCCGCAAGAACCTCGCGCGAGCCGTACGGATCGTCAAAACGCACCGGGATCGCGTTGTCGCCCCAGGGATCTTCGAGCACATGACAACGATCGGTGGCCAGCACGAGATCGAACCCAATACTGCGTGCCGCTTCCGCGAATACGCGCGTTTGATAGCCAGTAGTTGCCGCCACGAGCAGAACACGAGGCACAACTCCATATTACCCGGAGACGAAAATTGCAACGATTTTGTCCCATCCAAACCCGGTTTTCACGCGTCTAATATTGAGAGCCATGAACAGTATGTCAAATGTATCCAAACTCGCAGAACTGCGTGGCAAGACGGATCGGCAGCTCATCCATATCATCAATAATGAACTGGAGCTCGGTCTTCATCTCACACTTACTGTAGAAACGTCATTTGCATACGACTTCAGTAATAAAGAACTACCTCACGTCCGGGCCGAGAAAGCCTGCGATGACGCTCTCCGATTGCTGTCGAAGGTTGACGACATCAGCGAACGGCAGCGATTGCAGAGGAAACTGGATCAGCTTCGAGAAGCCCTGAATGGACAGCGGAGAGTACAGGCGGCAGCGGTTTGAGCGCGTAAAGCTGCGGACCGCTGCAATATCCCCACTGCTTTGATCGGGTAGTAGGCTACCTTGAATGTTCTGACGTTTCCAGGCGGTCCCTCCGCAAAAGGAGAAACATCCTTTCATCACCCTGTATTGTTCTCGGGTCAGATTCACTTATGCCTGAAGTGGCCGAAGAGCAGATATGCCATCCAGCTCGCTTTGCCAGTAGAGTTAGACCTGGTGGCGAAAAAATCCAGTAGTTCGTCGCATCCGCGTTGCATTCAGCGCTGTCTAGTAGATAAGCGACTGGCATTCCGTCCAACCGAATCGACCTGTCGGCACTCAGCCGTGCCACCCTTGTGCTCAAAAAGCAGAAACGTGCGTGCCTTGCCAGCAGTTCTAGTACATAGAACGGGTTCTTGAGGTGATAGAGTGTGCCGAGAAACAGAACGGCTCCATACTGTTCATTCAGATCAAAACGTCCGTCTAGATCAACATCCCGAATTTGCACACGCGAGTGCAATGCAGCGGCGAGAGCCCGCAAGCCCCGCATCCGGTTAATGTTCGTGTCAGAATGATCGACCGCGTGTACGCGCCGCCCTAGTGACTCCAGGAAGAAGCTGAGCGCGCCATCGGCTGCGCCAAGGTCGAGCACCGGGTCCGTGCCGATTATTTCGTCCAATGACAGAGCGGCCTCACGTAGCAAGCGCTGTAGATAAAACAGACTTGCAAAGCAGTCGTAAGGGTACCAGTCGAAATCGCGAGGTTCGATTAGCTCCTTAGCCAGTTCAAATCTCCGGCGGAAGCGCAACCCTTGCCGAACAAGCGAACTGAACCGAACGAAGGTATCCATGATGGTCGACGGGGCAGCTTTGCAAGCCAGGGCCTGCGCCGCTCTTTCCTCCTCCGCTCGTAAGCTTTCCAGGCCGCAACCAGCGCGCCACGGAGCTTCGCCCAAGGAACTAACGAACCATGACGGGGTTCGGGTCTGCATCCATCATGCCAGGTCCGCCAACAGAGATCAGATCGAAGCCGTGCTTTCTCAATTCAGCCAAGTTTACATAAGAGCAACCTGCTCTTCAGTTGGTTCCGCTCAACAGTACCAAGGCTCGTTCAGATAAGGAATCGTCGCACGCGAT
>JBGPKX010000419.1:0-4544 GCA_041486185.1 Bryobacteraceae bacterium | reverse complement strand
GTGCCCTGGGGGGCCACGCTCTGGATCACGACTTCCCTACTCGACCGCAGCCTGCGCTATCGATCCACCCATGAGCTGGATGAAATGTCGCGATCGCTCGAAAAAACCGGCCGCGAGTTTTACCAACAAGCGTGCCAGGAGCTGAAGAGCGCGGCCCTGGGCGGGCGTGTGAATCCCCAACGATATCCGGAGCGCGACGTCAGTGGTTGGCCCGAGCCGCTGCGGAGTTTCTGGGCCACAAGCGACGCCGACCGCTTCGTGCTGGCGGGAAATGACGGCGACCGGCTGGATTATTTTGTGCGGCGCCCGGGCGAGGCGCTGATCTACTCGCGCCCGCTGAGCATCGCCATGAATCGCCTTTCCGCGCAGTACCGGCAGGCGCGGAAGCTGGTGAGCGCGGATCAGGCTCGCGACCTGCGGCGCGGGTTCATTTACGTGTGGGTCATGCTGGCGTCTGCCGTGTGGCTGGGATCGCTGGTCCTGCTGGCGCTGCTGGCGCACCACGTCAGCCGGCCCATCCAGCAGCTCACGGCGGGGCTATCCGAGTTGGCGTCCGGAAATTTCGCCGCGCGGCTCAAGAGCCGGCGCGACGACGAAATCGGCCGCGCCATCGAGGCTTTCAATCACACCGCCGAACAGCTCGAGCAGAACCGCGACCGGCTGATCTACCTGACGCAGCTTGAAAGCTGGGAGACGCTGGCGCGCAAGATGGCGCACGAGGTGAAGAATTCGCTCACGCCCATCCGGCTGACGGTCGAAGAAATGGTGGCGCGGCAGAGCGGTGCGGATCGCGGATTTTTCGAGCAGGCGGCGCAGATTGTGGTGGAGGAAGTGGAGAGTCTGGAGCGGCGGGTGCGCGCGTTTTCGCAGTTTTCGGCCGAGCCTCCCCTGCGCCCGCGGGAACTGGATCTGAACGCGGTGGTGGAGGACCGAGTGGCGTTTCTCAAGACCGGGCACCCGGAAATCAATTACACCGTGCGGCTGTCGGCAACCTCGCCTCAAGCCTTGGCCGATGAGGATCTGGTAAAGGGAATTCTGGTGAACCTGCTGGAAAATGCCGCGCAGGCCGCAGGCACGGGAGGCAACGTGTTGGCGGTGACGCAGGTGATGAACGGCAAAGTCGCGATCGAAATTCACGACTCAGGCCCGGGGCTGAGCGAGCAGGCGCGCCGCACGCTGTTCCAGCCGACGATTTCCTTCAAGAAGAACGGTATGGGCCTGGGCCTTTCCATCGCGCGCAAGAGCGCGTTGCTTTCCGGCGGTGACATCGCGGCCGTGCCTGGCGAACTGGGCGGCGCCGCGTTTCGTGTTGTGCTTCCCAACAGCTCCAATGGCGCCCAAAAAAGTTCTGATTGTTGACGACGAAGACAACATCGGCCGCTCGCTGCGCATGATCCTGGAGCGCGAGGGCTACGCGGTGTCGATCTGCCGCTCGGTGGCGGAGTTTCGCAAGAATGGCGACACGCAGCGCGCCGATGCGTTCCTGTTCGACATGCGCCTGCCCGACGGCAGCGGAATCGATCTGCTGCGTTCCATGCAACAGAACGACAGCCGCGCGCCGGCCATCATGATTTCGGGACACGGCACCATCGCCGATGCCGTCGAAGCCACGCGCGCCGGAGCCTTCGATTTTCTCGAGAAGCCGCTGAGCCGGGAAAAGGTGCTGGTGGCGCTGAAGAATGCGCTGGAGCACGCCAATTTACAGCGCGAGAATGAGCGCCTGCGCGAGATCGTGGGGCCAGGGCCGAAGATGATCGGGAACAGCCCGGCGTTTTTGAGGGCTGTGGAGCAGGCGTCCATGGCGGCGCGTTCGGATGCGCGCGTGCTGCTGATCGGCGAATCGGGCACCGGCAAAGAACTTCTCGCCGAGCACATTCATCGCTCGAGCCCGTTCGCCTCCGGGCCCTTCGTGAAAGTCAATTGCGCCGCAATTCCGACCGAGCTGATCGAGAGCGAGCTGTTCGGCCATGAGAAAGGCGCGTTCACCGGAGCCGCCGGGATGCGGCGCGGCAAATTCGAGCTGGCGGATGGCGGGACGCTCTTCCTGGACGAGATCGGCGATCTGCACGCGGCCTCGCAAGCCAAGCTGCTGCGCGTGCTGCAGGAGGGCGAGTTTCACCGCGTGGGTGGCGAGCAATCCATCCGCGTTTCGGTGCGCGTGATCTCGGCGACCAACCGCGAGCTGGCGTCGCTGGTAGGCCAGGACAAGTTCCGCGAGGATCTTTATTACCGGGTCAGCGTGGTGCCCATTCGTGTTCCGGCGCTGCGCGAGCGGCTGCAGGATATCCGGCTGCTGGCGGAATATTTTCTGGAAGAATTCTGCGCACGGAACAATTTCAAGCCAAAGACTATTGCGGACGATGTCTATCCCGTGCTCGAGAGCTACGCTTGGCCGGGCAACGCCCGTGAGCTGCGCAATGCCATCGAGCGCATGGCGATCTTGAGCACTGGCGAGCGGTTGACGCGCGAAGCCATCCCCGTCGAGATCCGCGTGCAGCGCGACGGGTCCACGCGCTCGAGCGTGCAGGAGGCCCGGGCCTCGGCCGAACGCGAGTATATTTTGCGGGCGCTCGAAGAGGCCAACTGGAATGTCTCCGGCGCCGCGCGGGCGCTGGGGATGGAGCGGACGAACCTGCATAAGCGGATTCGCGCGCTGGGGATCAGCCGGGAGAAGTAGAGCAGGGCGATGACCTTTAAATCTCGGGACAGAGGCGCCAGGAATTCTGGCTGATTCAAACAGTAAAGAGCTCGCTCTCGCCTTGGGCCGGCGCGGCGTAACTAAAACATGACCGCGACCAATAACTGTATTTGATTGAGCTTCGTGCCTACGTGATTGGTTTGCGTGAAGTCGAAGTTCTCGGCTGCCCAGCGCGTGTATCGGAGCTCCGGGGATATATGCAACCGCCAAATTGAAAAGCCGAGCCCACCGCCCGCTGCAAAACCGGCGATCGCGCGCTGTTCTGGTTGCGGATGACTAATCGTGGCTGTCTGGTCGATAACGGTCATATAGCTCTGGGTAATGTTCGTCACCACCTGAAACGAGGGCCCGGCGGCAATGAAAGGTTGGATTGGACCCTCAAGAATGTGGTATCTCAACAAAACCGGAAACTGCCACAGAGCCCCAGTCGTCTTCCAACTGGACGGTGTCCCGATGATGTTAGATTGTCGGAACGAGAATGGCTGGTAAAGCGCATCGAACGCGACTGCGAAACGGCTGCCAAGCCGAACCTCGATAGGTGGCCCGACAGTATACCGTGTAGTTGTAGGATCGAAAGCGCCTCTGTAAATGAATCCTTTGTCAAAGGATTCAGTCACGGGAACGCCCGCCTCCACACCGAGCGAGATGCGTTGCGCGTGGAGCTCGCCCAGTCCTGCTAACTGGCATATGAGAAACGCGAGAGCCAGTTTCAGACACTTGGTGCTCCGGAGGGGCTTTTGGCCACAGGCTTGGGCAGATTGACTCAAATGTCTTCTGCTGCGCTTAGAAAGGGCCATTGAAAATCCTCCTGTTTAGTCGGTTTGAATGCCAACCGGATCGTCGGAACGACAAAGAGTGGTGCAAATGAGATGCCGCGGTGGCTGGGTATCAGCGAAACACCGCAGGTCTCCGTAAAGAGCACGCAGCCCTGCGCTACAGGTTGGCGATGACCTTTAAATTTTGGGATAGAGCTGCCAGGAATTCCGCCTGATTCGTCTTCAGGAAGAAGTGCCCACCGGGAAACATCTGGATTGAAAATGACTTCGTTGTCTGTTCGGCCCAGTTCTCGAGATGCCAGCGTGTGATCCTCTCGTCGTCCATGCCGCCGTAGGCGCGAATGTCACAAGGGAGCGGGGGTCCCTCGGTGTAGACGTAATTCCGGTAGAGGGCCGTGTCGGCGCGCAGGGCGGGGAGGGCGAGCTGCATCAACTCGTGATTTTCGAAGAGTTCCTGCGGGATGCCGCCGAGGCTGCGCAGCTCCTGGATTAAGTCTTCATCGGAAGGCGGTGGCGGCGGAACGTGGTCGCGGCGCAGTTGTGGGGCGCGCGCGCCGGAAACCAGCAGGCACGCAGGGCGGTGGGGAAGCGCGCGGGCCAGCTCGAAAGCGATCACCGCGCCCAGGCTATGGCCGAAAAATGCGAAGGGTGTGTCCAGGTGGGGGCTGATGGCTTCCTTCAAAGCTTCGATCAGGTGCTCCATCAGATCGAATGGCGGTTCGCCCAAGCGCGTTTCACGGCCGGGCAATTGGGCTGGAAGCACGGCGACCTCAGACGGCAGACGATCCGCCCACCCTCGAAACGCGCTGGCTCCGCCGCCGGCATAAGGGAAGCAGAAGAGGCGCAACTTCGTTTGTGCGGTTCTCTGGATGGAAGGAAACCACTGGCCTGTGCGAGGCATGGCCGTCCGCAAGCGCAACGCCAGCAGTTGACGCTTCTCGGGAGACAGTTTTGCCAGCGGGTCCGAGGGCTGCGCTTCGGCTGCGGCGGATGTCCGGGACGCCTTGGGCTTGCCCAGGGTCTCTTCGAGCAGTTGCTCGAACGATTCCACATTCAAGTTCGCCGCGTAC
>JBGPKX010000418.1:0-4606 GCA_041486185.1 Bryobacteraceae bacterium | reverse complement strand
TGGCTCTCGCTAGTCATCTTCTTGCTGTGTTTCACTCTCGCTCCCATCGCCTATACCGGCGGGTTCTGACCGGCGCAGCATGAAAATTACCGCCACGATTATCACCCTCAATGAGGAGCGGAATATCGCGCGCGCCATCGAGAGCCTGCGCTGCTGCGATGAGATCGTGCTGGTCGATTCCGGGTCGGTCGACCGCACCGTCGAGCTCGCCGCCAAGCTGGGCGCGCGCGTCGTCGAGAGCCCCTGGCACGGTTATGCCACGCAGAAGAACTACGCCGCCGAGCAGGCCACCCACGACTGGATTCTTTCCATCGATGCCGACGAAGCGCTCAGCGAATCGCTCGAAGGCGAGATCTGGGCCCTGAAGAAGAAAGGCCCGTCCTGCGACGCCTACACCATGCCGCGTCTCGCGCAGTACCTCGGCCGATGGATCCTGCACAGCGGCTGGTATCCCGATCGCAAGATCCGCCTGTACCATCGCGCCAAGGCCAAATGGGTGGGCGATTTCGTCCATGAAAGCGTGCAGGTGGAGGGCCGCGTGGGGCACCTCGAATCCAACCTGCTGCACTTCACCTGCGAATCGCTCTCCGAGCATCTCAAGACCATGGACCGCTATACCACGCTCGCGGCCGAGGAATTGGTCTCGCGCAAACAGAAGATTCTCCTGCGCAACTTGATTCTCGATCCGGCCTGGACCTTTACCAGGACGTATTTTTTTCAGCGCGGCTATAGCGACGGATTGGAAGGCCTCACCATCGCCTACATGGCGGCGCTTTACACGTTTCTGAAATATGCCAAAGCGCGCAACATGAGCTGAAATGCAGCGCCTTCTGACCCGCGACCATAATGTGGCGTATTCTGAGCCGCGACCGTAAGGAAGCGGTTGTTTAGAGTCTCTCAACAAGCACTTGATGCGAATCCTCCACCTCGATTCCGGACTTGAAATGCGCGGCGGCCAGTGGCAGGTCTTGCGTCTGATCGAAGGCCTCCGTGCCAAGGGCCACGAAAACGTGCTCCTTTCCCGCGCCCGGTCGCCGCTGTCTATCGAGGCCAAGCGCCGTGGAATGGAAGTGTACGCATGGAGCCTGCGATCCATCTGGAAGCGGAGCCGCGCCGCCGATGTCATGCACGCGCACGACGCACGCTCACACACCGCGGCCACCATGGCGGGAAATGCGCGACTGGTCGTTTCGCGCCGCGTGGCCTTTCCCGTGCAACAGAATCCTGTTTCCCGCTGGAAATACCATCATGCCGCGCATTACATCGCGGTGTCCGAGTTTGTGAAAAATACGCTGCTGGATGCCGGAATCGCACCGTCGCGAATTACAGTGGTGTATGATGGCGTGCCCATGCAAGAGCTGTCACACGGGTCTGAAATTCTGGTTCTGGCAAGTCCGGACCCCGGGAAAGGAACCGCCCTCGCGCTCCAGGCCGCCAAAATTGCCGGTTTCCCCGCGCGCGCGTCTTCCGATCTCGAAAGCGACCTGGCGCATGCCGGACTCTTTGTCTACATCACACAATCGGAAGGCCTGGGCTCCGCCGTCCTTCTCGCCATGTCTGCGGGCGTGCCGGTGATCGCGAGCGACGTCGGCGGCTTGCCGGAAATCGTGGAACACGAGCGCACAGGCTTGCTTACCGGGAACACGCCGGAGGCCATCGGCGAAGCTGTCCGCCGCCTGATCGAGGATCGTGCGTTAGCCGAGTCGCTGGCCGCCCGGGCACGCGCGCTGGTGCAGGAAAAATTCTCGACGGAGCATATGGTCGCCAACACCATCGCCGTTTATGAGGCTCTCCTGTGACCCTCGAATCGCTCGCCGCCATCCTCGCCGGCTTGATTGTCGGCAGCTTTCTCAACGTCTGCATCTACCGCATGCCGCGCGATCTCTCGGTGGTGCTTCCGCGCTCCTTCTGCCCGGCCTGCGAGCGGCAGATCGCCTGGTACGACAATGTTCCACTCCTGAGCTTTCTCCTTCTCCGCGGCCGCTGCCGCCATTGCCGCGCGCACATTTCCCTGCGCTACCCCCTCGTGGAGCTTCTGACGGCGGCGCTATTCTTCGTCATCGTCGGCGCGCTGGGCCCCACCGCGCTCGCCGTCAAACTGTGCGTCCTGGTAGCTCTGCTGGTCGGCCTGACTTTTTCAGACCTCGAAGAACGCATCCTTCCAGACGAGTTCACGCTCGGCGGAACCGCCCTCGGCCTCGTGCTCGCCTGGTTCATCCCGGTCGACGACATGATCGCTCAGGCTTTTCTCTCGGCGGCCGGCATCCACCCCGGCCCGCAATGGGCCTCGGTGGCCGAATCGGTGGTGGGCGCCGGGCTGCCCGCCGGATGCCTCTGGCTCGGCGGCTTGCTGTTCGAGAAAATCCGTCACAAAGAGGGCCTCGGCCTGGGCGACGTGAAGATGATGGCCATGGTCGGTGCATTTCTAGGATTGCGCGCCACGCTGCTCACCCTCATCCTCGGCTCTGTCCTGGGCTCGGTGATCGGCATCGTCTACATCAAGATGACCAGGAAAGACGCTGCCAGCTACGAGTTGCCGTTCGGCACGTTCCTGGGATTCGCCGCGATTATCGTGGCCCTCGCCGGCGGACGCGTGATCCGCTGGTATGCCGGCCTGCTGTGATCGTGAACGAATCCGTCATCCTGCCAGCGCCGACGCAGTGTTTCCTTCTTGCTGGTCGGCTTTTCCTACAGGACTCGCATGAAGGCGACAAGGTCGGCCTTCTCCTGCGCTGTTAATCCTAGCTCGGAGATCAGGTTGAAGAACTCAACCGTGTCTTCGAGTGTCAGTAAACGGCCATCGTGCATGTAGGGAGCCGACTCCTTGATCCCACGCAGAGGGAACGTCTTGATCGGCCCATCGGCGGAAGCCATCATGCCATTGATCGTCCGGGGTTTATAGAAACGCTCCGTCTGCAGGTTGTGCATGAGGTTGTCGGTATAGTACGGCGCCGGATGGCAGGTCCCGCACTTCGCTTTTCCGAAGAACACGGTTTGCCCGCGCATCTCCGCCTGAGAGACGATCCTCGGATTCAACAGACCGTCAATGCCGAGCTTGGGCGCCGGCGGAAAATCCAGCAGTTCTTCGAATTCTGCCATGGCGTGGACCTGGCTTCCCCGATCCAGGATATTGATTCCCTTTTTGGCTGCGATCACCGGGTCGCCATCGAAGTACGCAGCACGCTGCTCGAACTCCGTGAAGTCTTCCACCGTCTTCAACGCTCGTTGGGAGCCGAACAGGCGCTGAATGTTCACGCCGCGCAGCGAGGGAGTCTCAATCCGATGCCGGAACTCCTGCGGGCGGATGTCACCAACCAAATGCGTGGCGCCGTTCGTATGCCCGTTGACGTGGCAATCGAAACAGGTAACACCACGGTGCGGGCGTTCGCTACGGCGATCCTCGGTCTGATTGAATTGCTGCTGCGGGAACGCTGTTAACAGCAAGCGCAACCCATCCAGTTGCTTCGGATTCAGAACTCCGTTGAACAGTGCGTAGTAGTTGTCGACGGTGACAAGTTTGCCCTGCGAGACGTCGCCCAGATCGGGCCGCGTGGTCAAATAGATGGCCGGTGGAAACTCCGGCATGATGTGGTCGGGCAGATCGAAGTCGAGATCAAAGCGGGCCAAGTCGCGGCCTTCCTGCTTCTTGATCTCATCGATATGGTACTTCGGAAACAGCATTCCGCCTTCCGGATGATTCGGATGCGGCAACGGCATGAAGCCGGAAGGAAACACGTCCCGGTCGCGGACCTCTTCGGGGTGCATCTGTGCTAGCCTTTCCCAGGTCATACCTCCCCGAAGCTTCACCCGCACGCCCTCCTGGATCGCTTTGCCGCGAGACATCGTTACGCCTCTGGCCGGGCGGTCGCTTAGGTCGTAGCGCTCCTCCAGCAGCGCCTTCTGACGCTGCATGATAGCGGGCTTCGCTGTGCTCATGCGAGACATCACACTGGCAAAGTCCTCCTGGATGACAACGGGCGAGTAGCTGGATGGCCTTTTTCCAGACTCCTGCGCAAGGAGCAAGCCGAGACCCATGGCCACACCCGCCACAAGCGCAGCAGTTTTCGTCCTCTTCAGTCGAATTCTCATAACCCTCTCCTTAGCCCGGATTTCTATTTTGGAATCCTGGCCACCATCAGTCTATATCCAACCGCCGCCGTTGGAGACGTTCCTACCTTTTCATCCCGAGCCAATCCCGTGGCCCAGGAAGAAGCCAGCTCTGCCTCCTCCCGTTACGGAGAGACTCGGACGTGTCGGGTGATTTTTCAGATACCTCTCGGTCCCCACGCCTTCCTTCGACCTGTTGGCTTGCCCGCCGCCCCCTAATCCGGTCTGCACCGGCAGCGCGGCGATCCGCCACTTCCAAACGGTCGCCGCGTCAGATGACTCCCGGCCGGCAGCAGGCAGTCATGGCAGGCGTGCTTGATCAATCGGCCACCCGCCCGATTTCAGGAACCGCTGTTATAGGGCCTTCTCTCTACCCTTGACGAGTATACTTGCTTACGGTATATTTATCCCTACTATAGTTCGCGATGCCTGATGCAAAGCCAGATTCGGTGCTGCCGCTGCCGGCGGCGGTCTTCCACATCCTGATCGCGCTCGCCGA
>JBGPKX010000417.1:0-4687 GCA_041486185.1 Bryobacteraceae bacterium | reverse complement strand
CGGGTGATACGCACGCTGCGGGAGATGGAAATCGGGTCGGTAGCCGTCTATTCCGATGCCGACCGCACCTCGCTGCACGTGCGCATGGCCGCCGAGGCCGCGTACCTGGGCCCCTCGCCTTCCGCGGAGAGCTATCTGCGGATCGACCGGATTCTGGAGGCGGCGCGGCGGCACGGCACCGAGGCCATCCATCCCGGCTATGGCTTCCTGAGTGAAAACGCGCGTTTCGCCGATGTCTGCCACCAATCCGGCCTGAAGTTCATCGGACCGCAGCCGGACGTCATCCAACTCATGGGCGTGAAAGAACGCGCGCGCGCCATGATGCGTGAAGCCGGCGTGCCCATTCTGCCGGGCTCGGATGGCGTGATCAAGACCGAGGAGGAAGCGCTGGCCACGGCGGAGAAGATCGGCTATCCGGTCATTCTGAAAGCGTCGGCGGGCGGCGGCGGGCGCGGCATGCGCGTGGTGAACGGTCCCCCTGAACTGCCCGGTCTGCTGGTGCAGGCGCAGCAGGAAGCCGGCGCGGCGTTCGGCTGCCCGGACGTCTACATCGAAAAGTTCATTCGCGGGCCGCGCCACATCGAGTTTCAGGTGCTGGCCGACCAGCATGGCAACGTCGAAATTCTAGGTGAGCGCGAGTGCAGCATCCAGCGGCGCCACCAGAAACTGCTCGAGGAATCGCCCTCGCCCGCGTTGAAACCGGAGGTGCGCTGCCGCGTTTCCGAAAAGCTGCGCGAGGCTATCCGCGCGGTGGGGTACACCAACGCGGGTACCGTCGAGTTTCTGATGGATGAAACGGGCTGCCTGTATTTCATCGAGGTGATCGCGCGCATCCAGGTGGAGCACCCGGTAACCGAGATGGTGACCGGCGTCGATCTCGTGAAGAGCCAGATCCTCATCGCCGCCGGCGAGCGGCTGCCGGACATTCTCGGCGGACCGGTAAAACCGCACGGCCACGCCCTCGAGTGCCGCATTAATGCCGAGAATCCCGAAACATTCGTACCCTCCCCGGGTCGTATCACGGCCCTGAACCTGCCGGGCGGCATCGGCGTGCGCGTGGACACCGCGGCCTACACGGATGGCGTAATTCCGCCCTATTACGATTCCCTGGTCGCGAAATTGATCACGCACGGCCGCGATCGCACCGAAGCCATCCACCGCATGAAGCGCGCGCTCGATTTGTTCATCGTCGAGGGAATCCATACATCCATTCCGCTCCACAAACGGATTCTGGCCGACGCGGATTTCGTCGCCGGGACGTTCGACACCAACTTCATCCAGCGATTCATGGCGTCGGAGAAACCAGGCCCCAACGCGGGCTGAGATAATCACAACGTGCGCACGTGGGTGTCCTCGGTTTTTCTGGCCGTCATTCTGGCATTTCTGTTTCCGCCGGTTCCGGCAGCTTTGAAAAAAGGCCTGCGAGGCAACCCTGCGAGGCTCTTTGCCCTGCCGGCATTACTCATCGCCACTTTCTGCTTCTTCGCGTGGAGATTGGATGCCTTGCACCTGCCGATGGCCCTGCTGATCGTCGCCTACACCCTCGTGCCCACCGTGCTGATCTTGGTGCAGGGCCCCGATGCCGGCGCAGCCACCTGGCTCGACCTCATCGTGATCCTCGCGCTCTGGCTGCCGGTCGAGCTGAACGTGGGCGGCCAGTGGATTCCGAAGCATGCGCAGGGCTTCCTGCACACCCTGGCGTACGGCATCGCGCTGACGCTCGCGCTCGTCTTGTTCCTCGGCTTCCGTGGGATAAAAGGCATGAAGTACAGCCTGCCCAGCCGCGTGATGGATCTGATCGATCCCCTGATTGCGTTCGTCATCGTCGCGCCCATCCTGATTATCTTGGGGATTGCGCTCTCTTTCATCCCCTGGTTTCATATGCCCGGAAATCTCTCAGCCGCCGGATTGGCCAAGACCTTCGGCATCATCTTTGTAGCCACGGCGCTGCCCGAGGAAATCCTGTTCCGCTCGCTGATGCAGAACTGGCTCATGCAGAAGTTCGGCTCGACGACGGCCGTGCTGGTGGTCGCGTCCGTGATCTTCGGTTGCGCCCATTTGAATAACGGCCCGCAGCCGCTGCCCAACTGGCGCTACATGATCCTGGCGACCCTTGCGGGCTTCGCCTACGGCAAAGTGTTCCAGCGGGCGTCGAGCGCCATGGCTTCGATGACGCTGCACGCGCTGGTCGATACCACCAAACATGTCTTCTTCTGAGCCCGGCTCTGAACCCGGACCCCGCATCAACTGGCTGGCGGGAGCTGAAGCGCTGTGCGTATTCCTGCTGATCCTGTCTTACATCTGGTGGCTGCGTTTCCGGTATCCGCTCGCCTGGGTTCCCATGCTGCTGCTGGTTTTCGCTTCGAACTTATACCATCGGGAAAACCTCGGCACACTGGGATTCAAGCGGAGCAAGCAGGGGCGTAGCCGTGCTCGCCCCTTCGCGTACCTGGCTCTGGTGGCGCTCGCGCTCCTCATTGTTGGCCTGACTTTTCACAGCATCCGCGCGGTGCCGCCCGGCGGGGCTTTCCTCAGTTTCGCGTTTTATTGCGTCTGGGGATTGTTCCAGCAGTACCTCTTGAACGGCTACTTCGTGAACCGTTTTTCCGGCTTCCTGCCGGGTCATCCACGCGCCGTTACCGTGCTCGCGGCCGTGTTCTTCTCGCTGGCCCATCTGCCGAACTGGTTTCTCATGATTGCCTCCGCGGCCGGCGGCTACGTCTGCGCGAGAATCTACCTGCGACATCGAGATCTATACTTCCTGGGCGCGGCGCACGGCGTCGTCGGATTTCTGCTCTATCTCGTGGTGCCCGACACCATCAGCCACCACCTATACGTCGGTCCAAAGTGGTTTTCTATGTGAACGTCTTCGATTTCGGCGTCTGTTGCCCCACATACACCGCTCGCGATAGACTTTGCAATTCTCGGAAAGGATCTTACGTGCATATCTCTCGTCTCTTGATTCTTCTCAGCGCGGCTGCGTCAATCTGTGCTTTACCAGCCCTTGCGCAATCGCGCACTTTCGCCGGCGGCGATCTCTTCAAGCTCCGCTCGGCCGGCGGCGTGGCGGTCTCGCCGGACGGCACTCGTCTGGCATACACCGTCAGTAATAACGATGGCCCGGGCCGCCCGTACTCGCAGCTATGGGTGATGACCCTCGCGGACGGCCACTCCATCCGCCTGGCGAAAGAAAAGGAATCGTCCGGAGGCCCCGAGTGGTCGCCGGATGGCCAGTGGATCGCCTACAGCGGCAAACTGGGAGACAAGTCCGGCTTGATCGTGTCGCATCCGGATGGCTCCGCGGCGAAGTTTCTTTCGGCCCTCGAAGGGACCAACAACCCGCTGCCCACCACTGGAAAAACTTTGGCCTGGTCGCCCGACTCCAAACGCATCGCCTTCGTCAATGCCGTACCCGGACCGGAAACCGCGGATGCCACCGGCGACCCGATCGTCATCACGCGCTACCTCTACAAGCCGGATGCCGGCGAGGGCCTGACGCACTTCAACGACAATCGCCGTCTGCATATTTTCGTCGCGGATATCGCCTCTGGGCAAATCAAGCAGCTCACCGATGGCACGCACTATGAACACTCCATCGATTGGTCACCCGACGGCCGCGAGATCGCCTTCGTCTCCAACCGCGAGTCCAATGAAGACCAGTTCTTTAATTACGACCTGTTTACCCTGAATGTCGCAAACGGGGCCATGCGCCGGCTCACCGCGACGGAAAACGCCGAGTACCAGCCGCGCTGGTCGCCGGACGGCAAAACCATCGTCTATCTCGGGACCAAGCGCGGCCTCACCGATCTTGAAACCACCATGGAAGACACGCACGTCTGGTTGATCGACGCCGATGGCGGCAACCGGCGCGAGCTGACCGGCAGCGTCGACAATCGCCAGTTCGACGCCGCGTGGTCGCCCGATGGTAAGTGGGTCTACTTTATTGTGGAGAATCGCGGCAGCAACCTGCTGGCGCGCGTCCCCGCATCGGGCGGGCGAGCCGAAAACATCGTCGCCGATCGCGGCAGCGTCGGAAGCTGGTGGGTCGGCAAGGATGGGAATATCGCCTACTCGTTCGCCTCGCCATCCGATCAATCCCAGATTTTTTACGGGAAGCCAGGTGAACCGTCGAAAAAACTCACCAATTTGAACGCCGAGATCATGGCGGGCAAGCAGATCGCCGAAGTCGAGCCCCTCACCTTTATCAGCAACGACAACAAGTACGAAGTGGAGGCTTTTCTCACCAAGCCGCTGAACCGGACCGCCGATTCGAAGCACCCGATGATCGTCATAATCCATGGCGGCCCGCACGGTCAGCAGGGCCCGGCGTTCAGCTTCCGCAATCAGGTGTATGCCGGCCTGGGCTGGGCCACGCTGATGGTGAATTATCGCGGATCGACCGGCTACGGCCAGAAATTCGCCGACGCGGTCTTTGGCGACCAGAACGGCAACGAAGCGCAGGATGTGATCTAGGCCGTGAGCGCCGCCCTCCGCCGCAACCTGTGGGTTGATTGGCTGAAAACAGAGGCTCCGAAATGCCGTCAACGATCACATCGGCCTTGAGCCAGCCGAATCGTGAGATGTCTCCGCCACGCTGGCCGACTTCCGGGTACTAATCCGAGATCACCGGGTGGTCAACTTCCAGATGGGCGACAATCCATTCCTTTGGTATCTGGGCGCGCCTGCT
>JBGPKX010000416.1:0-4718 GCA_041486185.1 Bryobacteraceae bacterium | reverse complement strand
TGCACGTGTTTCGGGTCACGCGAATCAAAGTACCAAAGGCGCGACATGTCCTCCAGGTCAAAGTACAGGCTGCCCACCTCGCCATTGATCTCGAAGGTGTTCCCGTTCTTGCGCCCGTTAGCGAAGCGCGTGGCTTCGAAGTGGCCGATGGCGCCGGTGGTGTATTTGGCTACGAAGATGGACGCGTCCTCGATCTCGACTTTGGACTTGCCGCCCTCCGGCCGCTCGCGCTCGTTGATAAAAATCTTGCTCGTGCCGGCCACCGATTCGATATCGCCCGCCAGAAAATTTGACAGATCGACGATGTGCGAATGCAGATCGCCGGTCACGCCGGAACCCGCGACGTCTTTGTCCATGCGCCACAGCAGCGGCACCGACGGGTCCATGGTCCAGTCCTGTAAATAGAGCGCGCGGAAATGGTAGACCCTGCCGATACGGCCTTCGTCAATTAACTGCCGCGCGAGGGCGATGGCCGGAACGCGCCGGTAGTTGAACCACACGGTGTTGATCTTGCCGCTTTTCCGCGCCGCCGACGCCATTTGCTCGGCTTCGGCGCCATTCATGGCCAACGGCTTTTCGCACGCGACAATTTTGCCCGCTTCAAACGCGGCGATGGCAATATCGTGGTGCGTGTTGTTGGGTGAGCAGATATCGACGACCTTGATTTCGGGATCGTCGATGATGCGCCGCCAGTCGTCCACTGCATTTTCCCAGCCCCAGCGCTGAGCCATTTTCTCCACTTTCGGCTTGTCGCGGCCGCTGATGGCCTTGAGGCGTGGCGTCAGGGGTAGATCGAAAAACTGGTTGATCTGCCGGTACGCGTTCGAATGGGCTTTGCCCATGAACTTGTAGCCGATCATGCCGATTGCGATGCTCTGGCTCATATTGCCTGGCTCGAGGAGAATCTGTAGCGCGCCTTTCTGAATACACCATTCCGGGTCGCAGATGCAACCACGCGCGCCGCGCCTTCCGCGCCTGCGTTAACCTGAGAACGATGGCGCCGCTACTTCACGAACTCGATCCCGGCCCGGAGTGTCCCGAGATCGTCCGCATGATCGTCGAGATCCCGAAAAACTCCGGGAATAAATATGAATACGATCGCGCGCTGGGCGTCTTCCGCCTGGACCGCACGCTCTATTCGCCCATGCACTACCCGGGCGATTACGGCTTCATCCCAGGCACTGTCGCGGAGGATGGCGATCCGATGGACGTGCTGACGCTGGTGGATCAGCCGAGCTTCCCGGGCTGCCTGATCGAGGTACGCCCGGTAGCCGTGCTCAACATGGTGGACAGCAACATCGGCGATCAGAAAATCATAGCCGTGCCCACGCGCAACCCCCGCTACGACCAGATCCACACCATCGACCAGATCTTCCCGCACATCCGCCGCGAGGTCGAGCACTTCTTCACGATTTATAAAGAGCTCGAAGGCAAAGTCACGGAGATGCACGGATGGGGAGATCCGCGCGAGGCGAGAAAGGTGATTCTGGACAGCCGGAAGAAGTATCTGGAGTTGCCGCAGGAACGGGTGGCGGTGGAATAGCCATTCCTGTCCGCTGCGCGCGCTACCCCGCCCCCACCTGCGCCAGCAGAAAACTGAGGATGTCGGTCTGCTCCTCCACCTGCTTGCTCACCGGCAAGCCCGCCGAGTGCCCCGCTTTAGTGTCATAACGCAGCAGTACCGGCCGGTCGGAACCGGTCGAAGCCTGCGCCAGCGCCGTCATCTTGCGCGCGTGCAAAGGCGCGACACGCGTATCGGAGTCGCCCGTCACGAACAGCACCGCCGGATACTTCACGTCTTTTTGCACGTGGTGATACGGCGAATATTTGTATAACACCTCAAGTTGTTTCGCGTCCTCGGACGATCCGTATTCCGGAATCCACAGCTTGCCCAGCAGAAATTTGTGATACCGGACCATGTCGAGAAGCGGATACTGGCACGCCACGGCCTGAAACAAATCCGGACGCTGTGTCATGGCGGCGCCTACCAGCAGGCCGCCGTTCGATCCTCCCGAAATCGCAAGGCGAGCGGGCTTGGTGTAGCCGTTCTCAATCAGCCACTCCGCCGCCGCAATGAAATCGTCGAAGACGTTCTGCTTGTTCTCCTGCATGCCGGCGCGGTGCCATTTCTCACCAAACTCGCCACCGCCGCGCAGATTGGGCAGCGCAAAAATGCCGCCATGCTCGGCGAAGGTCACGGCATCCGTGCGGAAAACCGGCGTTTCATTGATCAGAAAACCGCCGTAGCCGGAAAGCAGCGTGGGCCGGTTTCCATCCAGTCTGAGGCCCTTCTTGAATACCAGAAACATGGGAATCCGGGTCTTGTCTTTGGATGAATACCAGACCTGTCTCACTTGAAACTGCGCCGGATCGATGGGAGCTTTCACGCGCGCCCACACATCCTGTTTTCCGGTGGCCACGTCGTAGCGGTAGATGGTTGCCGGCTGCGCAAACGACGTGAAGATATAAAACGCTTCCTGGCTGTCCCAGCGGCCGGCAAGCGCAGTCACCGTTCCGAGCGTTGGAAACGCGATATCGCGAATATGTTTCCCGGAAGCGTCGATTATCTTTACGCGCGAGTTCACGCTCTCGAGATAATTCACCGCCAGGCGGCCGCCTGTCACCGAGAAGCTTTCGATTACGGAGCTGGATTCCGCCACCACTTCGCGCCAGTTCGCGCGCGCCGGGTTGGATAAGTCGATTGCGAAGATTCGCCCGTTCGGAGCATTCCAGTTCGTCTCCGCAAACATCTGGCCGCCCGCGAACTCGCAGTTGAACTCGGCCTCGAGGTCGGTCACCACTGGAACGATGGGGCCGTTGCTCTGAAGATCCTTGAAGTAGACTTCGGTCTTCTTGCCCCAGCCATGGGTGACATACAGCCCCAGATACTTGCCATCGCGAGAAACATCGGTCGTGACGAATTCCGTAGGCCCTGTGCCTGCGCCGAAGATCGCCTCATCGGAAGCCGAATCCTTGCCGATCCAATGATGATAAATGCGCGATCCTTCCGCCAGCCGTTTGGAATAGTACAGTTCGCGCTTGTCGGGCGTAATCTGGAGCCCGGCGTATTGCGCGCGCGGAAGCCGGTCACTCTCCTTGTGCGCGTCCACATCCAGGATCGTGACCGCAACCTCGTCTTCCCCGCCCTGCCGGGTTCCATAGGCCACCCACGCGCCATCTTCCGATACATCCTCGATATTTACCGACGTTGTTTGATCCCCGCCGGACTTGTTGGGATCGATCAGCACTTCATCTGCTCCGCGCAGGCCGTTGCGCAGGCAGATGGTGTACTGGTTTTGGTCGGCCAGACGCCGCATAAAGAAATAACGGCCTTTGCGAACCACGGGTGTACCGAAGCGCTCGGTCTTGAGCAGTTCTTCCAGTCGCTTGCTAATGGCCGCGCGCCCCGGCAGCGGATCGAGCACCGAGCGCGTGTAGGCATTCTGCTCGTCGATCCAGGCGCGTGTTTCAGGACTCTGCTGGTCTTCCAGCCACCGGTACGGATCCCGAATGGTAATGCCATGGACGGTTTCGGTGACATCGACCGTCCCTGTTTTCGGCACCGACGTCGGGGGCGGCGCGGCGACCGCAGCCGCCACGGCAAGAAAGAGGAGTTGCAATTTCAACATATTCTTAAGTCAGAGACGTAACTCGTCGCCAAATGTAGTACACCGGAACCCCCGCCGCAACGATGGCGAGCCCGATCAGTGAGGAAACCGGCGTGGTGATGATAGTGTTGACCACAAACCAGAACGCGACCGCAGCGAAAGCTGCCGGGGTGACCGGATAGCCCCACATCTTGTAGGGCCTCGGTAGGTCCGGCGCCTTCCGCCGCAGAACCACCACGCCGAGGACTGCCATGCCGTAGAAAATCCACGCGGCAAAAATCACGTACGAGAATAACCGCTCATACGAACCGCTGATGGCCAGCACGGCAGCCCAGACGCCCTGTACCAGGATGGCAATGTGCGGCGTCTCAAAGCGCGGATGCACGTGGCCCACGGCCCGAAAAAACAGCCCATCGCGCGCCTGCGCGAAATAGATGCGCGCGAAGGTGAGGATGGCTCCGTTCGACGCGCCGATAATCGAGAGCAGAATGGTCAGTGAAACCAGGGTCCCGCCGATTGAGCCCATGGTGGTTTCAGCCGCCGTAGCTGCTACGCGGTCCGTGGCCGCAATCGCCGGAACGGAGAGCACGCGCATGTAGGCGATATTCGCCGAAAGATAAATCGCAATCAGCGCCGCCGTTCCCAAACCAAGCGCGAGCAAAAGATTTCGCTCGGGACGCTTCACTTCGCCGGCCACGAAGCTCACGCAGTTCCAGCCTTCATACGCCCAGAGACACGCGATCATGGCAACGCCGAAGCGGCTCCAGGAAAACGCCGCCGTGCTTGCCGCGGCAGCCGTTTCGATGTGCCGCGGGCTGAGGAACGCGCTCACCACGATTACGGTGAGGCCGGCGAGTTTGAGAAACGTGAACAGCCGCTGCACTCCCGCGCCCAGCCGTACGCCGCGGTAGTTCACCAGCGTGAGTATGGCGATGAGCAGCACGCTGGCCAACTTCGCCCCCACCGGGCTCAGAGGAACGAAATAGGAAAGATAGATGGAGAACGCCGCGGCCAGCGTGGCAATCCCTCCCGACTGTATGACCAGAAAACTCGCCCACCCGCTGAGAAATCCAATGAGCGGGCCGTACGCCTCGCGCAGATAGACGTACT
>JBGPKX010000415.1:0-4719 GCA_041486185.1 Bryobacteraceae bacterium | reverse complement strand
GTTGATCTCCACTTCTCGTCTACCATGTCCGGGGGTCTCTAGACTAATGTGTGAGTCAGAAGTTCGTTGAAGAGAGGGTGGCGTAGCCTCTCAGGCTGCTGGGTCGAGACTCGTCTCGAGTTTTCCGAACAAAGACGTGTCGGCACGAGTGCCGACACCGCAGGCCGAGGGCCCACGCCATAGGCCGCCGCAATTCTTCAACGAATTCGTGACTCACGACACGAAGAGCTTGTTGAAAAGCTCGAAGCAACCGCTTCCTTACGTTTGCGGCTCGGCATGCGACGTTGAATTCAGAGCAGTTGCTGAGCCGTGCGCGTTAGCAAGCGGTGTCCGGATCTGATTTCGTCCAGATGTGCGGGGAAGCACACCGATGCGAAAGACCCCGCATTGATACAATGAGGGAAATGGCTGGCAAAAAGAGCGGTGTAAAGGTCCGTGTTTCCAAGAACGCGCGCCTCACCCGCTTCATCGTGGGCCCCTTCGGGAAAGTGGTTCTGGTCAGCCTGGCTCTGCTGATCACGGTCGGGATACTCACTTTCACCTACTATTACGTCAAGTACTCGCGCCTGATCGATGAGAAGCTGCGCGCCGGACCGTTCGCCAACACTTCCAAGATTTTCGCCGCGCCCCGCGTGATCGGCGTGGGCGATGACATTTCGCTCGCCGACGTGGTTCTCGAGCTGCGGCGCAGCGGGTATAGCGAATCGCGCGGCAACCCCATGGGCTGGTTCAATGTGCGGCTCGACGCCATCGAGATCTTTCCCGGCCCGGAATCCTATTTCAAGGAAGAAGCCGGGGTGATCAAGTTCTCGGGCAGTCGCATCTCGCAGATCATTTCGCTCCAGGACAATACCGACCGCAGCCAGTTCCAGCTCGAGCCGCAGCTCATCACCAATCTGTTCGACCGCAATCGCGAGAAACGGCGGATCGCGAAATACGCGGATATCCCCAAGGTTCTGATCGATGCCGTCATCTCGGCCGAAGACAAGCGCTTCTTCCAGCATGCGGGCTTCGACCCGTTCCGCATCGTCAAGGCCGTCTATGACGACCTGAAACAGGGCCGCAAGGCGGAAGGGGCGTCGACGCTGAGCATGCAGCTGGCGCGCAGCTTCTGGCTGGATAACGAAAAAAACTGGAAGCGCAAAGCCGCCGAGGTAATGATCACGCTCGAGCTGGAGCAGAAGCTCAGCAAACAAGAGATCTTCGAGTTCTACTGCAACCAGATGAATCTCGGACAGCGCGGATCGTTCGGCATCCGCGGGTTCGGTGAAGCGGCGCAGGCGTACTTCGGGAAGGATATCCGGCAGCTCACGCTTCCGGAATCCGCCGTGCTCGCGGGCCTGGTGCAGCGTCCCAGCTATTTCAATCCTTTCCGCCATCCCGACCGGATCCGCGAGCGGCGCAATCTGGTGCTGTCTCTGATGCGCCAGAACGGCTACATCACGGAGCGCGAGTACGCGCTGGCCTGCGATACGCCGATCCAGCTGGTGCCGACCGGTTCTGAGTCCGCCGAAGCGCCCTATTTCGTCGACCTGGTCAACGACGAGCTGCAAGCCCATTTTCAAGACAAAGACTTCCAGGCCACCTCTTACCGGATCTACACCACGCTCGATCTCGATTTGCAGCGTGCCGCCGTGGAGGCGGTTCGCATCGGCATGCAGAACGTGGACGAGCAGTTGAAGAAACAGCGCCGGCTCAAAAACGTGGCGTTTCCCGAAGCGCAAGTGGCGCTCATCGCTCTCGATCCGCGCACCGGAGCCATCAAGGCGCTCATCGGAGGCCGGAACTATGGGACCAGCCAGTTAGACCGAATCCTGTCGATGCGGCAACCGGGCTCTTCCTTCAAGCCGTTCGTCTATGCGGCGGCCCTCGATTCCGCCATCGAAGGCGGCCCGCGCATCCTGACGCCGGCGACCATGGTGATGGATGAACCCACGACTTTCTGGTACGACAACAAACCCTATGAACCCGGAAACTTCAAGCACGAATTTCACGGGCAAGTGACACTGCGTGAGGCGCTGGCCCACTCGATGAACGTCGCAACCATCAAAGTCGCCGAGATGATAGGCTACGACGCCGTGGTGCAGTTCGCCAAGAAAGCCGGGTTGAACGAAGACATCGAGCCCACTCCGGCCGTGGCGCTCGGCGCCTACGACACCACGCCCCTCGAAATCGCCGGTGCGTACACGCTTTTCGCTAATCAGGGCATGTACGTCAAACCGAACTGGATTTCACTGGTGCGCGCGCAGAATGGGTCGGTACTTTTTCAGAACAAGACCGAAACGCGACAGGTGCTGGATCCTCGCGTGGACTACCTGATGGTCAGCATGCTCGAGGAGGTGCTGCGTTCCGGAACCGCCGCCGCTGTGCGCGCCCGCGGCTTCAACGTTCCCGCCGCGGGCAAGACCGGAACGTCGCGCGACGGCTGGTTTGCGGGATTCACGACCGAGCTGCTGTGCGTGGTCTGGGTTGGTTTCGACGATAACCGGGCACTGAACCTCGAAGGCGCGCATTCCGCCGCGCCCATCTGGGCGGAATTCATGAAACGCGCGCTGCAGTATCGCGCGTATCGCGATGCCAAGCCTTTCGAGGCTCCCGATGGCATTGTCTCGGTGGAGATCGATCCGGCGTCCGGCATGCCCGCCACGCCGTTCTGCCCCATCACCAAGACCGAGGTCTTCATCGCCGGGACGCAGCCGGTCGGCACTTGCCCCCTGCACGGCGGGCAGAACCCGGGAGCGACACACGTGGCCGGCTGGCAACTACCGCCGCCGCCGCCCATGGCTGCGCAAAACGGCGCCCAAGCCAACCCCGCCGACGCGCATATGCGCCAGGCGCCGCCCGCGGCCATCGCGTCCAATGCGCGACCCGATCAGTCGCGCGATCAGCAGAACCAAAAACCGCAAAAGCGTAAGGGCTTTTTCCGTCGAATGTTGGATGTGTTTAAATAGGTCGAAGGAGGCGGTATGCTCTCCGCCAAATGGTTCTACCTGGTTTTAGCTTCTTGGTTCTCCGTAACGCTTGCCGCACAGAATCCGCTGCTGGACACTGCTAAGCTCCCCGATCGTCTGGAAAAGCCCGCCACGCCAACGGCGCCCTTGAGTCCCGAACGGCGGGGCGACATTCTGATGGCGCGCAAAATGTACCGGGAAGCCGCTCAAACCTACAAAGAAGGGCCGCTCGATTCAGCCATCATCGAGAACAAGATCGGCATCGCGTACCATCAGATGCTGCAGACCGAAATTGCAATAAAGTACTACGAGCGGGCCATGAAGATCGACCCGAGCTATGCCGAAGCCACCAACAACCTGGGGACGATTTATTATTCAAGAAAGAGCTATCGCCGCGCCATCAAGCTGTATCGCAAAGCGCTGAAGCTGTCGCCGAATTCCGCCTCCATCTACAGCAACCTGGGTACGGCATTCTTCGCCCGCAAGGACTACAAACGGGCCACCGAGTCCTACCAGAAGGCCCTATCGCTCGATCCCGATGTGTTCGAGCATCGCAGTTCGTGGGGCGTCATGCTGCAGGAGCGCAACGTGGAGGAACGGGCCAAATTTCATTATTACCTGGCCAAAACGTACGCCAAAGCGGGCATGAACGACCGCGCGCTGCTGTATATCCGCAAAGCCCTCGAGGAAGGATTCACCGAGCGGAAGAAACTGATGGAAGATCCCGAGTTTGTCTCGCTGCGCAAGTTGCCCGAATTCCAGGAATTGATGGCCATGGAGCCGCGTGTTCTTTAGCGGGACGCTGGCCCGCCGCACCTCAACCGCGTTTCTGCCCGCCGCAGGCGTATTTCTGCCCGCCACGGGCGCATTTCTAATCGTCGCGCTCGCGGCCTTGGCAGTGTCCTGCTCCCCGAAAAACCCAGCCGGCCCTCAACGCCTGGCCATACTCCGGTTCGAAAATCTGACCGGCGATAACGCGCTCGACTGGATGGGCCGTGCAGCCTCTGAAGTGATGAGCGCGGAGCTGGCTGGCTCACCGGCGACTATCCTTTCGTCCGGCGCGCTGCACTCGACCGATCGCGCCTTAGGAGCGAGGCCGCTCTCGGTTCCTGGCATCTCCGCCGAACGGCCGGCGGCCCTGCTCTCGGGCGCCACTCGCATTCTTTACGGCCGCGTCTCCCACGCCGGCGGTAAGCTGCGCCTGGACGCGGTACTTTTCGATCCTTCGCGCCAGAAAATCGAGCGGACTCTTAGAGCGAGCGGGCCGGATTCCGAAAGCGTCATCCATCTAGCGGACTCGCTCGCCAGAGAACTGCACACTCCCGTGCGTCCGTTCGAGACGCGGAATCCCGAGGCGCTTCACAAGTATTGCGCCGGGCTCGAATCTCCGGATGCGGCGGCGGCCGTGCAGTCCTACTCTCAAGCCGTGAAAGCCGATCCAAATTTCGGCGAGGCCTACATCGCTTGGGCACAAACGGCCGCGAGCCAGAATAATAAAGCGGAAGCCGAACGGATTCTGGCGCTCGCGGCGGCCCGGGGCAATGCCATTTCGGAGCTGGCACGAGCCCGGCTCTCGGCCGTCGCCGCCGGGCTTGCCGGAGATCTCGTGGCGGAGGCCCGCGCCGTGGACGCTCTCGCCCGCCTCAATCCCGCTGACATGGGCCTCCTGCGGCGACTGGCACAGGCGCATCTGAATGCCCGCAACTATGGCGGAGCCGTCGAAGCCCTGAAAAAGGCGCTCGCGCTCGAACCGAATGATGCCGCGCTG
>JBGPKX010000414.1:0-4731 GCA_041486185.1 Bryobacteraceae bacterium | reverse complement strand
CCCCGTTAGTGTGGTGAGTCAGAAGTCCGTTGAGCAGGCCGGGTTGTGGGGCGGTCCCCTGGACTGCGGCCGACGCCCTCGTCGGCCTGCGCGCGGTGCACAAGAATCTCTGTTTCGCTGTAATTCGTGCCGTCTGCAAGCAGGGGCCCGAAGCTTTCGAGGTTGCCGCGCGCGGGATATCATGTAGCTCTTGTGCAAAAATCCATGCGAACAACATTGTTCTTGGCCTCAAGCCTGTTCATGGCAGCCCTCGCCCACGCCCAGCATGCGCCGAAAGTCGAATTGCTCTGGCCCAATGGGGCTCCGGGCGCTCTCGGAAATGAGGACGCCGACCGGCCGAATCTCACGATCTATCTTCCGCCATCGAACGGCGAACATAGCGGAGTAGTGGTCTGTCCCGGCGGCGGTTACGGGATGCTGGCGGTAGACCACGAAGGCAAGCAGATCGCCGAATGGCTGAACGCCCGCGGTGTGGCGGCATTTGTGCTGCGCTATCGCTTGGGCCCGCGTTACCATCACCCCGTCGAGCTGGGCGACGCGCAGCGCGCGCTTCGTTTCGTGCGCTCCCATGCCGACGCCTACAGCATTTCGGCGGACAAGATCGGCATCTGGGGATTCTCCGCCGGCGGCCACCTGGCATCGACTGCGGGCACGCACTTCGACGCGGGCCAGGCAGCAGCGGCCGAGCCCATTGACCGTATGAGTTCGCGTCCCGACTTCATGATTCTGAGCTACCCGGTGATTTCGTTCACCACGCCGTATGTGCACCGCGGCTCCATGCGCAATCTGCTGGGTGAGAATCCCGATCCGAAACTGGCGGCGAGCCTCTCGAACGAAACGCAAGTCACTCCACAAACGCCGCCGGCATTTCTGTTTCACACCGATGGCGATACCGGCGTTCCGCCCGAGAACAGCGTGCTCTTCTACCTGGCGCTGCGCAAGGCCGGCGTGCCCGCGGAGATGCACATCTACCAGCGCGGCGAACACGGCGTGGGGCTGGCGCTGTTCGATCCCATCTTGTCTTCGTGGCCGGGACGTTTGGAAGCGTGGATGAGACGCAACGGGTGGATGAGATGATCCGGCGCTCCGCCGTAACCTCGCTTATCGCGCTCAGCCTCTTGGCTCTCGGCTCGACGGTCGGGCAGCCGCGCAGGCCCGTGCGCTTCGAGATTTCGTTTCCGGCGTCCGTGCGCTCGGGGCCTTTGGATGGCCGGGTGCTGCTGATACTCGCCAAGAAAGACGATCCAGAGCCGCGGTTCCAGATCGGCGAATCTCTGGACACGCAGCAGATATTTGGCGTCGATGCCGATGGCCTCGCGCCCGGCCAGGCCGCCGTCATCGACGAGGGCGCGCAGGGCTATCCGCGCGACAGCCTGCACGATGTGCCCGATGGTGAATACTACGTGCAAGCCGTCGTCAACGTATACGAAACCTTCCACCGCGCCGACGGCCACGTCCTCAAATTTCACATGGACCAAGGCGAAGGTCAGCACTGGAGCTCGTCGCCTGGAAACCTCATCAGCGAACCGAAAAAGATACGCATCAGCGGCTCGGGCGGCAACCCCATCAAAGTCGAGCTGACGAAAATCATTCCGCCCATCACTCCGGCCAAAGACAGCAAGTACGTCAAATACTTCCGCATCGAAAGCAAGCTGTTATCGAAGTTCTGGGGCCGGCCCATGCATATCGGCGGGGTGGTCCTGCTGCCCGATGGATTCGATGAGCACCCCAATGCGCACTATCCGGTGATGTACTATCAGGGCCACTTCAAAGCAACCTTCGACACCGCGGTTGAGTTCCGCGAGCAGCCCCCGACACCGGAATTGAAAGGCGACGACCGCACTCTGGCTGAATACAGCTACAAGTTCTACCAGGACTGGACCTCGGGCCGGCTGCCGCGCATGATCATTGTCAGCATTCAGCACGCCAATCCCTACTACGACGATTCGTACGCCGTGAACTCGGTTAATGTGGGACCGTACGGCGACGCCATCGTCAACGAGTTCATACCCTACGTGGAAAAAACCTACCGCGCCATCGCCCAGCCGTGGGCGCGCGTGCAATATGGCGGCTCGACGGGCGGCTGGGAGGCGCTGGCGCAGCAGGTCTTCTATCCCGACGTTTTCAACGGTGCATGGTGCAATTGCCCCGACCCGGTGGACTTCCGCGCGTACCAAATGGTCGACATCTACAAAGACAAGAACGCGTACTGGATGGATAGCGACTGGAAGATGGTGCCGCGGTCGTCCACCCGCCAGACCGACGGCATGCTGATCTCGACCATGCGGGACGACGCGCGCTGGGAAGCCACGCTCGGCAGCCACGGCCGCTCGACCGAGCAGCTCGATATCTGGCAGGCGGTCTACAGCCCCATCGGGCCGGACGGCTATCCCAAGCCGATCTTCGATAAACGGACCGGCGCGATCGACCATGAAGTGGCGCAATATTGGAAGGAGAATTACGATCTGCGCTATATCATGGAGCGCGATTGGAAGACCCTCGGCCCCAAGCTGGTCGGCAAGCTGCACATCAAGGTGGGGACGCGCGATACCTACTATCTGGACCGCGCCGTGCGTCTGCTGGAGAGTTTTCTTGAAAGCACGAAGGATGCAGGACGAGGGCCGTACTACGCGGGCGATTTCGATTACGGCCCGTATCAGCCGCACTGCTATGCGGGCGATCCGTCCGTGCCGGTGAAGATATCGCGGCTCACGATCAATCAACGCTTCATGCCGCAGATGGAGGCGTGGATGCTGAAGACCGCGCCGAAAGAAGCGGATGTCAAAAGCTGGAAGTACTGATGTAGCGCGGGGCCACGCCGGGTAGCCCTGCGCTACGGAAGACGCCGTTCTCGCCCTGCAGTGCATGACGTGCTATCCCGCGCAGGCGAAGGGCTACGCGGCTGCCATGGGCAAGGCCCTCTCTCCGGAGAGTACACGGTAGCCGGCGCTGTGGTTATCCCCGGCGCGGCGGTGCGCAGCAGTCCGGCTCGCAGACGTCGTGACTCGGACCGTGATCTCCCAGCCAGCGCGGCGGAAGCTGGCCCATGCGTTCGAGGACGAGCTCACGAATCATGCTCACGAACTGCGGGTGATTGCCCACGGTTGCGGCGCGCACCATGTTCATCCCCAGACTTCCACACAATTCACGGGCTTCGGTGTCGAGATCGAAGAGCACTTCCATGTGATCGGAGATAAAGCCGATGGGCACCACCACCACATCGCGCGTGCCCGCGGCGTGCAGTTCGCGCAGATGGTCGCCGATATCCGGACCCAGCCAGGGCTGTGATAGCGGACCACTGCGGCTCTGAAAAACCAGCCGCCAGTCCGGGCGTCCAAGCCGCTGGGACACGAGGCCGCAAGCTTCGCCGAGCTGCGTCTCGTAGCGCGCGTTGGCGGCCATTGAAACCGGAATGCTGTGCGCGGTGTAGACCAGGGCGGCGGTGCGGCAGCGGTCTTCCGGAAGCCGGGCGAAGGCTTCGCGCACGCGCTCGGCGGCCGGCTCGATGAACCCCGGATGATTGTAGAAGACGCGCAGCTTGTCGATTTCGGGCGCACCCGGCCCGACAGCTTCGCGCGCCCGCGCGATGTCCTCCAGATACTGGCGGCAGCCGGAGTAGGAGCTGTAGGCCGACATCACAAAGGCCATGGCTCGCCGCACGCCGGCTTCACGCATCTCGCGGAGCGTATCCAGCAGCATGGGTGGCCAGTTGCGATTGCCCCAATAGACAGGCAAGTGCGGACCGCTCTCGCGCAGCTCGCCTTCGAGCAGAGGAATGAGCTCGCGCATCTGCCGATTGATGGGGCTGACGCCGCCGAAGTGGTAATAATGCCCGGCGACTTCGAGCATGCGCTCACGCGGCACGTTGCGGCCGCGCAGCACATTTTCGAGGAAAGGAATAACGTCGTCAGGCTGTTCCGGCCCGCCGAACGCTATGAGGAGAATGGCGTCGTAAGCTTCCCGTCCAGGTGCAGAACGCTCCGCCATCAGCAGACTCAGTTACAGGTGCAGCGCCACCCTAGAACCTGGCACCTGACACCTGCTACGCCGGCGCCGGACGCTCACCTTCGGAGAGGCCGGGAACGCGGCGGCCGCTCTCGGGGCGGAGCACTTGCTGCGTATGATCCTCCGCGTCCCTCGGTTTGGCGGGGCGCGGCGAAAGTGGAATACCCTCGATGATCTGCTTGACTTCAGCGCCATCCAGCACTTCCCGCTCGAGCAACGCTTCCGCCACGCGCACCAGCGCGTCGGATTTCTCTTCGATCACCTTCAGCGCGCGGTCGTAGCCGGTCTGCACCAGCTTCTTCACCTGCTCGTCGATCTTGATGGCCGTGTCTTCGCTGTAATCGCGATGCTGCGCGATCTCGCGGCCCAGGAAGATTTGCTCTTCCTTCTTGCCGAAGCTCAGCGGGCCCAGCTCGCTCATGCCCCATTCGCAGACCATCTTGCGGGCGAGGTCGGTGGCTCGCTCGATATCGTTGCCCGCGCCGGTGGTCATATGGTTCATGAACTTCTCTTCGGCGATGCGCCCGCCCATCAGGATCGCCAGTTGATCGCTCAGGTAATCCTTGCTGTAGGAGTGCTTGTCGTCGATGGGCAGCTGCATGGTCACGCCCAGCGCCATGCCACGCGGGATGATCGAAACCTTGTGCAACGGGTCGGCGTTAGGCAGCACCGCCGCCACCAGGGCGTGCCCCGCCTCGTGGTACGCCGTATTGCGCTTCTCGGCAT
>JBGPKX010000413.1:0-4738 GCA_041486185.1 Bryobacteraceae bacterium | reverse complement strand
TATCAAGCGCTGATTGTGCTTTAGTATCGGCTGCGCCTGCTTTCTCGCTGAGGGACCCGATTAGTATCCCAGACAGTTGGTTCGTTGTTACAAGACAGACGAGTTCTAAAGCGAGTGATCCGATCAACAAGAGAGTTGATCGTTTTGCAAGACGCGTTTTGCGTTCTTCTATGCCTCCTGTGAACCAGTTTGTAAAGTCCGCTGCATATTCACCGAAGCAAGCTGTCACTACGAGAGCCGTGAAACAGTATTCGGCATATTCCCACTTCATCAAGGTGTCGGCTAGTGACGAGACCCCTGAAGCGATTAGGGTCATCCTTAATCACAAGAGGCGTGAGAACCGAGCATTGATTATCTGTATCGTCGCTCTTGCTGCTCTGTTCATCATGAAACTAATTTCATTTATACGATCATGATTCCCGACGCTTTCTTCGCTTCACGCGCTTTTGCCCAGGCGCGTGCGGGTCCCCGTTTCGTGGCGACTTCTCCTTTGCCTCTCGTACTAATTCATCGAGGCGCCCCTTGGGAACCGCAAGGACTCCCCGCATGACTTCCTTGAAGTACTGGAACTCTGGTGTCGAATCAAACGGTGCTGCCTTCATACTCTCCCCATTAGGAGGCGGATACGTTTCCCGCGTCCCTGGCGCTCACGGGGAGGAGGTTGTTTCGTCCATCGCTCCCAGTCTTGCCGGTCAGTTCCTTGTAAGTGACTCGGCGTCCGACAATCTGTTTCATGACACTGGCGAATCGCTCCGCATCCGTAAGTCTACGGGTATTGTAACGGAAGGCTTGTTCATCAAGATACCGGAAAAGATGGAACGGTTCGACGCTAACGTAGGTTCCGTGCAGTCCGCGCTTCAACAGGCTCCAAAAGTTCTCCATCGTGTTGGTGTGGACGTTGCCGTTTGCATACTCCACCGCGTGGTTGATGACGGCATGCTGGTAGTCGGCTTGCAGACCATCGTAGGATTTCAGTTCGTCGCTGAAGATTGCAGCGCCAGCGTCGATACGCTCGCGGATCAATGGCTGAAGTTCTTTCTTCTTGCGGGTGTCAACGTGACCAACCACAACTTTGCCGCCACGTTCCACCATACCGAAGACTATTTCTTTGCCTTCTGGACCGCGACCATGAATCTTTTCAGCCCGTTTCGAAGCGTGCATATTGCGGGCCTTCGCGCCGATGAATGTTTCATCTACCTCAACTTCACCAGCGAGTTTGTTAAACCCAGCATCCTGCATCGCAAGGCGGACTCGGTGAAGCATAAACCACGCGGTCTTTTGGGTGACTTTAAGACCACGATGGATTTCGTAGGAACTGACGCCATTTTTGCAACTGATGAGCAACCATGCGGCTACGAGCCACTTTTCAAGAGGGATAGGGGAGTCCTCGAAGATAGTCCCGGTCTTGAGCGAGAACGTAGGCTGATCGTGGCCCGTGTAGCACTTCCACACGCGCGCATTTGCAAGCCACGTAAGCTTTTCGGAGCCACAATGCGGACACTTCACAACACCGCCAGGCCAACGCAGTTCGATCATGAACTGGCGGCAGTGCTCGAACTCGGCAAACCAGAGGATTGCGTCTCGCAGGGTGTCTGGGCTTTCCATGGTTCAAGTATGCGCCCAAATTTACGGAATGTCAAGTATGTTATTGCCATGATTTCTGCTGCTCATCAACCCGACGCCGCTCACCACCACGAAAAGCAGCGACCACAATACGGTAACGGACGCCACCTCGGCGGCTTCGGAAAATGGGCTGGAAACAACCCTACGCGCGCGCAGGATCATCCAAACGAGCGACAGGATACCGGCAAGCAACAGGGGTCCGGCAACGCGCTCCAAAATCTTCTGGAGTTGCCGGGCGTACAAGGGATCGCGTGGCATGAGAATCGGCCCGGTCGCGCGGCTCACGATGCCCCCGGCGGAAGCCGCGGCGGCCATCTGCGCTTCCGGCGGCTTCGTCTGCTTGTGCGCAAGCTCGTTGGCAATCCGCGCGGCGACTTCTTCCGGCGCCACCGGCAGCACTTTTTTTCGCGCCCAAACCGCGTACCAGATTCCCGCCGCGACATACAGGGCAGCCGTTGGCAGGATCACCTGCACGTTGGACCATACGTACAGGCACCCGGCAATTCCCGACAGGACCGCAACGAAAACCGGCAGCGCCGGATAGGCCGGAACCTTGTACGGACGGAACAGCGCCGGCTCCTTGCGGCGCAGCACGATGAGGCACAGCATGGCCAGCACGTACCAGATGACGGCCGTGAGCGTCGAGATCAGGATCGCCACCGCCGTCGCCTTTTCATAAAAGTGCCCAAAGACGATGAATAGAATCGTCACCGCCGTCCACACAGCCAGCGAAACGTGTGGCGTGCGCCGCGTGGGATGCACCTTGCCCAGCGACTTGGGCAGGTAACCTGCCCGGCCCAGGGAAAACGACTGCCGGCTGGTAGCATAGATCATTCCGTTGTAGGAAACGATCATGCCGGCCACCGCCACCGCGGAGAATGCCGTGAGGAACCAGCCCGTACCCCAGACCTTCTTGAACACCAATGGCAGCGGATAGTCCACGGCCCCGGTTTCGGCGTAGGGCGCGGCAGCCGAGGCGAAAAACCACGTCAGCAACACCAAAGCCACCAGAGTGATCTGCGCCAGCACGAGTCCGCGCGGGATGGAGATGTGGGGCTCGTGCGCCTCCTCCGAAGCCAGCGCCACCGTCTCGATGATCACCAGCCACCACAGCGCGTACGGCACCGCACCCAAGACGCCCGACCAGCCGGATGGCAATAACGGCTGCGTGAAGACGCGGTCGAGCGATACTCCAGGCGCGGTCCCGAACCAAAACCAGACCAGCGCGGCGATCGCGGCATAAGTGAGCCAAAGCATGATCACCGCCTGCTGCTTGACTCCGGCGTACTGAATCGCGAAGAAGACCAGCGCACAGGCGATGGCGCAAGCCGTGGTCACATTCCGGTCGGGATGATTGGGGTTGATCAGGAAGGCGATGTAGCCACCCGCCGCAAGGCCGGTGCCGATGGTGGCGAACAGGCATTCGAGAAACATCGACCAGCCCATCAGAAACCCGAACCATTTGCCCACGGCACGGCGCCCATACGCCAGCGGTCCACCCGCGAACGGCATAGCCACCGAGAGTTCGGAAAGCGCCAGCACCCAGGCCAGATACAGTACACACACGATGAGCGAAGCGATCAGCACGCCCACGGGGCCTCCCACGGGCAGCCCGAAGTTCCAGCCGAAGTACTCGCCTGTGATCACCACGCCCACGCCCAGCGCCCAGATGTGGATCACGCCCAGCGGTTTGTTGAGCGCATGCTCGCGGATGTATTCGATCTCTTCCGGCAGCAGCAGAGAACGGCTGATGTGCGCTTCGGAAACAACTTCGTTGACGATAGTGTCCAGTTGCGGGTCGCGTTGCTTGTCTGCCATGGAAAGGTCTGCCGTCTCCTAATCGAAAACCACGGTCTTATTTCCGTAGAACAAAATGCGATGCTCCAGGTGCCAGCGGACTGCCCGGGAAAGCACGGCCTTTTCGAGATCGCGGCCCTTGGCGATGAGGTGCTCCACCTGGTCGCGGTGCGAGATACGCGCGACGTCCTGCTCGATTATGGGCCCGGCATCCAACTCGTCGGTGACATAGTGGCTGGTGGCGCCGATCAGCTTGACGCCGTGTTCGAAGGCCGCGTGATACGGCCGCGCGCCGCTGAATGCCGGCAGGAACGAATGATGCACGTTGATGATGCGAAGGGGGTACCGGGCCACAAACGCGGGCGAGAGCACCTGCATGTAACGCGCCAGCACGATCAGGCCGATCGCGTTCTCGTCCAACAGACGGACTTGTTCCGCCTCGGCTTCGTCTTTCCGCGTTCCATCGACCGGTACGTGACGGAACGGCACCCGGTAGAATTCTGCCAGCGATTTTGCGTCCGGATGATTGCCGATAATCAGAGCAATCTCGCCGCTTAGTTCTCCGGTCTGGCGGCGTTGAAGAAGATCCACCAGGCAGTGTTGATACCGTGACACGAAAATGGCGATGCGCACGCGGCTAGCGGTGTCCTCGATGCGCCACTGCATCCGGTAACGGTCGGCAATGGGCTGGAACTCGCGCGCAAAATCCGCCAGGCGAACCGTGAAGTCCGCCAGATCAAACTCGACGCGCATGAAAAACAGCCCAGCCTGGTTGTCTTGATGCTGATCCGAACTCAGAATATTGGCGCCGTGAGAGTAGAGAAAACCTGAAACCGAAGCCACAATGCCCTTGGCGTCCGGGCAATCGACCAGCAGGACCGCCGTCCGGCTCATGGTCGGTTCCTTCGCGTGCGATGGAGTCGAATTCTCGTGTGCAAGTTTCACATGCTATCAGACGTCACTCGCGGCACGGAAAGATGCGCCTGCCGGCCAATTCGCCAGGTTTCTCGAGAACCGCATTCGCCGGGTACGAGCACTAGGGCCAGCCGGCGCATAATGAGGTTCCTAAGGGACCACGCAAGAATAACTGTGCAGCGCTAGCCGTGGCGCACGCACTCTTGCGTGCGCCACATCACGCCCCCAAAATGTTCAGTTATTGTTGGGCGGTTCCTAAGTATCACTGATCACTTGCCTGGCGGTAGTGGAGAAAGTCCGTAAAACACGCCGGCCGGTGCTGGTGACCCGCTCCGGCGCGCCGGTCGCCGAGGTGGTCCCCCCATCCCCGCCGAAGCGCCCCGCGCGCGGGCTCGGTTCACCG
>JBGPKX010000412.1:0-4779 GCA_041486185.1 Bryobacteraceae bacterium | reverse complement strand
GCCACTTCGAGCGCGTTGAGCAGCGCAGCGCCGGAGATAATGGCCGTGCCGTGCTGGTCGTCGTGAAACACGGGAATCTTTAGGGTGCGACGGAGTTCTTCCTCGATGACAAAGCACTCCGGCGCTTTGATGTCTTCCAGATTGATGCCGCCGAAGGTCGGCTCGAGCAACTGGCAGGTGCGGATGATTTCCGCGGGGTCCGCGGTCGCCAGTTCGATATCGAAAACGTCGATATCGGCGAACCGCTTGAACAGCACCCCTTTGCCTTCCATCACGGGTTTGCCGGCCAGCGGCCCGATATTACCCAGGCCCAGCACGGCCGTCCCATTGGTGACTACCGCCACCAGATTTCCCTTGGCGGTGTACTTGTACGCCAGGCTGGGATCGCGCTCGATCGCAAGGCAGGGGACCGCCACGCCCGGCGTGTACGCCAGGCTCAAGTCACGTTGCGTGAGGCAAGGTTTGGTGGCGCGGATCGCGATTTTACCGGCGGGCGCCTGTGCATGGTAATCGAGCGCATCTTCGTCGCGCAGCTTCATTCGGTCTCCTTGGCGGGTCGTGGCGCGCGACGCACGCCATCGAGCAGGGTCGCTATTCGGTCTCTTCCGGGTTCACGCCCTTGGTATCGCCGTATGATGCCCATTTTATATAAGCGATCACGTCGGCAAGTTGTTGCGCCGTGTAGCCGGCAGATTCAGGCGGATGCTTCCAGGTGGCATTGTCGGCGGCGCTGGCCAGATCCTTGGACGCGATCTTGCGCAGCGCGGGCGGCGTGGCGCTCAAATCGTAATACTGCGCGCCGGCATTGTCTTTCGCCCCCGGCATGGCCGGAAATTCGGTGCCGTCCTTCAGCTTGATGGTTTGCACGTACTGCGTGCGCGTGGCGCGGACCGCCATCACGATGGCGCGCGGGTTGAGATGGGCTAGCCGCGTCAGATCCGGCCCAACCGCGGTGCCCTTGTGCGCCAGCGAGTGGCAGACGCCGCAGTGTTTCGCCGCGCTTTCATCGAAAAAGATCGCCTGACCCCGGGCAGCCTGCGCCGGTGGTTTCGCATCGGCCGCTGGCGCGGCAGCCATGGCCATCCACAGCCAAAATACCGTCATCGTTCGCCTCCTTGTGGCAGACTCGGCTTTGATCCAACGTCCGAAACAGAGCGCACGGGCCGTGCCAGCACGTATCTCATTCATAATGTGTGGATTCGAGCGCCCGGATTCTCTCCCGATATTGGGGCAATTCACCCAAAAGCAAACGAACAGCCACGTAAATCACGCAACGTATGGACTTCGCTGCGGTTCGCGCGAACGCTCCCCCTATAATGAATGCATGTGCGGAATCGTCGGCTATGTGGGTGCCCGCAAGGCCGTTCCAATCATTCTCGAGGGCCTGAAGCGCCTGGAATACCGTGGCTACGACTCGGCCGGCATCGCCGTCTACTGCGATGACGAAACACTGGGCGTGCGCCGCGCCTCCGGCAAGCTGCGCAACCTGGAGGAAGCCATCCGCCAGGACCCGATCGAGGGCCGTTACGGCATCGGCCACACGCGCTGGGCCACGCACGGGCGGCCAACCGAGGAGAACGCTCACCCGCACCGCGATTGCAAAGGCGACATCGTCGTCGTCCACAACGGCATCGTTGAAAACTACCTGTCGCTGAAGCACCAGCTCGAAGCCGAAGGGCACGTTTTCAAGACCGAAACGGATACCGAGGTCATCGCCCACCTCATCGAGAAATACTTCAAAGGCAACCTGGAAGAAGCGGTACGCACGGCGGTCAAGCAACTGACCGGCGTGTTTGCGCTGGCCGTGCTAGCGCGCAGCGATCCCAACAAGATTGTGGCGGCGCGTAACGGGCCGCCGGTGGTGATCGGGCTGGGCGACGGCGAATATTTCGTGGCGTCCGACGTTCCCGCCATCCTGCACCACACGCGCGATATGTTCTTCCTGGCCGATGGCGACATGGCCGTGCTCACGCCCGAAGGCGTCCGGCTGAGCGATTTCGAAGGCCGCCCGGTGAACCGCCAGGTCTCGCACATCCTGTGGGACCCGATCATGGCGGAAAAAGGCGGCTACAAGCACTTCATGCTCAAGGAAATCTACGAGCAGCCGCGCGCCATTCGCGACACCACTCTCGGACGCGTGGGCCAGGAAACGGGCCGCATCTTTCTCGACGAGATGGATATCTCACCCAAGCACTTTCGAGAGTTCCGGCAGATCAAGATCATCGCCTGCGGCACCAGCTGGCACGCGGCGCTCGCCGGAAAATTCATGATCGAGAAGCTGGCGCGCATCCCCGTGGAGGTGGACTACGGCAGCGAGTTCCGCTACCGCGATCCGATCCTGGGCAGCGACACGCTGACGGTCGTCATCTCGCAATCGGGCGAAACCGCCGACACCCTCGCGGCCCAGCGCGAGGCCAAGCAGAAGGGGTCCAAGACGCTGGCCATTTGCAACGTGGTGGGCTCCATGATCACGCGGGAGGCCGCAGGCACTATTTACACACACGCTGGACCCGAGATCGGCGTGGCGTCGACCAAGGCGTTCACCAGCCAGTTGACGGCATTGTTCATCCTGGCGATGTACCTCGGGCAGACACGTGGAGTTCTGGACGAAGCCACGTCACGCTGCCTGGTGCAGGAGCTGCTGCGCATCCCTGGAAAGCTGGAAACCGTGCTCTCGCACGACCCGGTGCTCGAAGAACTGGGCCGCAAACTTTTCCGCGCGACCGATTTTCTGTTTCTGGGCCGCGGTGTGCACTTCCCCATGGCGCTCGAAGGCGCGCTCAAGCTCAAGGAGATTTCTTATATCCACGCCGAAGGCTACCCGGCGGGCGAGATGAAGCACGGCCCCAACGCGCTCATCGACGAGAAGCTGCCCGTGGTGGTGCTGGCCACACACGATCCCTCGCAAGGGGAGAGCCGCCTTCTGTACGAAAAGACGCTCTCCAATATTCAGGAGGTGAAGGCGCGCGAAGGCATCGTGATTGCGCTTGTCACCGAGGGTGACAACGAAGCCGCCAGCCTTGCCGACCACGCCATCCAGATTCCCGCGTCCAGCGAGCTACTGCTGCCTATTCTTGAGATCGTGCCCATGCAGTTGCTGGCGTATCACATTGCCGTGCGCCGCGGCTGTGACGTGGACCAGCCGCGCAATCTCGCCAAGAGCGTCACCGTGGAATGAAGCAGTTCACGCACCGCCTGCAAGTGGCCACGCGGGGCAAGGGGCTCTATCCCATCACCAAAGAGATCGAAAACTGGACGAAAGAGCAGGGGCTCCGCACGGGTCTGCTGACCGTTTTCATCCAGCACACCTCGGCCTCGCTTACGATCCAGGAGAACGCCGATCCCGATGTGGTCCGCGATCTGGATGAGTTTTTCGAACGGCTCGCGCCGGAGAATGCGCCCTGGTACCGGCATACCATCGAAGGTCCGGACGACATGCCCGCCCACATCCGCTCCGCTCTCACGCCCACGCAGTTAAGCGTCCCGCTCGTGGATGGCAGCCTGGCGCTGGGCACGTGGCAGGGCATCTATCTGTTTGAGCACCGCGCCAGACCGCACCGTCGCAGCCTAGTCCTGCATCTTGCGGGCGAGTGAGGAGCCTCTGCTCGACTCCGCCATCCGCTACTTCCGCTCGCGACGCATGCGCCGCTTTGCCCGCACATTCGACGTCACCGATGAAACGCGCATCCTGGATGTGGGTGGAACGGCATTCAACTGGTCCTTGCTCGACGTGCAGCCGCGCGTGACGATCGTCAATATGCCGCGCGCCCGCGAGGCCTTCGATGCCGAGTTCACTAGTGTATTTGCCGACGGCCGCGCGCTTCCGTTCCGCGACCGCGCATTCGATATAGTGTTCAGCAACTCCGTGATCGAGCACGTGGGCAACCGGGAGAGCCAGGGCCGCTTCGCCCAGGAGATCGCGCGCGTCGGGCGGGCTTATTGGGTGCAGACGCCCAACCGCTGGTTCCCCATCGAGCCGCACCTGCTCACTCCGTTCCTCCACTTCCTGCCCCCCGCATCGCAGCGCCGCATCGCCCGAAAGTTCACGGTGTGGGCGCTGATCGAACGCCCCAGCCCGGATCGCTGGGAGTTTTACATTGAGCATTATCTGCGCGACATCCGCTTGCTTGACACTGGCGATTTGCGGCGCCTGTTTCCGGGCGCGAAGATTGTACGGGAGAAGTTGGGAGGATTGACGAAGTCGCTGATTGCGGTGTGGACAGTACCGGATCGAAGTTGGCGTTAACTTTTCGTGGGTGCGCGGCTAGGGTGAACCTTGGCTGTGCGTTGAATACGTCGCACTCGGATTTCCTTCTCACGCTTGCGGGTCTGTGCGATGTCGTAGGCGGATTGCATTCTCATGAGCGTGTCCATCTTCACGCCGAAAGCTTTCTCGATGCGTAGCGCCATGTCGCCGGACAGGCCGGCCTTGCCGTTCAGCAAACTGGACAGGGCAGGGCGGGAAGCCTGAAGCGCGGCCGTAGCCGTCACGGACAGGCCCGCAGCTTCAATGATCTCCGTCCGAATGAAATCGCCTGGATGGGGCGGGTTCTTGATGGGCATTAGTGGCAACGCTCACAAAGCAAGGCGAACTGCCAATGATGGCCTCTAAACCAATTCCAGCCGCTTGAGCTTCAGCCGCTCGGTGCGGACATGTGCAAGATCGTACTGCGCCTGTTGCACCAGCCAGCTTTCGGCGCTGCCGCCGAAGACCTTGGACAGCCTGACGGCCATTTCGGGAGAGATGCCGCGCTTCCCGTTCACCAGTTCCGATAACGT
>JBGPKX010000411.1:0-4787 GCA_041486185.1 Bryobacteraceae bacterium | reverse complement strand
TCGTCAGGAGCCCCCGGGACGGCGGCGATGCCGGCGGATCCGTTTCCTCAATTCCAGGGCGTACCGCAGAACCTGGCGCGCGATGGTGGAATGATCCAAGCCGAGCCCACGCCCGGCCATTAACTCCTCGAGGTCACGGTAGCTGAGGGGAATATCGTAAATACCACCGAACGCAAAGGAGGATGATGTCGTCCCTGAAATGCCGCCTTCGGAACAGTTTTGGTCCGGGTTTATGCATCGCTCTTCACCCTACCAAGCCGCCTGTCGAGTTGTTTGCGACAGAACCCAAATCCCACATCATCCGTGGAGATAAGTGAATGGAGCGTTCTGGCGCGAAAGGCTGCGTGGGACGTCGTGCTTCCCCATGAATGTCTTCCAAAGGGTAGAATCTTCTGCACGGCCCACAAAATGCATTTCATCAAGAGAGGTTGCCTTGTCCTTCTTGTCGTGGTTGCTCCTCTGGCGGGCGATGGCTTGATTCCGCCGCTGGACTCAAAGCAGGCGCAGCAAGCGCGCAAGGTCGTCGAGGGCTTCAAAACCAATCCTAAAGGGCCTTACTTCCAGATCCGCTGGTTTTGTAAAGACGGCACGGTGCAACCGCCCGCGGGGACACCGTGCAAGTCGCTAGGTGGAGGCGTTCAATATGCTGAGCTAAGCCCCGCCGCGCGATTGCTCGCGCAATGGAACTTGGACGTGGGCACGGTGCTCGCCAGTCTCGATTTCCCGACGTTCTTTGATGCCCGGCGCGACCACTGGCTGGCTCGGGAGTTCGTGCTGGAGAATTACCTGACGCAGGCCGACCGGGGTTGGATCTACCGGCGCGCCAGCTCATACCGGGGTTCGCGGCAGGCGGAGGACGATGAGAAGACCGGGCGGCAGCTTCTGATCCAGTTGCTGGCGAATCCGGACTGGGTGGCAAGCAACTATTTCCTGGTCAACCAGCTAATTGCCACGATTCCGCACGGCATTCCGAACAGCGCGGTACTCAAGGCGCGCACGCTGGCTGGCTCGATTGCGGGCCGCGATTCGAGATTTCAGGCCATCCGCTCCAAGATCCACTCCCAGCCGGGACCGGAGGACATGGCAGCAGTGGAGCGATTTATCGACGAGCGAAAGTCCGATGATCCCGAACTCCGCGAACTGGCTGAATTGATGCGGCAGCAGTATGCGATTGGACCGGAGACGCGCCTCGCGCTGTTTCAGAAAAAGCTTGCGGGGACTCCCATCGCCGCGTTGTTGAACGAGTACGCCGCCGCGATCACACAAGGAAAAGGGGTCGACAATGGATCGGCGCTAACCCTGGAAATCCTTCGCCGGGTGACGTCGCCTGGTGACGCCAGAGCGAAGCTGGACATGCTCGATCTCAACGCGCTGGTGCTCGAGCAGGCCTTCCGTTCGGGGCAGAAGCCCGCCGCGCAGGCGTCACGCAGGCAACAGTTGGCGAGCCTGCTCGAATACATGCGCTACGCCACGGGAGCTGGACTGTTATCCAGACGCCAAATGGACGCCATGCAAACCGAGGTGGCGGCGCTCGAGCGTGAAGGAGAGGTGCCGGCGTCGCATTACTTGAGGTCCGTGCGTTACCTTGAACGGACCGCTGGATGGTGCCAGGCTACGGCGGCGAGGAACTTCGGACCCGTCTCGCGGCACTACCAGGATGTTGAGCCGCTGGCGGGCGGCCTGGTGGATCACCTGCTCCGCGGCTCCGTCGCCTTACCGCTAACGGCTCGCCTCGAAATCCTCGTCGCGGATGCCAATCGCGCTGCGGGAATCCGGCATTCCATCTTCGGGGATCCTTCGAACCGCGGCATCGTCGGGCTGAATCCGGGAGTCGCCATCGGGCGGCTCGGCATCATCGACTCCGCTCACGATAAACAGCCCGTCGATCCCACGCGGATTTACGTAATACCCCAAACGCTGGCTGACCTGGAGCCCATGGCCGGCATCCTGACCCTCGACAGCGGGAATATTCTATCTCATTCACAGCTTCTGGCGGCCAATCTGGGCATCCCGAACGCGACAGTCCCTTCCGCTCTGTTGCCTGTGCTCCAGGGAAAGCGTGATGTCGAGTTATTCTACGCGGTGACGCGCGGCGGAGTAGTGATCTTGAGGGAGAAAGCCAGCCTGGGGCCGCATGAGATCGAACAGTCGGAGGGCAGAACCAACGCAAACAGAGTACGCGTCGCCATTGACACGAGCAAGCTACGTCTCGCCGACACGCGCCTGATCCCGTTAACCGAGCTGACGGCGCAGGATTCCGGCGCACGAGCGGGACCGAAGGCCGCCAACCTGGGACAACTCACGCATTTCTTTCCGCAGAATGTGGCACCGGGCCTGGTGGTCCCGTTCGGCATTTACTATGAGCACATCCAGCGGTCCATCGATAGCGGGCCAGCCCTCGACGAACAGATTGCCAGCATGTACCGCCAAGCCGAGAAAATGAGGGATTCCGGCGCGTCCACGGCCGAGGTGAACGCCTCCATCTATCCCCAACTCGCGCGGATCCGGAAGCTGATTCAGACCATGCCGCTGCTTCCGGCTTTCGAGAAAGAACTGGCAGTTCGAATGCGTGAGACGTTCGGGCTTGACGGTTCCTATGGCGTGTTTGTCCGCAGCGACACCAACGCGGAGGATCTGCCGGAGTTTACGGGAGCGGGATTGAACCTCACCGTACCGAATCAAGTGGGTTTCCGGAATATCACGCAGTCCCTCAAGGATGTTTGGGCATCGCCGTTCGAGGAGCGCGCCTGGGATTGGCGGAGCCGCATTCTAAAAGCCAGCGAGCACGTCTATCCTTCGGTTTTGCTGTTGCGCTCCGTACCGTCCGACAAATCGGGCGTGATCGCGACCGTGAACCTCGAGACCGGCGAAGAAGATATCACGGTGAATGTGAGCGAAGGTGTCAGCGCGGTGGTGGATGGCGGCGTAGCCGAATCGCTGCTGTTGAAACCGGACGGGGCGGTGCGCTTGCTGGAACAGGCGCGTGGCACTTACCGGAAGAGTCTGCGGCCTGGTGGCGACTTCCAGAATGTGCCGGTCAGCGGCAACGACACCGTGCTGATGCCGGATGAGATTCGCCAGCTACGTGAGATGGTGGCGGAGGTAAAACGGCGGTATCCGCCTGCGTACACCGCGCGCGGAGACGTCCTGCCGTGGGACATCGAATTCGGCTTCGAAAACGGACAGTTGCGCCTCTTTCAGATTCGGCCGCTGGCCCGTTACCAGGAAGAGCAAACGCTGAAGGCCTTGAGCCGGCTGGACGCAACGGAAAAGCCCTCGGAGAACGTGCGGCTGGATGGGGTCCCATAGCCCGATGCGGGCGACTTTGGCAGTGGCCTGCGCGGGGATGCTCCTGCTGACAGCCCCACCACTGGGAACATATCCCCTGGATGGAGCGGGATCAACGGGGATTCGACGGCTGATCGGTTATCGGTTGGTCCATGAAGGAAAAATCAAGGGCGCCGTCCGACTCCCACCGGGTGCGATATGGAAGAGCGATCGGATCCTGCTGCGCCTGAAGGGCGTCAACCCGGCATTCGATATTACGCCGACCACCCCGCGCGATCCATATTTGCAGGCTGGCATCGAACGAATTTTCGGCGGCCGCGATCCTTCGTACGCTGTGGCCCTGCTGGACATTTCCGATCCGCAGAAACCGCATTACGCCTCGCTGCGCGGCGATGACAAAAAGATTCCGGGCAGCGTCGGAAAGCTTTGCGTTGCGACTGGCCTGTTTGGCGCGCTGGCCGCCACCTGGCCGGCGATCCCGGACCGGCAGAAGGTGCTGCACGACACCATTGTCGAAGCAGACTCGTTCATTTTCACGGACGGCAAGACGGTACCGATCTATAACGACGGCGACACCGCGGTGGTGAACAGAACGCTGCGTCTCGGCGACCGCTTCAACTTGTGGGAGTGGCTCGATCACATGCTCTCCCAAAGTTCGAATGCGGCCGGCTCGATAGTATGGAAGCAAGCTATGTTGATCCGGCGCTTCGGCGCGCGTTATCCAGGCTCCAAAGCCGAGCGGGATGCATTCCTCGCCGATACTCCGAAGCCGGAACTCTCAAAGCGCGCGCTATCCGCTCTGGAAGAACCGCTCTCCGCGGCCGGAATCGATGCCTCGCGCTTGCGCCTGGGGACGTTCTTCACCCGCAACGCATCGAAGGTAATTCCGGGCGCCGCAAGTTATGCCTGCCCGAACGAACTGCTTCGATGGCTGGTGAAGCTGGAGCAGGGCAAGGTCGTGGATGAGTGGTCCAGCCTGGAGATCAAGAAGCTTCTGTATTTCGTGCGGCCGCGGTGCCGTTATGCTTCTGCTCCGGCGCTGGCGCAGGCCGCGGTGTTCTTCAAGTCAGGCTCGCTATTTGAGTGCCAGCCGGAGGCTGGATTCCACTGCAAGCAGTACGCCGGAAATGTGACCAATCTGATGAACTCCGTCGCCGTGGTAGAGTCTGGCGAGAAACGATACCTGATCGCGCTCATGTCGAATGTGCTAAGGGTGAATTCGGCGGTCGAGCACCAGGCAATCGCGGGCGAAATCGAAAAATTGGTACAGGGGCGGCCGCGCTGAAAGCGGCTCAGTTGCAGGTAATCAGATCGTCGAGTCTTTGGATCAATTGCGGGAAAATCTCGCCGCCGTGCTCGTCTTGCATCAAAGCCACGGCGATGTAGGTCTTGCCGCCGTGCTTGACGAGGGCGGCATCCGCGTGATATTTCGACCAGGTGCCCGACTTGCGGTAAATTTCGCAGTCTCTCCCTTCCAGGCCTTTCACGAACTTGTGGTG
>JBGPKX010000410.1:0-4787 GCA_041486185.1 Bryobacteraceae bacterium | reverse complement strand
GAAATGACGGTCCGCGGATCTTGCGCCGTCCGAATCACCAGGGCCATGGATCTCGCGGGCGCGTGATCGAGCGGCACATACATCTGGGGAAGCGGCTGGGCATCGAGCGTCGAATTCCGCACATCACCTACAATGCCCACGATGGTGAGCCAGGCCGCGCCAGGCTTTGGTGCGCCGAGCACGATGCGGCGGCCAATGGCGTCAGACGGTGCACCACCCCAGAAGCCGCGTGCCATGGTCTGGTTAATCACGGCCACCGGCTGCGGCTCGGGGTCCGCAAGAACACGGCCGGCGAGCATGGGAATCTGCATGGTGCGGAAGTAGTCCGCGCCTACGACCTGCTGGTTCGCGACTTGCGGCGTTTTGCCGTTCGCGTCGTACGGGCGCCCCTCGATGCTGAATGGGTCGCCGCCAGATCCTCCGGTCAGCGGCAGGCGTGACACCACGCTCGCCGATTGCACTCCGGGGACGGCCCGGGTTCGCTCCACCAACTCGCGGAAGAAAGCCGTCACCAGATGGTCCTCGCGATACTGGTTCTCCGGAAGCGAGATGCGTGCCGTGACTAATTTCTCGGTGCGGAAGCCGGGATCGACGCTCATCAGGCGTGTGAAACTCTTGATCAGCAGGCCCGCGCCGATAACGAGCACGAGCGAGAACGCAACCTCGGCGGTAATCAGAATGTGACGCAGCCGCCCGGCACGCGTGCCTCCGGTCATGCCGCGGCCCCCTTCCTTCAGGGCCTGGCTCAGGTGCAAGGCCGAGCCTTCAACGAGCGGTGCGACGCCGAACACCAAGCCGGTGACGAGCGAAACCATCAATGTGAACCCGAGCACGCGGGCATCGACAGGAATGCTTTCGAGGTGTGGGAGGCTGGCGGGCATCATGGTTATCAGGGCGGGCAGCGCTCCAACTCCCCAAAACGCCAGCACCAGGCCGAGGGCTCCGCCGGTGAGGGCCAAGGTCACGCTTTCAACAAGCAGTTGTCGTGCGAGGCGCAAACGTCCAGCGCCCAGCGCCAAGCGAACGGCGATTTCGCGACGTCGCCCCGCTGTGCGCGCGAGCAGCAGATTGGCCACATTCGCGCAGGCGATCAGTAGTACGAACGCCACTGCCGCCAGCAGCACCAGCAGTCCCCGGCGCATACTGCCATACAGCTGGTCGCGCAGCGAAACCACGGTCACGCCGTAGCCTGCGTCTTCACCATGCGGGCCGCGGTAAGGGTGATAACGCTCCTCGACGCCACGGGCGACGGCGGCCATGTTGGCACGCGCTTGTTCGGCGCTGACGCCGGGCTTGAGACGCGCGATCAGCTGCAGCGCGCCGGTTGTGCGGTCGGGATTGGCCTGCACAGCCAGGGGCGTCCAAATCTCTGGGGCCGGGTTGCCGGCCGAAAATGAAAAGCCAGAGGGCAGAATGCCAACGATCTCGAGCGATTTGCCATCGAGCATCACGGTTTTCCCGACAGCGCTCCGGTCGGCTCCAAAGCGCCTGCGCCACAGGGAATCGCTAAGCACCACGACATTGTCGCGCCCCGGTGCGTTCTCTTCGGGAAGAAAAACACGGCCCACCGCCGGAACGGCTCCCAGCATCTCCAAAAGGTTTGCCGACACCCGTATGCCCGGCACGCGCTCGGTTTGCTCGGCCGTGGTGAGGTTGAACTCGGCGGAGTTAAAGGCGGCGACCTCTTCAAACACGCGGTTGCCGGCTTTGTAGTCGAGATAGTTGGCGTAGGAAACCGGAAACTCGGCAATGCCCAGTTTCGACAGATGGTCCCAGACAACCATCAATCGGGCCGCTGCCGGGTAGGGCAACGGCCGCAAAAACGCGGCATTCACTACGCTGAAGATGGCTGTGTTGGCCCCGATGCCGAGCGCCACGGCAATGATGGCGATCAACGCAAAGCCGGGATCGCGCAGCAGAATGCGAAAAGCGTATCGAATGTCGCGCATGAGTACAATAATAGGCCGGGGGCGGCCGGTGGAAGAATTAAATTTCAAGCTGACGCAAATCGGTATCGTGATGCTCGGTGCGACCAACGCGGCGCGCTCGGTGGCGTTTTACCGCGACAAGTTAGGCCTGGTGCTCAAGGGCCAGAACGAAGGATTCGCATTCCTGGATGGCGGAGGTGTGACGCTGTGCCTCAGCGAGTCACTGGCGCGCGTGAGCAACCCGATCGCAGGAGCCACCGAGGTGGTTTTCTCGGTTGAAGACGTCCGGGCCGCGCACCAGGCCCTGGCCGCACGCGGCGTGGAGTTCACGCACGAGCCCCGCAACGTGACCGGACCGCTGTGGGCCGCCAACTTCAACGATCCCGACGGCCACAAACTCTCCGTATTCGGACCGGAAGGGAAAGCGTAAGGGATCTTTCTGATCCCTCAATCTCAGGGTTGACGATGACGCTGATTTCAATCGTAACGCTGCTGGCCGCCGGCCTGGCGCTGGGCGCCGATGATGGAGACTGGCCCGCCTATGGGCGCGACGCGGGTGGCACGCGGTATTCGCCGCTCAAGCAGATCAACAAGAGCAACGTGGCCTTGCTCAAAGTTGCGTGGACCTACCACACGGGCGCGCTAGAGCCGGCAAGCGATCTCAACCAGAAAGCCGCGTTCGAAGCCACACCCATTCTGTTTGACGGGAGCCTCTATCTCAGCACTCCGTTCGATCAGGTAATCGCGCTCGATCCCTCGACCGGCGCCGAGCGATGGAAGTACGATCCGGACATCGACCGGCGTTCCGGCTACTCCGAAGTCACCTCGCGCGGGGTCTCGGCTTGGACCGATACAAAAGCCGCGGCAAGCGCCGTCTGCCGGTCGCGGATTTTTGTGGGCACGATCGACGCGCGGCTGATCGCACTCGATGCGCGCACCGGCAAGCCTTGCCAGGATTTCGGAGCGCAGGGCGCCATGGATCTCACGCGTGACGTAAATCTGCGGGATCGCGGCGATTACCAGGTGACCTCGCCGCCCGCGATTGTGGGCGATGTGGTGATCACCGGCTCGTCGATCGGAGATAACCGCGCCGTAGATCTCGAGCGAGGCGTGGTGCGCGCGTTCGATGCGCGTACGGGCAAGCTGCGATGGAGCTGGGACCCGATTCCGTGGGCGGAGAAGCAGAATCCGCGGACAGGGGCGGCGAATGCATGGAGCGTTATTTCCGTGGATGCCGCGCGCGGCCTGATCTTCGTTCCCACGGGCAGCGCGAGCCCGGATTTTTATGGCGGCCTGCGGCCCGGCGATAATGCGCACGCGAATTCGGTGGTGGCGTTGCGTGCCTCTACGGGCGAGCTGGTGTGGAGTTTCCAGGTGGTGCACCACGACCTTTGGGATTACGACGTGGCCTCGCAGCCGGCGCTGATCCAGTTTCACGGCCAGCCGGCGGTGGCGGTTACGACCAAGATGGGCAACGTTTTTGTGCTGGATCGCGAGACCGGCAAGCCGCTACACCCGGTCGAGGAACGTCCGGTTCCGCAGAGCACCGTACCCGGTGAGAAGACCTGGCCGACACAACCGGTATCGAGTTTTCAGCCGCTGGTTCCGCAAAAACTCACTCCCAATGACGCGTGGGGCTTGACGGCGGAAGAGCGCGAGGGGTGCCGGGCGAAGATCGCGGCCTTGCATTCGGGGAGCATCTTCACGCCGCCATCGCTCGAAGGAACGATCGCCGTACCGGGCAATGTAGGCGGCGTCAACTGGGGCAGCGCGGCCATCGATCCGGAGCGGGGCTTGCTGCTGGCCAATACCAATCGGCTGCCGTTCGAGCTGCACCTCATCCCGCGGGAGAAGTTCATCGATGAAGTGCACCAGGCCGAGAAAAACCGGCTGCATGGCGAGTTCGCGCCGCAGCGGAAGTCGCCTTACGCGGTGTATCGCGAACCGTTGTGGGGGCCGCGCCAGATTCCATGCACGGCGCCGCCCTGGGGAGCGCTCGTGGCGCTCGATCTGAACGCCGGAAAAATCCGCTGGGAAGCCCCGCTCGGTTCATTGGCGCCCGGACTCCCTCCGGGCTCGGTCAATTTGGGAGGTCCGATGGTTACCGCAGGCGGTCTGGTTTTCACCGCCGCCGCCAAGGATCCCTACCTGCGGGCGTTCGATATTGAAAACGGAACAGAAGTCTGGAAAGCGGAGCTGCCGGCGAGCGCGCAGGCCACACCCATGACGTTTAGCGCGGGCGGAAAGCAGTACGTGGTGGTGTGCGCCGGGGGCCATGGCAAGCTGGGAAGCAAACAGGGCGATGCGGTGGTGGCGTTCGCACTGGGCGAGTAGGGGCGCGCAGTGCGGAAAAAACCAGGGGCCGCGAATGAACGCGAATGGTTGTACTCGCCCACGGCTGGGCCGCTTGCCGGTTGCCGTGCTGGGGACGGGGGGCGTCCGCCGCGGTCCAGAGGGACCGCCCTACAAACTGCCGGAAGGGCCGACCCGCGTCTTTTATTTGCGTTGATTGGCGTTCATTCGCGGCCCGAAATCCGCCCGCAAGTTCCTGTATAATAAATAAATCACCACTGGCTGCTACCGTGCCTCTGTGTGTCCGGTTGTAACCCCGTAAACCGATCATGTTCGACAACCTATCGGAAAAGCTGCAGCGGGTTTTCAAAAATCTCCGCGGCGAAGGCCGGCTGACGCCGGAAAACATGGAGAGCGCTCTGCGCGAAATCCGTGTGGCGCTGCTCGAAGCCGACGTCAATTTCCGGGTGGTCAAGCAACTGATCGAGAACATCAAGCAGAAGGCCATGGGGGAGGAAGTGCTCACGGCGCTTTCGCCCGCGCAGCAGGTCACCGCCATCGTGCGCG
>JBGPKX010000409.1:0-4790 GCA_041486185.1 Bryobacteraceae bacterium | reverse complement strand
CCGTCCTCCGCCCCCGTGAACCCCCGGCTCACCAGTTCCGGCACGCTCTCCACGCGCCCCGTGTGCTTGCTGATGGCGATGATGGGCAGCACGATGCCGTCTTCGGAAAGGTGGCGGCGGTCGCGAATCACCAGGTCTCCCACTACCTCGTCCACCGAACCGGAATCGATGCACACCCGGCCCACCGGCACGCGCTCGCCGCGCCGCGCGCCGTGTTCGTCGATCTCGAGAGTGTCGCCGGTCTGCATCACGAAGATTTCTTTCAGGCCCGAGTGGCGCAGGTGCTCGGCCAGCCGCGCGTGCTTGTCCATCTGCCGGTACTCGCCGTGAATCGGCACGAAATATCGCGGCCGCACCAGGTTCAGCACCAGCCGCAGCTCTTCCACGCTCCCGTGGCCGGAGACATGCAGCGGCGGGTTCATGCTGCCGTACATCACGTCGGCGCCGCGCCGCGCCAGATGGTCCACCATGCGGTAGATCAGTTTTTCGTTCCCTGGAATGATGCGCGAGCTGAGCACCACGGTGTCGCCGCGCTCGATCGAGACATGCTTATGATTGTCCACGGCCGCGCGCGAGAGCGCCGACATAGGTTCGCCCTGCGTTCCCGAAATCAGCACCGTTACCTTCGACGGCGCGGCATCCATCACGTCCTGCGGGCGCATCAGAATGCCGTCGGGAATGCTCAGCAGGCCGAGGCCATGCGCGATCTCGGAAACCGACGTCATGCTGCGGCCCACAATGGCCACCTTGCGCCCGAACTCTTCGGAGATATCGAGAATTTGCTGGATGCGATGGATCGACGAGCTGAAGCACGAGATCAGGATGCGCCGCTCGGCCCGGTTAAAGATATCCTCTAACCGCGGACGCACGGCGCGCTCCGATTCCGAATAGCCGATGCGGTCGGCGTTGGTCGAGTCCGACATCAGCAGCAGCACGCCGCGCTTGCCGTAGTCGGCGAGCGTGTGCAGATCGAACAGCTCGTTATCGGTGGGGGTCGGGTCGACTTTGAAATCGCCGGTGTGGATCACCACGCCGACCGGCGTCGTGATGGCCAGCGCGACCGCGCTCACAATCGAGTGCGTCACGTGAATGAACTCAATCTTGAACGGCCCAATTTCCAGGATCTGGCGCGGCTGAATCGCATGGAATTCCACTTCTTCCGGAAGGTCGAACTCTTCCAGGCGGCGCTCCACCAGCGCGAGCGTGAACGCCGTTCCGTAAACCGGGACATTCAGGTCCGAAAGGAAAAATGGCACCGCTCCGATGTGGTCCTCATGGCCATGCGTGAGAACCAGGGCGCGTACGTGCTCGCGATTGTCGCGGAGGTAGGTCAGGTCGGGGGTGACCAGGTCGACGCCCAGCAGTTCGTCCTCCGGGAACATCATTCCGGAGTCGATTACGAGGATGTCATCTCCGTAGCGGAGGGCCATCATGTGCATCCCGAACTCGCCCAAGCCGCCGAGCGGGATCACTTGCAGTTTATTGATCAAGGGGTTTCCTAAATCACAGTGTACAGGTTACTTGCCCCAGAATAAAAATGCTCACCCCGAAGGGTGAGCATTCAATCCCCCTGTTCTACCAGGGTGATGTTCGATGGGAGAATCATTTTCGACGGCATCGCAACCGTCAAAAACTTAGTGATTGGATATTAAATTCCGAGGCACATTCAAGTCAAGCAAAAAACCGGGCGAAAAATATGGCCTCTAAGCTTCGGCAGCCTTGGAACTTATGGTCCAGGAACATTTCCATAGACGGTGGGCAAAAAGTGTGCACCCGCCCATTTCCGCTGGCCATTTCAGGGCTAAACTAAAGATAACCTTTGCTTTATCGATCACCCAGGTGGAGTGTGATCATGGAATCCCCCTCCCCAGTTGGCCCGCCACGCCGCCGCAGCGAACGAATGCCGCCGTAGGAGATGCCTGCGACCAGGGAGAAGGCCAGCAGTATCCCTATGAGTTGAAAGGCATTTATGATCAAGTTCCCGATGTTGTCGCGAGCCGTTGGGACGCGCACATTCCACGTGATGGCTGGCTCGTAACGGATCTTCGCCAGGAGCCTTTCGGCGTCGTCCGCGCTGGGCGGAAAGAGTACCAAAGCCACTAGTGGACCCGCCCTCTTGGCCATTGCGCCGGAAATCCTCTGGAAATCCACAAGGCGTTCGCGGGCAATCTGCGGGGTCGGATAAGAGAAAATAGCCAGTTTCATCTCACCGCCTGGAGCCCGGAAACTGGCCAACTGGGCCTCAGAGCCCAAATGGAAGGCGGCTGTCGAGGGCGGGATGGCCGGGCTGAACTTTTGCAGGCCGGCGGGACCCGTCACGTAACGCTCGGAGTTGGCAACCAGTTTGTCCTCAGGAAGATAGCCGCTTAGCGGCGGTAAGGGCGACTGGTCCAGGCTGGGCAGCTTCTGGTAGAGGGCGTCAATTTCAGCCACTTTCGGCTTGTAACCCTTGAAAACCAGAACGTAATTGCCATGGGCCAGCATGACCGAATCGGCAGTTTCCACGGCCAGTTTGGCCAGCGCCGAGCGTTTTCCGTCTGCCGGCCGCTGCCATTCGAACGCCGCCAGTGCGCCAGTTGAATCCTGAAGCCGATAGGCGCTCGCCAGAAGCTTCTGGTGGCCGGACTCGTATTGAGCCTGTTCAGCTTGCTGGAAGCCATATTCGTCCCAAAGAGGCCGGTCCGGCACGTCGAGCGGCTGGACGGCCGTCCGGTGGAAGGCGCCGAAATTATCGGGCCAGATGGACGCCAGCGACAAGCCAGGCAACAGAAGAAGCGCAAGAACGTATTTCATTAAATGTCCCTTTGACGGTGCTGCCGGGTGGCTGGTTCCCGGCCCCGCGCCGCTCGCCTCACGCTCCGTGGCACTTTTTGTATTTCTTTCCGCTGCCGCAGGGGCAGGGATCATTGCGGCCGACCTTGTCGCCCTTGATCACCTGCTTGTTGCTGCCGTTCGAGCTGCCATCGCCGCCCACCATCTGCAGCTCGGCGAGCTCCTTTTCCTTCTTGCGCTGGATGTTGCGGGTGAAGTCCGCGATGGATGTCTGGGCGATGGCCCGCTGCTGCTGGGTGGCGGCTGAATCCTGGTCCTCCTCACCATCTTCATTCTCATAACCGTCTTCATCCACGTCAAAAGGCAACTGCGGGCGGCCGGCTTCGCCAGGATTCTGCGCGATCTGCAGGAAGAAGAGCAAGCGCACGGTCTCGTCTTCGATGCGGTCCATCATGGCTTCGAACAGGTCGTAGGATTCTTTCTTGTACTCGACCAGCGGATCTTTCTGGCCGTAGCCGCGCAGGCCAATACCTTCCTTAAGGCTGTCGATCGAGAGCAGGTGATCTTTCCACTGGTCGTCGATGACCTTGAGCATGATCCAGCGCTCGCTCTGGCGCATCAGATCGGCGCCGATGAGGTCTTCTTTCTGCTGATACTTCTGCGCGAGCTGCTCGAACACGACGTCTTCAATGGCCTCGCGCCGCAAGCCGGCGATTTCGCTGGTATCGATCTTGTGCCCGAACTGGCTCAGGATATCCTGCCGCAGACCGCTCAGGTCCCAGGTATCCGGGTGCGGGCCCTCGGGACAACGGATGTCGATGAAGGTGGCGAGAGCGCCGCGCACCATGTCCATCACGTGTTCCTTTTGATCCATGCCTTCGAGCAGCGCCCGCCGCCTGCCGTAAACGGCCTGGCGCTGCTTGTTCATGACGTCGTCGTACTCGATGAGGTGCTTGCGGGCTTCGAAGTTCTGGACTTCGACGGCTTTCTGCGCCGCGGCGATGCGCTTGGTGATGAGCCGCGACTCGATGGGTACGTCTTCTTCCATGCCCAGGCGCAGCATGAGGTTCTGCATGCGCTCGCCGCCGAAGATGCGCAGCAGGTCGTCCTGCAACGAGAGATAGAAGCGGGAACTGCCGGGATCGCCCTGGCGTCCGGCGCGTCCGCGGAGCTGATTGTCGATGCGGCGCGACTCGTGGCGCTCGGTGCCCAGGATATGCAGGCCGCCGAGAGCAACCACTTCATCGTGCTCCTGATCGGTCTCCTGCTTGTATTTCAGAAGAGTCGCGTCCCATTCGATGCGCTCCGGCGACCCGACGGCGCTGATCTGCAACTGATCGGGATCCTTGCCCTGCTTGCGCAGCGCCTCCTTGGCCATGAACTCGGGGTTGCCGCCGAGCAGAATATCGGTGCCCCGGCCGGCCATATTGGTGGAAACCGTAACCGCGCCCTTGCGGCCGGCCTGCGCGACGATCAGCGCTTCGCGCTCGTGGTGCTTGGCGTTCAAGACCTCGTGCTTGACGCCCATGCGTTTGAGCTGCGCCGAAAGCTTCTCGGACTTTGAGACCGAAATCGTGCCCACCAGCACCGGCTGGCCTTTCTCTTCGAGCGCCTTGATCTCGTTGGCGGCGTTGCGGAATTTTTCCTCTTCGGTACGGTAGACGACATCGGAATGCTCGATGCGGATCATCGGCCGGTTGGGGGGGATCACCGTCACGTCGAGGTTATAGATCTTCTGGAACTCGGCCGCTTCCGTTTCCGCAGTACCGGTCATGCCGGCCAGTTTCTTGTACATGCGGAAGTAGTTCTGGAAGGTGATGGTGGCGAGGGTCTGATTCTCGCGCTCGATCTTGACGTTTTCCTTGGCTTCCACGGCCTGATGCAGCCCGTCGGACCAGCGGCGGCCGGGCATGAGGCGGCCGGTGAACTCGTCGACGATGATTACTTCGCCGTCCTTGACGACGTAGTCTTTGTCTTTCTGGAAAATCGAGTGAGCTTTGAGCGACTGCTGGATGTGG
>JBGPKX010000408.1:0-4803 GCA_041486185.1 Bryobacteraceae bacterium | reverse complement strand
TATATCAGCGCCTCATTAGTCGGTGGTCCGAGCTTACTGCCGATTCAGCGTTCACAGTCCTTGGAGGGTTGCATTTGCCCACGTGATGTCCTCATCCTCAAACAGCTCAGGGCAATGGTAGACGACAATCCGCTCCAGACTCAGTTTGTTGGATAGCTCGAGTTTGCGGCCATTCTCACGGGCTTCGACCCGTAGCCGTTGTTTGATGAACTGGCGCAGACTGTGAAGGTCCGACTCGTGTTTTTGCCAGTTCGCTAAACGGCCGGCGGCTCCCGGACCGAGCGTTTCCCGAGTATCGGCTTGGCATTTTTCCATGAGTTTGACGAGCTCGGCTAGCGTCATCGTGTGCTTGGCTGGAAAGGTCCGCTACACTCGCGGCACCTCCACCTCCCGCCCCATCTCCTCCGCCGAAACGTACCCCGCGTAAGCTGCCAGCGTCACGTCCAGCGCCAGCTCCAGATCGCTCTCCGGCGTCCGCTTCTCGCGCACGCACTCGATGAAGTTCCGCAGCTCGCGCGCGTAGCCCAGGCTCCAGCCTTCGTCGGGTGATGCCGGGATCCAGCCTTCGTTCGAGCTGAGCTTCTCCACCAGGTAAATGTCTTTGAACTGCTCGTGCTTCGGATTGTAGACATCCAGCACGCCCACCGGGCTGATGCGGCAGCGCGTGCGGTGATTGTTGGCGAACACCTCGACGTAATCGTAGATGCCGCCCATTACCAGCTCCGACGCCGTCACGTCGGCGACTGTCCCGTCTTCGAACGTCACGTGCAGCTGGGCGTAGTCTTCGGTGTCCTGATATTTCGTGCGTAGAAAGCCGCGGTCTTCGAAGCCAGGGATGCGCGTGATCGCGTGCGTGCGCGCTGAAACCGTTGCCGGCCGCAGCGGGCGCCCCAGGCGAGCCAAGCCTTCTTTACGCTTCAAGTACAGGATCGCGCCCAGCGGATGGCAGCCTTTCGCAATCAGCGAGCCGCCGCCCTGCACGCTCCAGATGCCGTATACCGGGGAGTGCGATCCGTTGTGCGATTCCTCGCCCGCCATGCGTAGAATCTGCGCGCGCGACCGCTCGACAATCTCACGCTCTTTCTGCACCGAAGGCGCGTAGACGAAATTTTCCGCGTAGCCGAGCGTGATGCCGGCGCCCCGCACCGCGTCCAGCAACTCGCGGCCGGAGGCCACCACGGCGTCCAGCATGTGGCGCTTGCTCGTGGTTTCGGGCGAGCCGTAGAACCCGGTCAGCGGTTTTTCTACGATCACATGCTTGCCGGCGCGCGCGGCCGCAAGTATGTATTGCTGATGCGACGAGGGCGGTGTGCAGATATCCAGTACGTCGATCTCGGGCAGCATCTCCTCGACCGTCGTGAACGCGCGCAGTTTGTGTTGTTTGGCGAAAGCCTCGCGACTCTCCGCGCGTGCGGACGTCACGCCCGCTACCTCAACCGCAGACTCGGGAAAATTTTCCAGGTGAAACCGCGCGGCGAAACCCGCACCGGCAATGCCGATTTTCAGAGCATTCATGAAGCTCGGCGGTCGCGGCCCGCGGCAGCCGCCGGCCCCGCATGTCCGGGCGGTCCCGGGTGTCCGGTGGCCTCAACCGGCTCGGGCGGCGCAGGTTTCTTCCGCGTGTTCAGCCGCGCGATGATCAGCTCTTCTTTCAGCTTGTGGTACTTGGCCGTGCCAGGTTTTCCACCGGCCTTCTCCACCTCGGCATCGGAGACTTCCTGCGCGGCCGGGAAATACTTCTGCAGATAGTTGCGGATGCGATCCTGCACCGTCCTTTGCTGCGAGCGGTAAAGCAGGAACAGCAGCTCATCTCCCGGGGCTTTCGCCAGCGCCTGATACACCTGCGAGGGCAACCGCAATCGGGGCGATTTCAGCACGTGCTCCAGTTTCTTGGCGCGCGGCTCGAGTTTCTGCCACAAGTCGACTTCCGGCTTGCGCATCTCGAGGGTGCGGATCAAGTCTGCCCGCTCCTTGGGCGACAGTTTCTCCGCCAGCACATACAGGAAGGGTCCCATCCCCGCCGGACGAATGCCATTGCCCGCGGGCAGCAGCCGCCGCAGTTTCTCGAGCTTCGCGATCGAAGCCACGCCCAGTTTGGCCCCGGTCAGCGCCGCCGAGAAGATACCAAGCACGCCCGCATTTTCCAGCTCGCGGATGATTTCGCCGGCGTTGGGCTCGTCGGCAATGCCGCTCATTTCCTCGAATAGCGTCCGGCCCGGAATCAGCTTCTCCAGTTCGGCTTCGCGCGCGTTCTCGTATTGCCGCTGCGTGCGCTCTTCCACCGTAAAGGTGAAGCGCACGCGGAACCGGATGAGCCGCAGCAGGCGCACCGGATCTTCGTAAAACGAGTAGGAATGCGTAGCGCGCATTTCCTTCGCCGCCAAATCCGCCAGGCCGTTGGTGGGATCGATCAGCAACCCTCGCGATCCGCGATTCAGCGAAAGCGCGATGGCGTTGATGGTGAAATCGCGCCGGCGAAGGTCGTCCTGGATGAAGGCCGGCGTTACTTGCGGCTTGCCGCCGGGCTTGGAATACTTTTCGTTGCGTGACATCCCGATCTCGACCGATATCGCGCCGGGAAAAATCAGGTGCGCCGCGCGCCGATTTTCGTCGACGCCGGTAATGCGCGCTCCGCTTTTCTCGGCCACCAGCTTGGCCACCTTGAGGGCGTTGCCTTCCACGGCGAAGTCCAGGTCGCGGATGGGAAACCCGCCCAGCATGTCGCGCATCGCGCCGCCGGTGAGGAACAGGTTCACGTTGAGGTGGCTGGCCGCGTTCTGCACCTCCGCCACAACGCGGTTTTGATCCCCGTTCAGATGGCTTTCCAACATGAACATGTAGTCGCTCATCGGGCGCGCCTCGTGGAGTCAGGAACTCGCATTTCGCTCAGCATCCGGTTATGGCGGTCAAGCACGCGGGTGGTGGTCGTCCAGGGTCTTGCGAAGTCTGGACCGCATGACGTGCGTATAAATCTGGGTTGTGGAAATGTCGGCGTGCCCCAGCATGGTTTGCACGCTGCGCAGGTCGGCGCCGCCCTCGAGCAAGTGGGTGGCGAAGCTGTGGCGTAGCACATGCGGCGTCAGATTGCGGAAGATCCCCACCCGCCGGCCATGCCCGGCCAGCAGCTTCCAAAAAGCCTGCCGCGTCATGGCGCCGCCCCGCGCCGTTACGAACAGAAACCGGCTGCCCCGGCCTTTCAGTATCCGGCCGCGGGCGGTTTCCACGTACCGCCGGACCGCCGCTATCGCCGAGCGCCCCACCGGCACCACCCGTTGCTTGTTGCCCTTGCCAGTGGTCCGCAAGACACCTAACTCCAGGTTCAGATCGGAGATCCCGACCCGGCATAATTCCGAAACGCGCAGGCCACTGGCATAAAGCAACTCGAGCATCGCCCGGTCACGAACCCCAGTGGGTTTGGAAGGATCCGGAGATTGCAATAACTTCTCGATCTGGCTCAAATTAAGGAACTTAGGAATGTTTTTCCACTGCTTGGGCGTACGGATATGCTCGGTCGGGTCGGCGGCGATTTTCCCCTCCCGAAGCAGGAAGCTGTAGAAATTGCGTAATGTCGCCAAATGGCGTGCAATCGACCGGCTGCCGAGTCCGGAGCGGTAAAGCTGGTTCAGATAGCTGAGGACGGTATCTGTATGATTTGTAGGCAGATGTGAACTGTTCTGGCTGCCGAAATAGGCTCCGTATCGCGTCAGATCGGCACCATAAGCTTCCAGCGAATTGGCGGCCAACCCCTTTTCGATTCTGCAGAAATTGAGGAAGTCCGTAATATGACTCGCCAGTGGGCTGTCCATTTGCTCGTCAAGCCCACCATGGGGAGCGGGTTCAGCCCTACACACTTCCGCCGCGGCACTCGTTGAGCCGTCTAACATTGAGCCAATGATACAATAATCGCGAAAATGTTTGAAACAGTTTAGTTTTCAGGTGAAGCTTTGGCAGGTTCCACAACCAAAAAAGTACTGCTCCGGCGCTTCGACCGCGAACCGCTGTCGGGTTTTGTCAATTCGCAGACTTACCTTCTGGCGGCTGGCGTTGAACTCATGAAGACCGACGGAACCGTCGCCATTGTCCCCTACCAGGAGATCAAAACCGTTTGTTTTGTTAAGGATTTCGAGGCCGCGGAGGCCGAGCCCGGGCAGCGCGTGTTCCACACCCGCCCCAAAATGGACGGACTGTGGGTCCGGATGCGTTTCCGCGACGGCGAGATCATGGACGGGATTCTTTCCAACAACCTCCTGCAACTGGACCCTTATGGATTTACGTTCATCCCTCCCGAGCCTTACTCCAACAACCAGAAAGTCTTCTGCCCGCGCGAAGCGTTGAGCGAGTTTCACGTGCTGGGGGTGGTTGGCAGCCCGCTGACCCGCCGGCGGCGCAAGGAAGTGCCAAAGGAGCAGATCGGGTTGTTCGAGCAGCCGGAGTAGGAGGGGGGTCAGAACGAGTTAGGCCACCGGCGGGCGCCATGCTTCACGGCCAGGATCTCAATGGCGGAATGCTGTACCCGGTAAACGATGACGTAGGGCGAGATGATCAGAATGTGTTCGGTTTGCCAGCCGATAGGTCTCGACATAGTCGCGCAGAGCTTCATTCACAACGTAACTTCTGTATCCATCGAGGGTCGCTCCGTTAGCTGGGTGCACGACATAAAAGTGATGGATGGCATGGAATCCCTTGTGTGCGCCCGGGAACATAGGTGAGCCGTGACCAGAGGGAGCGGTAACCCGGTTATCAGTCTCTGGTTCGGCCAACATGAAAACCGCCATTGGATCACCCTGCTCATCTACTACATAC
>JBGPKX010000407.1:0-4851 GCA_041486185.1 Bryobacteraceae bacterium | reverse complement strand
TGGTCACAGACGCCGGCCGGCTCAAACAGGTGGTTTACAACTATCTTTCGAACGCCATCAAGTTCACGGTCGAAGGCGGCGCCATTCAGCTTCGCGCGCGGCCGGAAGGCGCCCACGCCTTTCGCATCGAGGTGGAGGATACCGGGCCGGGCATCGAAGACGCCGATATTCCCCGGCTGTTCGGCGATTTCCAGCAGCTCGACAGCGTGCGGCCCGGGCTGGGCACAGGCCTTGGCCTGGCCCTCACGAAGCGCATCGTTGAGGGCCAGGGGGGCACGGTGGGCGTCCGCAGCAGGCCCGGTATTGGAAGCGTCTTCTTCGCTGTCCTGCCGCTCGCGCCTGCAGCCAAGGACGGCGCGGATGCCCCGCAAGAAAGTGAGGCTTTCGGCGGCTTAGCCGACCCCAAGCTGAAACTCTCTGTCTTCCCGGCGCCCATGCGCGCCCGCCCGCGCTCACTTCAGAGAGTGCTGCATCTTTAACTAAAGTCAATGGACATTTTGCGAAAAAAGGGAAAGATTTTACCGTTAAAACCGGGCGATTTTACTTTCGCCCAAGACGGCGGGAAAAATACAATGAGATCGCTGTTTGGCTGTCACATGGTGGAGTACACCTGCTTTGCCTGCGGCCGATGCTCGATCCGAAGGTCCGTTCCCCGCCGCGGGAGGATTCCTAGTGCCCAGTAATTCGATTCTCATCGTCGACGATACGCCCGTGAACCTGAAGCTGGTGCGGGTTCTCTTATCCAGGCAGGGCTTCGACGTGCGCACGGCGAGCACGGCCGAAGAGGCCCTGGAGATGGTGCAGAGTTTTCGCCCCAGCCTGGTTTTGGCGGACATTCAACTGCCGGGCATGGATGGCCTCGAGATGACCCGCCGCCTGAAAGCCCATCCGGAAACCCGGAACACCGTGGTGCTGGCGCTCACCGCATTCGCCATGAAGGGCGATGAGCAGAAGGCCTTCGAGGCGGGTTGTGACGGCTATATCACCAAGCCCATCGATACGCGGTCATTTCCAGCGCTCATCCGGCAGTACCTGTCGAAAACCAGCCAACCCGCGGCGCGAACGCCGGATCTTCCACCCGCTGCGCCTCCTTCGGCATTGCAGAAAACGCGACAGGCGTTCGTGGCCGAAGGCATGCAGCAGAGCGGCAAGTTGATCAGCAACCTGGGCGCGGGCTTCGACGCGAAGGAGACGCTTACTGTGGTGCAGCACTGGGCGGCGACCGCGGGCTCCGTGGGTCTACCGGATATCGGCCATTACGCCCGGGAACTGGAGATCCTGCTGCAGCAGAACGGCCGCGGATCCATGGTGCGGACCCGAGAGCTTCTGGTGCGTCTCGCGCGCGCGTTCGCCGAGAGCATGGCCTGAGTTTCCTCCGGCCTTCCGGTCCCTCCGCCGCGGCAGGTTTACGGTACACCGCCGGTCAACATCGGCCCAATTTGGGAAACAATCTGCAGCACCGCCGGGCCGAGCGTCACCAGCAGCACGGAAGGAAAAATCAAGAAGAAAACCGGAAAGATCAGCTTCACCGCCACCTTGCGCGCAGCCTCCCGCGCCCTCTGTCTCATTCGCAGCCGAAGATAATGAACGTGCGTGCGCAATGCGGGCGCCAGGCTGGTTCCGAAGCGATCGCTATCGATGAGCACCTGTGCCAGACGCCGGATCTCTGTCTCCTGGTTGCGTTTCGCCAGGTTTCGGAACGCATCGGCACGGCTCTTGCCCGCGGAAACCTCGTACTGCACCAGGCTCAGCTCTGCATATAAATCGGGAAAGGGCGCGCGCAGCTCGCGCGTAGTTTCGTGGAAGGCGGCGTCCAGAGACTGGCCGGCTTCGAGACCCAGAACCATCAAGTCCAGCGCTGTTGGGAGTCCGGCCCGGAGCCTGTCGGAGCGTTGCCGGATCCGCCGGTTGAGAACGATTTGCGGAAGCATGAATCCGACCAGCGCGGCACAGAAAGCCGCTAGAACGGCGGGGTACAGGCTCTGGGCCCTGGAGAGCGCGATGCCGAAGACGATGAGGGCGATGAACCCGGCTGAGGCTACGCGGATGCCGGAATAGACCGGCGCCGCGCCGGGAGAACGGTAACCCGCCAGGCCAAGCCGCATTTGCAAACGGTCCGACTCCTGAGGCCGGACCGGCGCGGCCCGCCCGATGCGTCCCAACGTGTCCATCAGTGGACTGCCGTCCTCGCTGGTCTGGCGGCGGAACAACGCCGCGTAACCCACCAGGCCGGTGCCCATCATCACCGAAAGAAAGAAACCAGCAAGTATGCAGAATTCGCGCATGCCTCTACACCTTCATGCTCTACACCTTGATGTCCACGATGCGCCGAATGCTCAAGTGCCCCAAAACGAGGCAGACCAGGGCGCCTGCGACAAGATACTTGCCCGACGGGTGCTGGAACAGGACACCAATGTAAGCCGGGCTCGTGACCAGCATGATGCCCGTGAGAGCGATGGGCAGAATAGTGAGGACCATGCCGCTGATGCGTCCCTGCGCCGAGATGGCGCGAACGTCCCCGCGCAGCGCGACGGAATCGCGGGTGGTCTTGGCGAGTTCTTCCAGGATTTCATTCAGCCGGCCGCCGAAACGGCTTTGCAGGGACACCGCGGCCGCGAAGAGACGGACTTCCAGCAGGGGTAACCGGCGGGCGAGGTTTTCGAGACAATTGTTCCAGCCAAGGCCGAGCTTCCACTCGCTGCAGGCCTTGCGCATCTCCTGAGTCAGCGGCTCGGGACACTCGTTGGCCACCAGCTCCATGGCAGCGGCAAAGGACTGTCCCGCGCGCAAGGCGCGTGAGAGAGAATCCAGCGCATCGGGAAACTGGTCCTCGATCTTTTGCAGGCGTTTCTTGCGTTTGGCGACCACGACGAAATGCGGCGCCAAGATCCCGGCGGCGGCAGCTATTGGCACGCTGATTACCGGCGCCCAATCCAACGCGAACATCATCACCGCACCCACTGAGGCCAAAAGCAACATGGCCAACGTGACCCTGCCCACCGACCACTTCAGGCCCGCTTCGGCGATGCGCGTTTTGAGGATTTCGACAAAATCAAATCGGGTGAGCAGTTGTTGCCAGATGGAGATGGTGCTGAGCAGTTGTTGCTTGAGCAGCAGTGGCGTCGCGTCTGGTGAAGAGCCGGCCGCGCTGACACCAGCCCCTGGAAGGCGCCGCCGCTCCAGCAGAATTGAACCGGCCGTCACCGCCGCCGAGGCGATCACGAAGATAATCGCAAAAATCAATATGAGGATGACAGCGAGCATGCGTGGCGTCTTAGCGTCTCTTGGCCAGCGCAGCGGTGTGAGTGAGCCCGGGGATGTGCGCTGTCACGATCACCAGCAGTTCCCGGCTGCCGCTGTGTGGCGGCGGCAAAGCGAAAAGGCGCTTGGCCAGAATCGGCCAATCGGCCGGAGAACTGAGCCCGACGACCAGGAAGCTCTGCCCATCGACGAGCTCGACCTCGGTTTCCATTCTCCGGGCAGGCACGCCTGTGGATCGCGAAGCCGTAATCTCCGCTTGTACCCTGACGCGCAGGTTCCCGGTTTCACCGAGCAACGGCAGAAGCCGGATGCGCAAGCCGCACTCACCGCGCGCGGCGCCCGCCTGCATGCTAACGCGGCGGTTATTGCCAGTCGAAAGCTCCGTGGAAGATAGCACGGCGATCTGGTGGCTTTCCTCGAGGGAGCGGACTATTTGTTCTGAGGCGAGGCCGGGCGCGAGCGCCACCGCCTGGAACACCTTCGCCGGTCGCGCCCAGCGCAACCTGGCGGCCATTTCCTTGACCGCCTGAGGCTCCGCGCCAGCCACGCGCACCAGCAGTTGTACGCGTCTCGAAACGCCGCTGGCAGGGTCATCGATACTGGCCTGTTCCATTGCCGGGGACGCCGCATGCTCCACTTTCCGGTCCTGTACGCCGCGCCGGGCGTGGCCATCGGCAAACACCGTGGCCAGTGTCAGGCTGGGCCGGGAGTCTCGGCTTTCATCCAGCGGATTGCGCAGCAGCAGCCGGATGCGCGCCGCCGAATCGGCGAGGGCCAGGCCATCCGCGTGGCGCCCTTCGTTCGGCTCAGCCGGTTGAACCGAAAGCACTTCCACGTTCTGCAGAGTGGTACGCAACCGGGGCTCACCCCCACGCTCGCTGCCCACCACTTGCACGTCCACCTTATATCCGGCGCGCAGCAGCGTTAGGACGCCGCTCGAATCCGACGCATGCACCGAGATAGCGCGCATCCCGGATGCAATCCCGATTCCCGCGCTTCCATCCCCTGAGACGAGCCGCGTCTCGGTGATCGGTTCGTTCTCCTGCACCGGGATGTAGACCGTCTTGCCGGCCACCTGCTCAACTGCCGCGTAGCTGCCTTTGACCCGATCCGCTCCGCCCCACGTCGAAAGCCTCACGTCTTGCGCCGTCACCAACGTTCCACGCTCGAGGTTCCGCGCCGCGACCACAATGGGCTGCCGAGGCGTGTCGGCGGAAGACTCGCGTAGTCTGCTGCCGAGGAGACCGTAGAAGATTCCGGTGGCCACACTCGCGGCGACAAACGCAATGCAGATCAATGGAACGAGGTTTCGTCTGAAGGCCGACACCCTAACCCCGTGCTCAGTAGATCATGGAGAGCGAGGTGCGGGAATCAGGCTTGTACTCTAGTACTACAACGTTAAGTATTGACAAAACAAGAAACAGGCGATATGTTTGGGCATGACCGACGCCCAGTTGGATCGATGCCGAAAGCGCCTGGAACAGTTTTTGGTGGATCTCCTGGAACCGGTCGGGCGCAGTGAGCGCCGACATTGGGGTTCCGTCTACGTGCGCGGTCTGCTGTTGGATGGCGAGCGGAAGTCGGTTGAGC
>JBGPKX010000406.1:0-4865 GCA_041486185.1 Bryobacteraceae bacterium | reverse complement strand
ATCCGCACCTCGCGGCAGCTCATCCAGGAACTGGGCCGTGAACCCACCAACGAAGAGCTGGCCGAGCGCATGGAACTGCCGGTTTCGAAGGTGCGCAAGGTGCTGCGTATCGCGCAGGAGCCCATCTCGCTCGAAACGCCCATCGGTGAAGAGGACGAATCGCACCTGGGTGATTTCATCATCGACCGCACTGGAATTTCGCCCTCGGAAGCCGTCATTAACCTGAACCTGCGCGAGCAGACCGCCCAGGTATTGAAGACCCTCACACCCCGCGAGGAAAAAATCATCAAAATGCGCTTCGGCCTGGAAGACGGCAGCGAGCACACGCTCGAGGAAGTGGGCCAAAACTTCGCCGTCACGCGCGAACGCATCCGGCAGATCGAGGCCAAGGCCCTGCGCAAGCTGCGTCACCCCAGCCGCAGCCACCGGTTGCGAACGTTCTTGCAGGACGGGGCGCGCGAGGCGTAGTCAGCGGCTTTCGTCTCTCACGAGGGCAGGTTACGATCCGGTGTGACTCCCGAACACCCGCCCCATCCACTGCTCCACAATCGGCCCCGCCTTCGATGGAAACCGGTGTCCGCCCTCCATCATGTGAAACTCCACATCGTCGGCGCGCAGCCGCAGCCGCTCGGCATAACGCTCTGTGACCGTGGATGGATAGAACTCGTCCTCCGTGCGCGCGATGTGCAGTAGCGCCGCCGAAACCCTTCGGTACGGTCCGTCCTCCCAATTCTTGGGCATGCCACCGCAGATGCCGATCACGCCGCGCACCGCATCCGGATGCGTCGCCGCAAAGCGGTAGTTCATCCCCACGGGCTGTGAAAAGCCCGCCAGCAGCCTGCGCTCCGCCGGAATTCCATGCTCGCGGCCGGCTTCATCCAGCACGTGGAGCAGCATCTCGTGATGCAGCCGCACGGATTCATCCGGATGCTTGTGCGTGGCCCAGCAGTATCCCACTTCGCTCGAATGCGGCGCGAGAAAAAACTGGCTGGGCGCCTGGACCGCGGCGATGGCGTGCCGCGGGCCCAGCAACATCTTGGTAAGCCGCAGCATCACCTCCGGGTTCGAGCCAAACCCGTGCAGCGCCGCCACCAGCATCGTCGACCCATTCACTCCGGCGGGCGCGTGCAGCAGATAGTGACAATCCAGGCGCGCGCTGAAAGTGCGGTGCTCTACCGCTTCAAGAGCCATTCCCCGAGTTGTACCATGCCGGAATCGCCCGATGCGTCTCGCGCGCCGCCGTCACTGGAACTCGATCGAGCGCACATCTCCGATCGTTCCCAGCCTGGCATCCTGCCGGCTCCGGTATTCCACAATGACGAGCTTGCCCTTCTGCTCGCCGCATGTCAGATCGGCCGTTCCGCCCTCCGCGCCTTTGATGGTCACACGTTCGGGATCGACAATCGCCAGCGCCATCTGCTTCTGGCCGGCCGCCGCGATGTGCAGGCGAACCATTTTCCCCAGGCAATCCACCTGGCGCAGCCTTCCCACCACCGAAGGCGTTGCCGGCGCCGCATCCGGGCCGTCCGGCCGTGAAATAAGCTGCCTGGGCTTTTCCGCGGCCGCTACCGGTTCACCCGCGCCACGCGGCCCTGCTGCTTGCTCCGCGGCCAGCGCCGCCAACTGCTGCGCGATCGTAGCGCGCCGCTCGTGCTCCTGGCTCAGCGCGCGCAGCATGTCGTCCGCCGAGGCAATATCCGGCACCTGCCGCGCATATTTTCGCGCCCCTTCGGCAGCCTTCTGCGCGTCGTCCCACTTTTCGAGCTGGTAATCGGCATAGGCTATGGCGTGATAGTACGAAAACGCCTGCTCGACCTTGATGTGCTTCACCTTTTTGAAATGGTCTACCGCCTCTTGATACTTGCCGTCGCTCAGCAGGCAGAACGCCAGGTAGTAGTGCGCGTCCTGATAATCGGGATCGAGCGCCACTGCCTTCTGCAGCGCCGGAATGGCTGCGCTCTCTTTTTCATCCGCCTCGCGCAGCACCATGGCGTAGTCGAAGTAAAGGCGCGGATTGGTGCTGCCCAGCTCGGCCGCCCGCGCAAAATGCTTTCGCGCTTCTTCCGGATTCTTCGCGCGCCACGCCAGCTCCGCAAGCCCGGCTTCCACCTCCCAGCTCTTCGGACTCTCTTTCGCCAGGCTCTCGTATGCCTCTTTGGCGGCCTCGCCTTTGCTCGTCAGCGCCAGCAGATCGGCCAGCGCCATGCCGGATTCCAGCGCCGGCGCCGGTTCAATATCCGGCTCTTCCGCCGATTTTTCCAGCGTGACGTCGAACAGCACCCCGCTGAATTGCGTCCCGCTCATGTATTGCTCGAGGTCCTTCTGCACCTGCGCCGGGGTCTCGGCGTACGTCTGCCAGAATGCCGCGCTGGCCGGCAGTCCGGACGACATCGCCGCCAGGAACTTGTTGAATTGTGGCCGGTACTTGGGGGAGAGGAGCAACATGTGCACCAGCGCCCAGCTCTCCGAATAGAAGATGCCCACGCGGTTTTTCTCGTTGTAATAGGGCGACTTCGCATCCACCGAAGTAAGCGCATCGAGCGGCATCCACTTATTCTGCTGCAGGAAGTAAAACCGTCCGGGGATCAGCGAGCCCACCAGGACCTTCTTGCCCAGCGGCTTCATCGACGAGTACACATCGGCTAACCCTTCGTTCAACCAGATCGGAATCTCGATGCCAGAATGTTTCACCAGCAGGTGTGTGAACTCGTGCACCGCGACCGGGTAATTCTCCTGCGTGATGGCGCGCATCACGATGTAATCGCGATCATAGCCATCCAGGTAAAACGCCTCCGCCGATTCATTGATGCGGTACGGCTTGTATTCTTTATCGGAGCGGAATGCAATGATGCGCACTGGCGCCGTCGTAATCGGCTTCCTGTTCCCGCTGGCTCTCCCGAAAAAATCGCGCACCTGCTCGAAATAGAGAATGGCCTCGCGGCCCTTCTTTTCTCCCGCTGTGGTGTAGAGTTCGAAGTGTGAGGACGTGAGCTTGAGCCACTGCTCGGCGGCAGTCGCTGCAGAAGCGGTGATAACGCTCGCAAGCACGGCGGCCGCGAAACGCCCGATTGAGCTAGCCATCGCTGGACAGACCTCAAAAGATCGGCGATTTCGGTCCGGTTGTCAAGCCCCGCGGGCTGGCACAATCGGCGCTCTCGATTGCGGGAGCACCTGAACGCCCGGCTGGCCGCGCCCGGCTCAGGATCTACTCGTTGAGCAAACCGTCAATCACCCGCTCGATTTCCTTGTAATCCCGCTCGCAACGCGCATGGCCCTCTTCGCCCCGCCGGCCCTCGTGAAATTCACCGCCCGGATGCACATAGCGGATGACCCCCTTCTTGTCCACCACGAACGAAACGGAGGTCCATCCGCGCTTTTCGAGGTCCGGCCACCAGCGCCGCAGCGCGCTCCAATCCGCGTCGAGCGCCACGGGGAACGTGAACCCCAGCCGGTCACTGGCGGCCCGCATCCTCTCCACGCTCCAATCCCCAGCCGGTTTTGGATGAAAGATTCCAATAACTTCGAGCCCGCGGCTGCTGTATTTACGATCGAGCTGCCCTAGCGCCGGCGCCGTTGCCACGCAGAACGGGCACCCTTCCGTCCACCAGCGGACCAGGACGACCTTGCCTCTCAGCGTCGGCGTCTCGAGCGGAGGCGAATGCAGCCATTGCTGGAGCTCGAGCCGGGGCGCAGCTATCCCCAGCCGGTCTTCTCCGCGGCTGAAATCGACCGCTCCGCATGGCTGAATCACAGCCAGAAACAGGGCAGCGCTCGCAAATACCAGCCTCATCAGAGCTGATCGTATCAAACGGGGAGAGCCGGCATGAGGTTTGGGACGGAGTCCCCAGGTTGAAACCAAGCTCCATTGGCGTCTTGGTAGCGCAACGGTCGAAAGATTGGTCGAAATCTCACCTCGATTCGCCGATAAGGAGATTAGAGGGCTTATGCGAAAATCTCTCGCCATCGGCGCCGGCGCCACACTGGCAACGGTGCTTACACACGGGTTAGTTTACTCGGGGATGACTTTGGATGCATCCAAACCGTTGCCGCCTTCAACTTATCAGGGGTTTTTCGAACATGCGTTGTTGGCGATCTGGCGCTTCTGGAGCCACGCCCACGGATGGGAGCCAACAATCAATCACAGCCAGTTGAGCCATGTGGAGGAATTCGGAGGGTTCTTCGGTCTTGCCACCCTTCTTGTGTGTCCGCTGCTGGGATTTTTTTTGTTTTCGCTCGCCTCCCGCCTAAGAATGAGTTGGCGATGGTGGAAGCCTCTGGCGATTGCGATCGTATTCACGACGCCCTTACAACAAGTAATTCGCCATCCTTTTCTGTCAGCCGGTCTTAATGAACCGCTGGCCGAAGCCGCAAGAACTGTCGTGGTGTTCGCTCTGATGGTGTGGAGTGTGAGCGCTACTCACATCCCGGCTTGGTGGCGACCCGAGTCGTCGCCAAGCCAATCCGGACTCGCGCCGGCGCTCTTTCATGGCGGTGGTAGGCCCGCCCAGGAATAACTTGGGCGGTAGGACAGGCATTCTTGCCTGTCTATTGTTGACTCACTCAACGCCGCCCAGAAACGAAGCGCATAGCTTCACCCTCCGTTGCCGCAAATCGCCCACTGAACTAACTTCGGCCCACGCCTCGATACCTCCCCCAAAAGGTTCAACCGCAAGCTCCCACATCGATACCCCACTCCGAATGTAAACCAATGACAGTCCCAAACCGCTAATCAACGATAACTGGTTTGCTGCCAACGTAGTACGTTAACATTGACTTCACGGGGCAAAGCGCGCAGCGTCTGAATCCCCTCTGAGGTTTTGTAGTGGGTTAGTCTGAGATCGCCTGATTCTTGAATCTCATGTTTT
>JBGPKX010000405.1:0-4886 GCA_041486185.1 Bryobacteraceae bacterium | reverse complement strand
GCATCGCTGCATTCGTTTTACTGAGCCTCTTACTCGGCCTGGCCGCGCCTCCCTGCTCCGCCGGCCTTCCCCGATTTTCCAAGCTCGTAAAGAAAGACAAGGACACCGAACCGTCGCCGCTTGATCGCTACATCGCAGACGCCCTGGGCCATTCGAATGGTGCGGCCGAGCCGGTCTCCTCTCCCGGATCGATATGGACCCCCGCATCGCGCCTTACCGATCTGGGCCGCGACCTGCGCGCCAGGCAGGTAGACGACATGGTCACGGTGCTGGTCGTCGAGCACGCCGCAGCCGCGTCCAAGGGCGTCACCAAGACCCAGCGCCAGTCCTCAACCAACAACTCCATTGCCGCTCTGGCCGGCTTGACCAGCAAAACGGGCCCCTGGTCCAACCTGGCCAAGGTGTCCGGCCAGACGCAGCTCGACGGCGAAGGCCAGACCTCGCGCACCACGGACCTGACCACCACCCTGGCCGCGCGTGTCACGCACGTGTTGCCCAACGGATACTTGGTGGTCGAAGGCGCGAAAGATGTTCAGGTGAATTCCGAACGCCAGACCGTCATTGTGCGTGGCATGGTGCGCCCGGCCGACCTGTCTCCAGGAAACGTGGTCCGTTCCGATCACCTCGCCCAGCTCGAAGTGCGCATCAATGGCAAAGGCGTGATCAATGACGCCGTGAGGCGGCCGTTCCTCCTCTACCGCATCCTGCTCGGGCTTCTGCCCTTCTGAAACATGAGGCGATCCGCCGTACTCCCGGTCCTGCTGCTCGCGATTCTCGGCGCCCGCCCGGCGTCTGCGGCCACGCGCTTGAAAGAACTGGTCGCGGTCGAAGGCATGCGTGACAACCAGCTGATCGGATACGGGCTGGTCGTGGGTCTCAATGGGACGGGCGACCGCAAACAGACCATCCTCTCCGCCCAGAGCCTGGCGAACATGCTGGAGCGAATGGGTGTGTCGATTCCGCCGCAAGCCATCACCGTCAAGAACACCGCGGCGGTCATGGTGACCGCCACGCTTCCGCCGTTTGCCCAGCCAGGCTCGCATATCGACGCCACCGCGGCCGCCATCGGTGACGCCCAGAACCTCCAGGGCGGGCTGCTGCTTTTGACTGGTTTGCGCGGCGCCGACGGGCACGTCTACGCCGTCGCGCAGGGCCCGGTCGTCACGGGCGGCTTCGTCGCGGGTAACGGCGGCAACAATCAAACCGTCAACCACCCCACCGTCGGCCGCGTGCCCGGTGGCGCGATTGTCGAGCGCCCGGCGCCATCAGTCAATCCCAATGGGCGCGTGCGGCTGCAACTACGCGACGCCGATTTCACGACATCCGCCCGAATCGCCGAGGCCGTCAATCGCAAATTCGCCGCCGACGGAACGCCCATCGCTCACGCCGAAAATTCCGCGCTGGTCAGCGTCCTTATTCCACCCGATTACACTGCGCGATCCATCGAATTTCTATCCGAGCTGGAAAAGGTTCCTGTGGATGCCGACCGCCCGGCGCGCGTCGTGATCAACGAGCGCACGGGAACCATCGTCATGGGAGGCGATGTGCACATTTCTCCGGTAGCCATTATGCACGGGAACCTGACGGTCCAGATTCAAACCACGTTCGCGGTTTCGCAGCCAGGACCGTTGTCTTCCGGCACTGCCGAAGTGGTGCCCCAGGTCGGCATCGGCGCCAAAGAAGAAAAGACGCGCAATCTGATTCTGAAGCAGGGTGCCACCATCGAGGAGCTGGTGCGCGCGCTGGCCACCATCGGATCGACCCCGCGCGACATTATCGCCATTCTGCAAAACCTGCGCGCCGCCGGAGCTCTCGAAGCCGAACTGGAAGTGATCTGACATGGCGACCATCGGCAGTCTATCCAATGCACAACCCGCCCTTGTCGAGCAGAACCCGGGTGCCCTTACTGCGCCAGCCAAACCGAATCCCGACAAGATCGAGAACGCCGCCAAACAGTTCGAGTCCCTGCTCATCGCCCAGATCCTGAAATCCATGCACGAATCCGGTTCGGCAAACTGGCTGGGCACGGGCGACGATCCATCCGGCGAATCGGCCATGGAACTGGCGGAGGAGCAGTTTGCCCAGGCACTGGCTGCCCGCGGCGGGCTGGGATTATCCCGGCTGATCATGCAAGGTTTGACGGCCAAATCCCAGAGCAGCCCGTCTGACCCCGAGAAGGCGCAAGTGTCTGTTTCCAAACCGTGAAAGTGTTGTAAAGGGTCGGCCCAATAAGGCATAGTTAACGTTACACGGTCTACAGGACCCTGCTATCTCTCCGGGTACCCCTGGGTAGCACTAGAATTTGCGAACTTTCGGGACGATAAGGAAGGAAAGGTGATTATATGCGGATCGAGCCCACTGCAAAAGACATGGCAGTCGCCCCGGCGTCTCCGGCCCAGACCGATACGTCCAAAGCGGCACGCACGCCCACGGGCGGCGATCACGTCCACCTGTCCGCGCTCTCGCAAGCCGCTGCCGGCCTCGAGCCCGGCCGCCTCCAAGCCATCCAGTCCGAAGTCAGTTCAGGCAGCTATCAGGTGAACACCAGCGAAGTGAGCCGTCGGATCGTAGATTTCTACCTGATTCCACTCAAATAGATTTGCCTCAGCGCCGGATGGCGCGAATCATTCCGTGTATCGGTAAACTTTAAAAAAATCCTGTAGCGTAGGGCTGCCGCCGGGATTGCGGAAGACCTGCGGCACTTTAGTCTTGATGACCAAGAATCCGCAGGTCCCGCAAAATGCGCGTGGCCCTGCGCTACAAAATGCCAGCAGTGGAATCAGACTAGCTCGCCTGTTGCGTCAGGGCGCTTTCCGGCGCCGCGTGCGTCTCCCCGCGGTCCCACGCCTCGGACAGGGTGCTCAGCAAGCCCTCGACTTCCGCAAGCGGCGCATCCGACTGTGCGAGATGGGCCGCCAGCAGGCCACGCTGCATGTAGTCATACAGCTCGAGCAGATTGCGCGCCAGTCCGGGCTCGTGGGCGGGATGGATGGCGAAGGCCAGTTCGCGAATAATGTTAACCGCCTTGGAGACAGCGGTGGAGCGCCCTGGAATGTCCGCCGCTGCCAGGCAGCCGCGCGCATCGCGTACTGCATCTAGCGCCGCCCGGTAGAGGGTGCGGACCAGTTCGACAGGCTCTGCCGTCAATACGTTGGCCTCAAGATAGGTGGCGTAGGGGTTGGCTTGCATCACTCAGCTCCTGCAATACTTATCGGCTCGATCTAAGGTTTTTGTCGGAGTGGAAAAGCGCCAATCCGGGCGGATTACTTCTCGCCCTGTCGCAATTCCTCGGCCAGCCGCAGCACGTACTCGGGTGGGATCTGGTCCACCACTTCATTTGTTTTCCGGTTCACAATGCGGATCACCGGCAACCGGGTGTTGCGATCCAGCAGAAAGCTCAGCTCGTTGTTGTCGCCAAAGCTGGCCGCGGCGTTGAGAGCCTTCACGGCTTGAACCAGATCGCGGTTTTCCGCGAGCTGCTCCGGCGTGGCGGGTGCAGGAGTGCTCACGGGGATTTGCCCTACTGCGTTTACTCCCGTGATGTCCATAACAACGTCCTCTTTCGGGGGGGCTGCCTGCCGTGCTCCCTCATTAGGGCTCTTCGACCAGAGTAGGTTAATTTCTAAGATTTTTACTAAAGTTCTTCAGTCTTCGGTCGATCCTTACTTGAGAAATGGGATCTTTCCGTCCTTCTTGGCTGATGGTTAATGTGCTGGCTATCCCATTGGTTAGCATCGCGGGTCAAGCGCCCCAGGCCAGTGCGATAGCCTCGACAGACAACGCGACGAAGAGCGCGGCATCCGCCCAGAGCACCGCGGAGACGCTGGCCCAAAAGCAGCGCCAGTCCACGTTTGCCGCCATGCAGGCTGCCCTTAACAAGCAGCGCGCCTCCAGCTCGGCCGGCATGGGAGCCTCCATCGGCAAACAAACCCCGGCAAAACAGTCAGTCCCAGGTGCGGAGTCCTTCTTCACCCTGGCTCCACTCGCACCACCCGAGATCGCCACGGCTCCGTTCACCTCGGTGGAAACTGCCCAGCCGGGCGTCTTCTGCGACGCCGTGCCCGAGGCCGACATCGCGCCCATCGTCCTCGATACCGCACAGCAGGAAGGACTCGATCCCCGTCTGTTGAACGCTGTAATCCAGCAAGAGTCCGCATTCTACCCCTGCGCCGTCTCGGAGAAAGGCGCCCTGGGATTGATGCAGCTCATGCCCGCCACCGCCACCCAATTCGGCGTACAGGATCCTTTCGATATCAGAGAGAACATCGGCGCCGGCGCCAAATACCTGAAAGAGTTGCTCACACGCTACACCGGCAACCTCTCGCTCGCGCTCGGCGCGTACAATGCGGGACCCGAAAAAGTGGACAAGGCCGGTGGCGTTCCCGCACTTCCCGAAACCACAGCCTACGTCAACGAGATTCTCCGCAAGCTGGCCATCCCGCCCGCTCCGCCCAAGCCCATCGAGTAAACACTAGAATCGGGGCATATTTTTCCTGTATCCGGACAGCACGAATGTTGCTCCGATGGCCCGCCGTCCAATCACCGTAAACACGGGCGTGGACATCATGTCTATCCCGCGGAAACTCCCATCACCGGTCCCATGGGCAGGTTAAAATGGCACCACCCGCTAAAGGAACATTCCCACCGGCACTATCGTATGTTGGACTGGAGGCGCCCGTGAGCATCGAACACTTCGTTGAAGAGGTCCAGGTATTAGGACGAGATCTGGTGGATCGGGTGAAATCCTTGATTCACGAGGGCAACGTGAATCGGATCATCATCAAAGACGACAAAGGCAACACCTACGTTGAGATCCCGGTTACCGTGGCCGCTGTTGGCGCCATCGCAGCACCCGTTCTGGCAGCCGTCGGCGCGATCTCGGCGCT
>JBGPKX010000404.1:0-4900 GCA_041486185.1 Bryobacteraceae bacterium | reverse complement strand
CTGGCGGTAGCCGGCTTCGGTACCGGTGTCGCCGATTTCAGGGTAAACGTGGCCGTTGCAGAGCAAAATATCGGGCCAGCCATCGTTGTCGAAATCCAGGAACGCCGCGCCCCAGCCGAGAAAACGGGTGTTGCGGCCGAGCCCGGCCTGAAACGTCGTGTCCTCGAACGTGTTGTTGCCGAGGTTGTGATAGAGGCTGGAGGTGTCGCCGGCGAAGTTGGTCTTGACGATGTCTAGGCGTCCATCGCCGTCATAGTCCGCCGCCGAGACACCCATGCCGGCCTGCGACTTGCCGTCGGCTCCGTAGGCCACGCCGGCTTCGATAGCGATTTCAGTGAAGGTGCCATCGTGGTTGTTCTTGTAGAGCGCGGACGACGTGGAGTCGTTGGCAACGTAGATGTCGGGCCAGCCATCGTCGTCGAAATCGGCGGCCAGCACACCCAGCCCGTAAGTGCCCGAAGTATTGAGGATGCCCGATTTCTTCGAAACATCGGTGAAGGTGCCGTCGCCGTTGTTGTGAAACAGGATGTTCTTGCCGCCATCGAGACCAGGCGGTCCGCACGCGACTTTCAGTCCTTTATATAGACACGTGCCGGCTTCGGGGGTGGGCACGGTCTTGACGTCGAAATCAATGTAGTTGGCGACGAAGAGGTCGAGATTGCCGTCCCGATCATAATCGACAAATGCACAGCCGGTGTTCCAGCGAGGGAGTTTGCCGCCTCCGGTAGTCACGCCCGCCTGCTTCGCGACGTCGGTGAAGGTGCCGTCGCCGTTGTTGCGGTAGAGCGCGCAGTCGCCCCAATAGGCTACGAAGAGATCGTCGCGGCCGTCGTTGTTGTAGTCGCCGACGCAGCATCCCTGGCCCCAACCGGTTCGCACCAGGCCGGCCTTCACGGTGATATCGGTGAAAGTGCCGTCGCGATTGTTCTTGAACAGCCGATTGGTGGGCGCCGAAGCGGCATCGAACATGGTTTCGAAGCGCGTGCCGTTGACTAGGAAGATGTCGAGCCAGCCGTCGTGATCGAAATCGAAGAAGGCGACGCCGCAGCCGGTGGTTTCGAGCAGATAGCGATTGCGCTTTTCACCGCCGAAGATGGTTTTCGTTCTCAGGCCGGCTTCGCGCGCCACGTTGACGAACTGTATCCCCAGGGGCGAGTCCTTGGCGCGCAGCACGCCGGCGATCTGATCGAACGAAAAGACGATAGCCGAACGGCAGAGAGAGCGGATGAATCCACGGCGCTCGCCGTTCATGGTTTCTTGTCCATCCTCATGCCTGCGGCGGGGCCGACCGTCTCCATCACGGCGCGGTCGAACATCGTCTTCTGCTCGCTCTCCTTTTGTTTCTTGATGCGCGCGGCTTCGGCGAAAGCGTGGCGGCTGCCTTCGGTATCGCCCTTGGCGCGCAGAATCTGTCCGAGCAGAGTGAACGGGCCTGGTGTGTTGGGATTGAGTCGGATGGCTTCCTTAAGAGCGTCGATGGCCTCCGCGGGCTGGCCACTCTGTTTTAGTGCGGTGCCGAGCAGGTAGTAAGCTTCGGCATAGTTGGGATTCACGGCGATAGCGGCGCGCATTTCACGGATGACATCGGCGAACTCACCATCCTGCCAGTGAACGACGCCGAGTGTGTAGTGCGCTTCGGGCAGGCGCGGATCGAGTTCGGCGGCGCGACGCAGATGCAGCTTGGCGTTGGCGAGGTCGTCCTTCTGTTTATAGGCAAGGCCGAGGTTGTACTGAACGACCGGGGAAGCGGGATCGAGCTGCAGTACCTGCTCGAATTGGTCGATGGCCTTGGTCAGATTGCCTTGATTGAGGTAGGTGAGGCCGATATTGCCGAGTGCGCCCAGGTTGCGCGGGTCGGCGGCCAGTACGGCTTGAAACTGCGTGATGGCCTTTTCGGGAGAGCCGGTTTCGAGCAGCATGATGCCGTAGTTGTTGTGGAAGTCCGCATCGGAGGGTTCGAGGTTCACAGCCTTGGCGTAGGCTTCCGCGGCGCTCTTGCGGTCGCCCTGGCGTTGGAGGGCCAGACCGAATTGGTTCCACGCGGCCGCGCTGCGGGCTTCGAGAGTGGTGGCTGCCTTGAATTCTGCGACCGCATCGGCGTTGCGGCCGAGTTCAGCCAGCGCCGCGCCGTAGCGATAACGATAGTCGAAGACTTTGGGGCCAAGGCGGGCGGCCTGTTCCAGCGAAGGCAGGGCTTCCTGGCGATCGCCCTCGAGCCACCGCGCGACGCCAAGGTGGTAATGCGCGGCCGCGAATTTGGAATCGATGGCGAGGGCCTTGCGGAAGCGATTGGCCGCGTCGGTTCTTCGATTGAGAACTGCGAGCAGGAATCCCATCTCGTCTTCTAAAGCCGCGGAGGGCTTGGCATTTTGCTCGACCTGCTCCAGCCGGGCGAGCGCTCCGGCGGCATCGCCCTTGGCCTTCAGAGCGTCGACTTCGGCGCGCCATGCAGGGGGGGGCGTCGGGCGAGTTTGCGCCGCACCGGCAACAATAGCGATCAGAAGGAAGAGCGCAGGCCGCAAAACCAGAAAGCCTCGACTCCATTCTAGAAGATCGGCGCGACCGTTCATCGCGCGCCCGCAAGTTTCCGGTGTCACGACGGAGTGTGCCAGAATTCGGGTAGGACTGATGGAGCTGTGATCGCGCTTCTCGCCGCAGTACTGTTGGCGCTGCCGCTTCTGGCGGAGCCCGTCACCTTCAATAGGGACATCGCGCCGATCGTCTTTCACTCGTGCGCGCCCTGCCATCGGCCTGGGGAGGCTGCGCCATTCCCGCTGCTCACGTATGCCGACGTGAAGCGCCACGCTTCGCAGATCGTGGCCGTCACCGGGCGGCGGTATATGCCGCCGTGGCCACCCGAGCCTGGGTACGGGGAGTTTGAAGGAACGCGCAGGCTTTCCGGCGATCAGATCGAGCGGATTGCGCGCTGGGTGGAGGGCGGAGCGCCGGAAGGAAATCCGGGTGATTTGCCGCCCAGGCCGCACTTTACCGAGGGATGGGAGTTGGGGCCACCCGATCTGGTCGTGCAAATTCCACGCCCTTTTACTCTGCCCGCGGGCGGCGGCGACGTATTCCGCAACTTCGTGGTGCCGCTCGATCTCCCTGATCTCAAGAATGACACGCGGTATGTCCGGGCCATCGAGTTGCGTCCGGGCAACAAGCGCGTCGTGCATCATGCCAATGTGGTGCTGGATCACGCGCGTTCGTGGCGCGAGCGCGAGGGCAAGGACGGGCAGCCGGGGTTCCCGGGCATGGACCTGATAACCGAGTCGGGTGCCGAGTTCGAACCGGATTCCCACTTTCTGTTCTGGAAGCCGGGATCGCCCGCCCAACAGACGCCCGACGACATGGCGTGGCGCCTGGCCCCCGGCGACGACCTCATCGTGAACCTGCACCTGCAGCCATCGGGCAAGCCGGAGCCGGTTCAGCCTGTGCTGGGGCTCTACTTCGCCAAACAGCCGCCGCGGCGGTTTCCCATGCTCCTGCAACTCGAGCACGATGGAGCCATCGACATACCGCCCGGGGCGCGCGACTACTCGGTTACAGATCAGTTGACGCTGCCGGTGGACTGCGATGTGCTGGCGATCTATCCGCACGCCCATTACGTTGGCAAGCGCATTGAAAGCTGGGCCGTGCTGCCGGGTGGCGACCGCCGCTGGCTCGTGCGCATCAACGACTGGGACATCAACTGGCAGGCCGTGTACACGTACCGGGAGCCGGTGCGGCTGCCGAAGGGCGCGACGGTTCACATGCGCATCACCTACGACAATTCGGCGGAGAATCCCCGGAATCCGAATCATCCGCCGAAGCGTGTGCGCAACGGCGACCGGTCCGAGGATGAGATGGGCCATGTGTGGCTGCAAGTATTGCCGCATGGGGAAGGCCAAAGCGATCCGCGGGTAGCGTTGGAAGGAGCGCTGATGCGCCGGCGCCTGGAGAAGTATCCGTCGGATTTTGTGGCCAACTTCAATTTGGGCGGGATTCTCCAAATGGACGGCAAGCATCAGGAAGCGCTCGGTCTTTTTGCAAAAGCGCTGGAAGCGCGGCCAGAAAGTGCGGTCGCCCGCAACAACCTCGCCACGTCGCTAATGGTGTTGGGCCGCCTGGACGATGCGGTGCGGGAGCTAAGAGAGACGCTGGTGCGCGACCCCGCGTACGCGAACGCGCGTTACAATCTGGCGCGAGCGTTTGAGGCGCAGGGAGACGCCAAAGCGGCCATTGCGTCGTACCTAGAATATCTGAAGGACCACCCGGAGGATGCCGAAGCGCACGTGCATCTGAGCAATCTGTACATTGCGGAGCGGCGTTACGACCAGGCTTTGCCGCATTTGAGTGAGGCGGCCCGGCTGAAGCCCCACGATGCCGACATCGCCACCAACCTGGGCACGGCGCTGGCGATCCGGGGCGACATCGAAGAAGCCATTGCAGCTTACGAGCGGGCGCTGCAGATCGATCCCAATCACAGGACGGCTCGAGAGAATCTGGCCCGGGCGCGGGCTCGATTGGCCAAGCCGTAAACGCTGGCCGGCATCGCGCAAACACGAGAAGACACAAAAAAACGTCCGCTGCAGTGAAGAAAGCCACTGAAGCGGACGTCTCTTATAGCCAGGGCTCGCGCTTAGAATTCGAAGCGGAAGCCGAACTGCAGCCTGCGCATCTGCGTATACGGTGACAGGCTGGTGATCTGTCCGGCGTTATCGGCCGACACATCGTTGCTGGGGTCGCCGAGATTGGTGTGATTCCATGCGTTAAATGCTTCGGCGCGAATATTCAGTTTCTTGCTTTCGGTGATCTTGAAGTCCTTACCCAGCGAAAGGTCCTGCTGGATCTGCTTCGGACCGAACATCCCGTTATAGGGGTAGGTGCCGAACTGGTTATCAGCCGGGTATTCAAACGGCTT
>JBGPKX010000403.1:0-4909 GCA_041486185.1 Bryobacteraceae bacterium | reverse complement strand
GCAGCCCGGAGATGGCATATCTGCGCGAGCGCCGCCGGCAGCTCGGTGGCTACATGCCGCAGCGGAGAGTATTGCCGAGCCAGATCCAGGCGCCGCCGCTCGAAAATTTTGCCGACCTGACGGCGGGGTCGAAGGCGCCGCACCCGTCGACGACCATGGCGTTCGTGCGCCTGCTGACCACGCTGATGAAGAACCCACAGCTCGGAAAGCGCGTGGCGCCGATCATTCCCGACGAAGCGCGGACTTTCGGAATGGAATCGCTATTCCGGCAGTTCGGAATCTATGCTTCAGCCGGGCAGCTCTATAAGCCCCACGATGCCGACATGTTCCTCTACTACAAGGAGCAGCAGGACGGCCAGATTCTGGAAGAAGGCATTACCGAGGCCGGCTCCATGGCATCGTTCACCGCCGCGGGCACGGCCTATTCGAATTACCGGGTGGAGATGATTCCGTTCTTCATCTACTACTCGATGTTCGGGTTCCAGCGCGTAGGCGACCTGATCTGGGCGTTCGCCGACGCGCGCGGCAAAGGCTTCCTGATGGGCGGCACCGCGGGCCGCACGACGCTTGCGGGCGAAGGCCTGCAACACCAGGACGGCCACAGCCTGGTACTGGCCAGCACCGTTCCGACTTGCGCGGCTTACGATCCGGCGTACGCCTACGAAATCGCGGTGATCGTGCAGGACGGCATCCGCCGCATGTATCAGCAGCAGGAGGACCGTTTCTACTACCTGACGCTGTACAACGAGAACTACGCCATGCCTCCTATGCCCGAAGGCGTGACGGAGGGAATCCTCAAGGGCATTTACAAATTCAAAGCAGCCGAGAACGGCAAAGCCGCGCTCCAGCTATTTGGCAGCGGTCCGATTTTGAATGAGGCCGTGCGCGCGCAGCAGATTCTGGCGGAGCGCTACGCGATGGCCGCGGACGTGTGGAGTGTGACCAGCTATAACGAGCTGCGCCGCGAGGCACTGCGCACCGAGCGCTGGAACCGCCTGCATCCCGGCGAGGCGCCGCGGCGGTCCTACCTCGTCTCCGCGCTCGATGGAGCCCAAGGCCCGATCATCGCCGCCACTGACTACATGAAAGCCGTGCCCGACCAGGTCGCGCCGTGGCTCCCCGGCCGCATGGTTACGTTGGGCACCGATGGCTTCGGGCGCAGCGACAACCGCGAATACCTCCGGCGGCACTTCGAGGTGAACGCGGAATCCATCGTCACAGCCGCGCTGTCGCGTCTGGCGCGCGATGGCAAGTTCGACGCGGCAAAGGCGGCGCGGGCATTTGAAGAGCTGGGCGTCGATACGGAGAAGATCGATCCGGCGATGGCATGACTTAAGGATTGGCGACGGGGCAAGAAAATAGGCCGCAAAACTTCGCCACCAGGAAAAAAACGAGCCGCCTCCAGGCTATTGGCGCTCATCAGGGAACGGGCGAATCATGATCGCCAGCACGTCGCCGAAATCAAGCGCCTTTTGAGGGCGCGAGTGGAGTCCTCAGGGTAGGTCTTTGCACTTCCCTCAAACGCGAACACTTTCTAGTAAGTCTGTTTTGGATGTGTTATTTTTATTCAAGTTAAAGGGCATCAAACTTGAATATGGATTGAGCATCTGATCTATATTCACGGCAGACTTGAATATGGCATTTCACCAGACCTCGACGCGAGCCGGGCATTACGTCAAGCAACCAACTGGATATCACGCGTTCATCCCGTCCTCGCTCCCGCCGAATCTCCGGATTAAATTCGATGACGGATTTCTGGAGGTACTGTCCAGAGCAGATCGCGCCGTCGGTCGCTTGGATGGGTGCGCCGAGACGCTGCCAAACTCAGAATTGTTCGTGTTCATGTATATCCGCAAAGAGGCCGTGCTGTCCAGCCAGATCGAAGGCACTCAGGCATCGCTTATGGACGTGCTGGAATTCGAGGCGGCAGCGCGAGAAGCGACGACGAAGGACGTTGGCGACGTGTTTAACTACGTTGCGGCAATGAATTATGGACTGGGGCGATTGAAGACTCTGCCCCTTTCGCTTCGGCTAATCCGAGAGATTCATGCAAAGCTGTTGGCTAATGTACGGGGCGCAAGAGATGCTGGCGAATTCAGAAACAAGCAGAACTGGATTGGCCCCGCTGGATCAGTGCTCAAGGACGCAGTGTTTGTGCCCCCGCCACCTCATGATATGCGCATCGCCCTGGATAGCATCGAAAAATTCCTGCATGCCAAAGATCCGATGCCATATCTTGTGCGCGCTGGGATCGCTCATGCACAGTTCGAGACCATTCACCCGTTTGTGGATGGCAATGGACGTCTGGGGCGGCTCACGTTCATGCTTTGCGAGCACAAGATTCTCAGGAAACCCCTTCTGTATCTCTCATATTTTTTCAAGAAGAATCATTCTGAATACTACGACCGTCTTCAGGCTGTACGCGATGCGGGCGAATGGGAACACTGGCTAAAGTTCTTTCTGAGAGGTGTTGCGGAAGTGGCAGAGGAAGCCACGATGACGGCTCGCAAAATTGTTCAACTTCGTGAGCAACATCGAAAGCTGGTTGCCCAGAGCCTTGGAAGGTCCGCAGGCCGAGCTCTCACATTGCTGGAGAGTTTATATCGTCAGCCGGTAGTCTCCATGTCCACGATCAGCGAGGTCTGCGAAATTACGTTCCAAGGAGCTAGTGATATCGCCAAGCACTTTTCGTCCCTCGGGATACTTAAAGAAACGACGGGCCAGAAGCGCCACCGATTGTTCGCCTACACTCGTTATCTAGCCCTACTGGGAGAACCCACCCGCCGGGCGAGAAAGCACAATGTGTTCCCCAAGACACCCCGCACTCAGGTTGCTTTGAGATCTCACACAATCAGAACCCCATAGTGGCGATACCGCAAATCTGCAACAACTCGCATTGACGATATCAAAGGCCTGATCCAGGCTGAGGGCCGTGTCACAGAGGCGAACATCCGCCGGCTGGAAGAGAAGATCGAGAAAGTAGAGAATCTGCTCCTCACCCGCCTGGCGGGTCATGACACGCGCATCGGGCGTCTGGAATCCCGTTAACTCTACATCAACTCCGTCACGAACTCCCGCGCAACCTCCGCGGGTATTCCCAGTTCGCGTAGCGCCAGCGGGCCGCCAGTGTCCAGCACGGGCTCGGCCTGGTCGAGTGAAGGCACGTCGTCGCGCTGGAAGAACTTGCCGATGGGGATTACTTCGCCCCACTGGTGCGATCGCTCCACGGCCATTAGCCAGTTGGAAGAATCGTACGCCGGGTCATCTTCCAGTTTCTTAACGCGCTGCTTGAACCACGGGTAGGTGTTGTCGTGATTGTAAGTCACGCACGGGCTGAACACGTCGATGAATGAAAAGCCCTTGTGCTTCAGACCTTGCTTGATGAGATCGGTCAGGTGTTTCTGCTCGCCGCTGAAACCGCGAGCGACGAACGTACAGCCGGCCGCCAGCGCCAGCGTAATGGGGTTGATGGGACCCTCCACGCTGCCGAACGGCGTGCTCTTGGTCTTCATGCCGAGGGAACTGGTGGGCGATACCTGGCCGGTCGTCAGGCCGTAAATCTGGTTGTCCATGGCGAGATACAACAGGTCGACATTGCGCCGCATGGTATGGATGAAGTGGTTGCCGCCGATGCCGAAGCCGTCGCCATCGCCACCGGTCACAACCACCGTGAGATCGTGATTGGCTAGCTTCACGCCAGTGGCCACGGCCAGGGCGCGCCCGTGCAGCGTATGCATGCCGTAAGTACTGATGTATCCGGGAAGATTGGATGAGCAGCCAATGCCGCTGATGGTCACCGTGTTGTGCGGCTGGATCTGCAGGTCGACAAGCGCCTTCTCGAGCGCCGCGAGGACGCCGAAATCGCCGCACCCGGGGCACCAGTCGGGATCGATCTTGCCCTTCAGCTCATGAATGGTAAATGGCTTTAGTACCTGTTCCGTTGTCGCCATCGTCTCCTCCTCAGACCATGATTTCGTGCATAGGCACGGAAAGTTTGGTCTTCCCGGCCAGTTGTTCCTTCACGGCTTCCACGATGTGATGCGGCATGAAGGGTTCGCCGTCGTACTTGCGGATGTGGCCGTCCGGTACGAAGCTGGTTTCGCTGCGCAGGTAGCGCGCGAACTGCCCGCTATAGTTGTTCTCGACGATGATAGTGCGGCGGGCGCCTTGCAGCTCGTGGAGAATCGCGTCGCCGTGTAGAGGGACCATCCAGCGGATTTGCAGCTGGCTAGCGGTGATGCCCTCTTCGGCCAGAAGCTCGATGGCTTCCTCGATGACGCCTTTGGTGGACCCCCAGCCGATTAACGTGACTTCCGCGTTGCGCGGGCCTACAAGCTTCAGCGGTGGGACGGCCGCCTCGAGGCCCGCCATCTTGCGCTGGCGTTTCTCCATCATGGCGCGGCGCTTGATGGGGTTGGTGAACTCGTCGCTGATGAGTACACCGTCCTCCATGTGCTCGTCGGTGGCGACGGTGTGGGTGTGGCCGGGCACGCCGGGAATGGCGCGAGGCGAGATGCCGCTTTCGGTGAACAGGTACCGCTTGTAGCCGCCGTTCGCTCCGTTGCCGTTGGCCGAAGTGATCAGCTCACCGCGGTCGATCGGTACTTTGAATTCCAGCTCGGCCGGATCGGCGCTGGCCGTGCCCTCGGAAAGCAGCAGATCGGTCAGCACGATGCCCGGACACTGGAATTTGTCGACCAGATTGAACATCTCCGGGATGATCTTGAAGCAATCGACGATATCCGTCGGCGTGGCGATGGCTCTGGGATAGTCGCCGTGGCCGGCGCCCAGCATCTGCCACAGATCGCCCTGCTCGGTTTTGGTGGGGACGCCGGTGGAGGGTCCGGCGCGCTGAACGTCGATGACCACGACCGGTGTTTCGATCATGGCGGCCATGCCCAGGCCTTCG
>JBGPKX010000402.1:0-4914 GCA_041486185.1 Bryobacteraceae bacterium | reverse complement strand
TTCGCCAAGTTCCAGCCCGACTTGATCCTGCTGGATCTGATGATGCCTCACCTGGACGGCTATGCGGTGATGCAGCAGATTGGCCCGCGCGTGCCGGAAGGCGAGTACCTGCCGATACTTGTGCTCACGGCTGAAGTGAACGCCGAAGCCAAGCAGAAGGCGCTGACCACGGGCGCCAAGGACTTTCTCAACAAACCGATCGACACCACCGAGGTGATGCTGCGGATCAAGAACCTTCTGGAGACGCGCCATCTTCACTTGCGCATGCAGAATCAGAAAGAGCATCTGGAAGAGCAGGTTCAGGAAAAGACGCGCGAGTTGGAGGAAGCGCGTATCGAAATCCTGCAAAAGCTGGCTATGGCTGCCGAATATCGCGCGGACCCGACGGGCGAGCACGCCAAGCGCGTTGGCGAGACCGCGGCCGTCCTGGCTCGCGCCGCCAATCTGCCCAAAGCCCAGGTGGAGATGATCCGGCTGGCCGCGCCCTTGCACGACGTCGGCAAGATCGGCATATCGGACGCGATCCTCAAGAAACCGGAGCGGCTGACTCCCGACGAGTTCGAACAAGTCAAGCTCCACGCGTCGCTCGGCGCGCGCATCCTCTCCGGCACGCAGGTACCGCTGCTGCAAATGGCCGAGGAGATCGCGCTCTACCATCACGAGCACTGGGACGGCAATGGTTATGCCAGGCTCAGTGAGCAGGCCATACCGGTAGCCGCGCGTATCGTGGCCATCGCCGACGCATTCGATGTCATGACGCACGACCGTCCGTATTGCCCTGCGGTTTCCAAGGCTGAGGCGCTGGCGGAGCTGTCCCGGCAGAGCGGCCGGCAGTTTGATCCGCGCCTGGTGGATGCTTTCCTGAAGTGGCACAAGCGCCAGGATCTTCCCAAGCGAATGCGCGAAGCCATTCTGGCCGGTTGAGCATCCGAGGTTGAACAGAAAGTGGACACAATCGTGATAGGCAACACAGCCAGCGAAGTTCCGATGTTCCCGCAGGAGGCGTGTGCGCTGGCGGCGCCGCAACCGCAAACTCCGTCGGCGGACTCGGTCCACCAGCAACTGAAGAAGATTCTTAAGAGTCCGATTTTTTCACGCTCCAAAGAGTTGTGCCGTTTTCTTCAGTTCGCGGTGGAACAGAAGCTGCGCAACCGCTCCGTCCGGCTCAAAGAATATTTGATCGGCGTGACCGTGTTCGAGCGCGGCGAGACCTTCAATCCCGGTACCGACCCCATCGTGCGCGTGCAAGCCCGCCGCTTACGCTCCAAGCTGAGCCTCTATTACGAGACCGACGGACGCGCGGACACCGTTCTGATTGAGCTTCCGTCCGGCGGTTACGTCCCGGTTTTCCATTTCCGCGCGGCAACCGAACATGCTCGCGGTCCGAACTTGCTGGACGGAGGATCGCCGGAAACGCGCCGTTCCGTTGTGGTCCTGCCGTTTGTGAATATGGGGCCGGACGAAAATGAGCGGTTCAGCGACGGGCTCACCGAAGAGCTGATTCACGTTCTTTCAAAAGCCGCGGACTTGCGGGTGGTGGCGCGCACCTCGTCGTTCCACTTTAAGGGCAAGACCGACGACATTCGTTCCATCGGCATCCGGCTTGGCGTGGACGCGCTGGTGGAAGGCAGCGTTCGCTCCGACGGCAACCGCCTGCGCGTTTCCGCTGGGTTAATCGATGTGGCTGACGGTGGATTGCTCTGGTCGGGAGTCTATGAGCAGACGGCCGCCGAGATGTTCGCCGTACAGGAAGACATCTCGGAGCAAATCGCCAAGAAGATCGAGGCGCATCTGGTTCCCAAGCCCGCGGTCAGCGGCGCCGAGATATCCGCCGGATAGCCGTCACACTTCGTTACCGTAGACCGGAATGGCGGCCCCCGTGACCTGTGACGCGGCATCCGACGCCAGCCACAGCACAAGATTAGCCACCTGCCGCGGGTCGACCCATTTCGAAAAATCCGCCTTTGGATCGCCAGCCCGGTTGGCCGGCGTGTCCATGGTTCCCGGCAAGATAATGTTGGCCGTGATGCCGCGGTCCTTGTTTTCTTTCGCCACACTCTGGATGAGCGAGACAAGGGCCGCTTTCGACGCACTATAGGCCGCGATGGAAGGCTGCGGCTCAACAGCCGCGCGGCTGCCGATGGCCACAATGCGGCCTGACCCCGCCGTGCGCATAGCTGGAATCACCGCGCGCAGCATGTGGAACGCCGACCGAAGATTCTGATCGAGCATACGATCGAGTGTGGCGTCATCGGTTTCCGCCACGGGCATGCCGCCGGCGAAGGAGCCTACCAGATGCACCAGGATGTCGACACGTTGAAACCGGCCAATGACGGCCTCTGCGACCTGGCGCGCGGCATCTCTACTCGAAAGCTCAGCAGCCATCGCGACGAACCTCGCGCCGGGAAAATCGGATGCTTGAATGGACCTTGAGACTCCCACCACGTTCGCCCCGGCTGCCAGGAAGGTTTTCGTGACGAAAGTTCCCAAACCGCCCTTCGCTCCGGTGACGAGCGCTGTCTTGTTATCGAACGGTATCATCTCTACATCTTCTATCAGAGTGCTCTCCCAGAGAACTAGCGTGACACACGCGGCTCGGAAGGCGCCCTGCTGAGCCATGACCGTGAGGGAGCGCTCATGCTTTCGTTGTCCCTTGTTGCGTCCGGCCCGGAAAGAATCACCGCCATGAAACGATTCGGCCGCGAAATTCACTATTCCTTACGAAGGTAGAATCGGCGCCACTCGCGGTATCGGGCGCCACGTCCGCCCTCCTTCGCCGGATCGCGAAACTACCGGAATGGCACTTATGGAACCCTGCAAAGCTCGACAACCAATGGCTTGCGCCGAGCCCGTCAGTTTCATTCATCACACTGACAACGGCCCCGTCCATCTCCTGGTGAAGGCGTCGAGAGTGGGTTGGAAAGCGTTTCACTGGGGCCGCAGGGAGGCCGGCGCCTGGACCTTCAACACGCTGCAGGAGGCGAATGAGCACGTGCTTCGCTTCTTCGAGAAGCTCTACCTCGGGCACCGGTGCTCGGCTGCCTGCGGGCCTGTAGACACCATGGACCGCCACAAGTCCGACGACCTCTGGGGCATGCTTCGCGACTAGCTACTTTCTCAGCAGCTTGAACGCGTGGTTCCAGGTATTGGTGCGAATCCCGTACTGCACCCAGAGAATGCACATGGGCTCGAGCAGGCGGGAGCCCTCGATGCCGCCCATATCGATGGTGTTCCAGCCGAAGGCCGTCAGGACATCGGTTACCGTAGTCTTGGCGGCGGCATCGTTGCCACAGATGAACATGTCCGGCGGGCCGCCCGGGAACTGCGGCTTGAACATGTGCGCGTTTCCCACCGTGTTGAAGGCCTTGACCACGCGCGCCTGTGACGCCCAGCGCTGCACCTGTTCGCCGCCCGAATCGGTATGTCCCAGCACCAGAGAGGGTGGCGCGCCCGGAGCAAACGCCAGTGGATTGGTGGCATCGATCAACACCTTGCCAGCCAGGCTCTGCGCGCCCGCCAGGCGTAGTGCGTTCTCCGTGCCGCTCCACAAAGTGCACAGCACGGCCAGCTCAGCGAACTGAGCGGCTTCCGCGAAGGTGCCCGTTGAAGCTGGAGGCCCGGCCGCCGTAGCCCAGGCTTTGGCTTTTTCGTTGGCCGCCTCGCGTGAGCCCATCTTCACCTGATGACCCAGTTTGGCGAACCCTGTTCCCAAAGCCCGTCCCACGTCGCCCGTTCCCAGAATGCCGATTCGCATCTTTTGACTGCTCCTCATCACCAGATTCGCACGCTGATATGCTTCTGTGAAATACGCACTTTTCGGTGCACTTCTCACCTGTTGGATACCGCAACCAAGCTGGCGGCAAAGCGCCGCGTGCCCCGCCGAAGCCGCCCGGCAAGTGATCGACGGCAGGTGGAAGGCGGCCACCTTCAGCACTGGCGCGAGGTACTGTCGTCATGCGGTGCATCTGCGGCTGCCTCTGGATCAGCCCTTTCGTCGTGGGAAGAACGAGAGCGCACCCAGGAATTCGTAGGAGAGGATTAGCGTTAAACTTAGGGCTTGAGAAGGCCGCTCCAGATGAGAAAGACAATCTTGCTTGCCACGATCTTAACCACGTTCGTCAGCTCTCAAGACCGTTCACCACTCGCTGAGTTCCGGGCGCACTTTCTCAACCAGCGAATAGCAATCAACCAGGACTTCTCATCGCTACAAATGCCGTTTCTGGGCAATTGGAGATTCGTCAAGGAGAAAAAGGGCAGGGACAAGGGCATTTATGAACCTAACTATTCCAAGAACGTTCCGGCTGCTTTTGTAGGGCGCTCAGGAATCATCATCGCTGTTCAAGCGCCACTGGCTCTGCCGTTCGAAAGACCAGCCGCCCAGGCGGATGACACCTATGTCAAATATGCAGAAGCGATAGTGAAGCTGGACTCCGGTGAACTTGTGCAAACCGCCGTTTACGACGTTGCCACTGGGACGCAGGTCCACGACGCCTTCACATTGATCTCTGTCAAGGACAAACACAAAGAAGAAGCGAAGGCCCTTGCTCAAAAGCTGGCGGGAAAGTCCCTCTACCTGACAAACCTTACCAAGTTGTATGACATGGGGTTGACGACTGGTTCAATTCAGACGATTAAAGCCGGCGTGGGATATTCGGAGGCTCAGATGCTCGATGTACCTTTGCTGACCCCCATCCCGATCGTCGAGACCCGCTATTCGGAACAGCTTGACTTCTCGCTGGTCGTCCTCAAGCTACCAAATGGCCGCAAAGCTTTGTACGTTCCGGGTTGCGTCGCGGATGAATCTACGGTGAAGAATTACAACTGTGCTTCAACTTCGATGCCTTCTTTCCTTACCGATCGCGAGGCGGAGGCGATTCGCAAAGGCAAGGTCTTCATTGGCATGTCAGAACCAGC
>JBGPKX010000401.1:0-4917 GCA_041486185.1 Bryobacteraceae bacterium | reverse complement strand
TGTAGTCCGGGCGCGCCGGATGCTCGATGACGAGAGTCTTGGACTTCTGGTCCACGTTGCGGATGGTATAGGTCCGGGTTTCGACGGAGGCCGTGCGCGTGGTCAGCACGCCGCGCTTCAGGTGGATCTCGCGGACGAGTTCCCCTTTGGAATCGAATTGCGTAGTGATGCGCGTGCCGAGATCGACGGCATAGCTGAGCAGGCGTTTGTCGCCGGTCTTGACGGTTTCCATCAACGCTTCGCCGGCGTAGGAGCCTGCGTCGAAGACTGTGATCGGGCCGCCGTCGAGCGTCTTGCCGGTGGAGTTGGTAATCTCGGCGGCATTCAGCGGATGCAACGAGCTTTGATCGGAATAGATCAGCAGCTTGCGCGCCGTGATCTTGTCTTGAAGAAACGGCAGCATGGCGGACTCGCTCTTGCGGATGGTGACGGGAGTGGTGATGCGGTATTCGAACAACTCGCCGAGTTCGCGGGCGGCGGCGGAAGCGGCGATGGAACTGGGGGCGGCGTTGAATCCGACGGTTTGTGCGACGTCTCCGAGCATGGGGGCAGCCGCGGGCGTGGGGACCGGTGCCGACTTCTGTAACTTTGCGAATCGCTCGAGCCTTCCGGTGCTCAAGGCGCCTGCGCTTGCCGCTTTTGTTTCTTTCTCTTCAACCGCTCCGGTATCCACCACCGGCGCCAGTGCCTGCTCTTCCGGCAATTCGGCTGTGGGGCGGCCCACATATCGCGGCTCATACAACCGGCTCACAAACGAAATCGGCCTCCCCGAAACCAGCGCCAGGCGCACGTTGGTCCAATCGTCGCCTGTAGTGTTGTCGACGATGGCCCACCCCTCGAGGGTCGGCTGGCCGGTCTCGCCGAAGATCAGCCGGTAACTGGATTTCCAGACCGGCGAAGGAATCATATAGCTGGCCACGATCTCGCGCGCGCCCGCGTCCGTCGAGTCGATGTACACGCTGCGCTTTTCCTTGGATCGCGATTGGGTGAGCGCCGCGAGGTAATCCTTGAACTGCAGTTGCAGCTTGGGATCGCTGAACCGGAGAGACGTGACCGCACTCAGATCGAGATTGCGGATATCGCCCGAATCGGCCAGCAATGTGACCTGCTCGCGCTTGGGTTGGTTGGTGCCCGCCGATGCCTTCCGCGCCCCCACGATCGTCCCCGCCACCGTCTCCGCGCCGAACTTCAACTCGAGGCGCGCGCCCTTCAATTGATCCAGCACCGCGCTGAGTGGCTGCTGGCTGCCGATCGCAAACGGAAACTCCTCGAGCTTCTTGTCAAGCGACTCGCTCGAATCGTAACGCAGCCCCGATATCTTTCCACCGCCCTTTTCTTCAAGGGTCAGCGATTTCAAGACATCGTTCATTTCATCGGCTTTGAAATCGAGCCGGGCCGATTCGCCCGCGGCCAGGCGCCCGGAGCGTGCGAAGTAGCCGACACCGTGCTTGAAAAGCACTACCTCGCGGACCGGAAGATCGGCGGCCGCGGCTAGAAGGGATAACGAAAGTAAGCACGCGAATTGACGCATCATGCCTCCTTGGACGGCGTTTGGGAATGCGAAGTTCCTCACTCGCCCATTACCTTGATAATGACGCGTTTTGGGCGTTGTCCGTCGAACTCCGCGTAATAAACCTGCTGCCACGGTCCAAAATCGAGCTTCCCCGCGGTCACCGGAACGATCACCTGGTGATGCACCAGCAGGCTTTTCAGGTGCGAGTCGCCGTTAGTTTCTCCGGTTCGATGATGCCGGTAATCCTGGCGGAAAGGCGCGAGTTTTTCCAGCCATTCATCGATGTCGGCGATCAATCCATCTTCCGCGTCGTTCACCCAAACACCCGCCGTTATGTGCATGGCCGAGACCAGAATCATACCTTCGCGAATGCCGCTCTTCGCCAGCGCGCTCTCCACCTGCGGCGTGATGTTGATGTACTCGCGGTGCTGTTTGGTACGGAAGGTCAGGTGTTCTGTATGGAACTGCATAGTTGCGATGATACGCCTGTGGCTACGATGGCTCGAATGCCTTACCAAAATAGAGCCGGGCGGGCCGCGTTCTTTCTTGGTTTCTGGCGCACAACTTATGGTATGCTCTCATCGCTCAGCGGCGCCGGTTAGCATTGAAATTCCGCACAGCATTGTAAGATGCAGGCCTTCCGCCTTAACAGAGTTGCCTGTTTGCTTCTGAATGGCGAAAATTCTTCTCGTCGATGACGAGCCCGCATTGCTGGATAGCATGCGGTCTTACTTGACCCGCCTGGGTCATTCTATTACAGCATTTCGCGGTGCCTCGCCAGCCTGGGAGTGTTTCATTGCCGATCCATCCGCGTTTTCGGTGGTCATCGCAGACATGACGCTGGAGGGAATGTCAGGTAGCGAGTTTATTCGCAAGGTATTGGAGTGCAATCCAGCCACGGCGGTGCTGGCGACCAGCGGTTATCCCGGTTCGCTCCACAGCTTAGAGGGACCGTCAGGTGCGCACATCGCCATGCTTGAAAAGCCGTTCACTCCGCGCATGCTCACCGACGCTTTGGCACACCTGCTCGGGGAGGAGTAGGACGCTACGGGCTAACGCCGCCGGCCTTGATCATAGCGGCAGACATCCGCCAGTGGTGGCGGCACCGGCACAACCGGATCAGCCCGAGATTTCTTTCACTGCCGCTACTGCACGATCCACTTCATCCATCGAGTTGTAGATCTGTGCTGAAAAGCGCAGCCCTTCGGAATCGCCGGATGGCGTCATCGCGATGGCCACGCGGTGCCTCTCCCAAAGCAGATCGTACGCGCGTTTGGTGGGCGTGTTTTTGAGCCGGAACTTGACCACGCCGCCCGAAAGCTCGGGCTCGAGATTGGTCTTCAGTTGTACTGACGCTATCTCCTTCAACTGGACTTTTGCGCGTGTGGCCAGTGCCTGGACGCGCGCTTCCACCGCCGGCAAACCAATCAAGTTAATGAAATCGACCGCGGCTTCGAGCGCCACAACGCGGGGATCGTCACGCTGGCCGAAGACCTCGAATTTGCGCGCGCCTTTCAGATGATCGGTCCAGCCGGCGGTGACAATGGATGGCCAGATCTGCGGGATGCGCTCCTCCCGCACCCAGAGGATGCCGGCCTCGAGCGGCCCCATGAGCCATTTGTGCGCGCTCGCGGAGTACGAATCGCAGCCGATCTCGCTCAGATTGACGTCGAGCGCGGCGAAGGTTTGGGCGCCATCCAGATGCATGTAGATACCGCGCTTGCGCGCCATGGCCGCGATCTCGCGCGCCGGATATTGTATGCCCGTGGTGCTGGTGACGTGCGTGATGGCGATAACGCGCGTGCGCGGCGTGATGGCGCGCTCGAAATCGGCCAGCAGGTTTTCCGCGCTGGGCGCCGGAATCGGAACCGGCAGCGACTTCACCACAAAGCCATCGCGCTGCGCGCGCACCCGCCATGAATCGTTGTTCGACGGATGGTTATGATCCGTAATCAGGACTTCGTCGCCCGGCTTGAGATCCACGCCCTTGACGATGATGTTGCTGCCCTCACTGGTGTTGCGAGTGATGGCAATCTCGTCGGGCGATACCCGCAGCATGCGCCCAACCTTGGCGCGCAGCGATTCGCGCATGGCCACGTACTTATCGCGATTCTGGAACGAAGGATTCGCCTGGAAATCGCGCAGGTATTCGGCATGCCGGTCGAGCACCAGCCGCGATGCCGGGCACACGTTGGCCGCATTGAGATAGATGAGATTTTCTTCGAGCGGATACTGGCGCTTTACCATGTGCCAGTAGGATTCATTGGTCGAGTCCGGCAGGCGGGACGCCGCCGCGGCCTCGAGCTTCGTCTGGAATGCGCGCCAGGCCACCGGCACCGCGGCCAGGCGGAAGAAATCGCGTCGCGTGTTGGTCATAGGGGACTCCTTCGTGGATTCATTGTACGCCCGCGGGAACCCGATTGACACGTCCTGAAAATACTTCTAACATTGAGCCGAGTCCGCTTCTCGCTGCGCGTTCACACATTGAGGGTCCATTGATGAGATCTCTACCGGCGTTCTTTGTGTGCATGGGGTTGGTCTTTGCGCAAAGTAGCGGAACCGTTGTGGGTGGCGGGTACAACGCATTCTCGCCGATATCGGCCGCGCCGGGTCAGGTAATAACGATTTCGGTGACGGGGGTGGGAAACGTTACCGAGAGAGTGACGGCCGGCAATCCACCTTTGCCGAAAAAGCTTGCAGGGATCTCGGCGTCCTTGGTACAAGGCGGTACGTCTATCCCGGCGCCAATCTTGGCTGTCTTCCCGTTGAAGAGCTGCCAACCCGGCATCCCGCAGTTGCAGTGCGCGTCCGTCACGGCTCTCACGCTGCAAATTCCTTTCGAACTGCATCCGCCGATACCCGGCACTCTGAGGCCGGTCCTCCTCACCTACCTTCAGGTGTCGGATGACGCCGGTCACACGACCTCGGTGCAGCTCGATCCAGAGCTGGATGCTATCCACGTGTTGCATTCTCTGGATACGGTAGTAGTTCAGGATATGGCGCAGAAGGCCGGGTCGAGCGGCGCGGTCATTACCCATGCCGATGGGACTCCTGTCGATGCGCTGCATCCGGCAAGAGTTGGAGAACAGCTAGTCATTTACGCGGTCGGTTTGGGCGCCACTAAGCCAACGGTGGCCACCGGCGCGCCCAGCCCCATGCCGCCCGCGGCAGCCACAGGCGGCTTCATGCTCAACTTCGATTTCCAGCCGAACGCGCCGCCGACGCCGGGAATGATGCTCATCAATCGGTGGTTTGTGGCGCCGCCCGGCCCTGTTTTTGCGGGTTTGACGCCGAACTTTGTAGGACTGTACCAAATCAACTTCGTGGTCCAGTCGCCACCTGCCGGTCTGCTCCCTTGCGCCAGGAGCCTGGAAGTGGGGGACAATCCATACGCGAGTGTGCTG
>JBGPKX010000400.1:0-4939 GCA_041486185.1 Bryobacteraceae bacterium | reverse complement strand
GCGCGCTGGTAATGCCAGAGCGGCCGGCCGGTGCGCGTATCGAGTGCCGTCACGTTACTGGGCGGCTCGCTGATGTACATGATGCCGTCTGCCACCAGCGGCGTGGTCTCGACCGGCGCCACGGAGCTGGCCTGATAAACCCACACCGGCTTCAGCTTTTGGACATTGCCTGGAGTGATCTGATCGAGCCCGGAGTGACGTTGCGCGCTGTAGCTGCCCGAATAAGTGAGCCAGTTACCAGGCTCGCGCTCCGCCGCCCGTATGCGATCGAACGTCACCTGCGCGGAAACCGAAATACAAGCGGCCAGGCTCCAAATGGCCAGACTCTGAAGCACGAATCTCATTGCGGACCTCGCAGGGAAACCAGATATGCGATCAAATCATCCATCTCGCGATCGTTCAGCCGGCCGCGATAGCTCGGCATGGGCGTGCGGTCGGTGTGCTTCTCCAGTGCGGACAGTTCCTGTTTCCAATAGGAGTGCAGGTTGTCGGAGAGGTCGCGCAACTGGATTGAGTAGGTGTCTTCGTTCAATACGATCCCGGTGACACGCCGGCCGGAGCCGGTGGTGACGTCGGCCATCGTGAAATCCTCGGGCAGGGAAGAGGCCGGATCGAGCAACGCCGCACGCACGTAGGCTGCGCTTCGCCGCTCGCCAATCTCCGTCAGCGGCGGCCCCAGGCGCCCGCCTTCGATTCCGACGACATGGCACCCGGCGCAACCTTTGCCGCGGAACAACTCACGGCCCGCCGAGGGATCCCCTGGAACGGTTTCTGGCGCTATTCGTCCGAGGGTCCGCACGTGCGCGGCCACCTGCCACATCTCGTGATCGGTCATGCCCCATGCACCCGGCATCTCCGTATTGGGAATACCGTCGCGGAGGATCTGAAACAGCGCCGCGTCATCGGTCGCACGCGGCAGCCGGGGGCGCGCCAGATTGGCTCCTCGCCCGCCATTGCCCTTGGGTCCGTGGCACGGCGCGCAATTTGCTGTAAACAAACGCGCCCCGCGCTCGAGATCGCCCGGGCTGGTATACGGATTCTGTTTCGGAATTTCCGTCTGCGCGCTCAACCGCACAAGCATGAGCGCTGCCGTTAACCTGAATTTCCACGCCAAGCGTCACCTCGGAAGTGCCGAGGATATCATGAGCGCGCGTGCAGTAGAATAAGAGTAGTGTAGTTGTCGCGGATTCTTACCACTCCTCACGGTCGTGGCTCGGAAAAGTGCGAGCTGATTCTGAGCCGCGCGCGTAAGCAAGCGGTGCGCAACAGGCGTAGAGATTTACGACGCACTACACTGGTGACGGCGCAATGCTTTCCATTGTCATTCCGGTCCACAACGAGGAGCGGTCCATCCTGCCCTTGTACGACCGGCTGGCCACGGTTCTCGAAGCACTCCGTCGCCCCCACGAAATTCTGTTTATCGACGATGCCTCGACGGACCGCAGCTTCGAGCTGCTGTCCAACCTGGTGGAAACCGACGCGCGGCTGAAGGTGATCCGGCTGCGGCGCAACTTCGGGCAAAGTGCCGCGCTTTCGGCTGGTTTTCACGAGGCCAAAGGAAAAATCGTCATCGCCATGGATGGCGACTTGCAACACGCCCCCGAGGACATCCCCGCTCTGCTGGCGAAAATCGACGAGGGCTACGATATCGCCAGTGGCTGGCGCAAAGACCGCGTGGATAATGCCATTACGCGCAAGATCCCATCGCGCATTGCGAACTGGATGATGTCACGCGCTTCCGGCCTCGATCTGCGCGATTTCGGAACCACGTTCAAGGCCTACCGCGCGGAAGTGTTGCAGGACGTGAACCTGTACGGCGAGCTGCACCGCTTCATCCCGGCGTTGGCCAGTTTCTATGGAGCCCGCGTGGCCGAAGTGCCTATCCGTAACACGCCGCGCGCCGCCGGCGAGTCGCATTACGGGCTCAGCCGCACGTTCCGCGTGCTGTTCGACATCCTCACCATCCGGTTTCTACTGAAATATTTCACCCGCCCCATGCATTTCTTCGGAACGCTTGGCCTGGCCGGAACCTCGCTCGGCTTTCTGATGCTGGCCTACTGCGCCGGTGACAAGCTCATCAACAGCCACGATATTGTGCTGGAGCATGGACCGCTGATGATGGCCGGCGGGCTGCTTTTGCTTGCGGGGCTGATGATGTTTTCGACAGGACTGCTGGGCGAAGTCATGATCCGCACCTATTTCGAAAGCCAGGACCGGCGCATCTATGCGATTCGCGAGATCCTGACCCAGAAAAAGCGCGGCGTGGCGGACGAAGCGGGCCGCTAAAGCTGCTTCCCGCGTCCCCAGTACTCTTCGAACAACCCCTTCATGGCTTCGCCCATGCCGTCGTGATCGAAAACCACCGAAGTCCAGCTGGGGCGGGTAATCACGGGATCGAGCAGCGCGATCAGACCGCGCCGGCCATCGAACAGGGCGAGCTTCATGGGCAGGGAACCGGACTGGCGCACTTCCACGCCCGCGGCCGAGTACTCGCCCAGCCGCTGGCGGTGCTTTTCGTCGAGTGACGCCGATTCGAGGAGCAACCGGCAAGCCACACCGCTTTCGCGCGCATGCTTCACCAGTTTTTCGTCCAGCGGATCCACCGCGTACGGCGGCCGCGAGAACTCCAGATATTCGGACTTCACCTCGGAAAGCATCTTGCGGTATTCGGCGGCGGTCTGCGCAGGCTCGGTCACGATGCGCAGGTAATCCAGCGTGCCGCGTCCGCCTTGGCCTTCCGAGTACAGCGATTTCAGGTCATCCATCAGACCCGACGCCACGCGGCTCTGGTCGGTGAGCTCGTGCTCCATCAACTGGCGCCGTCGCGACAGATAACTGGGAATGGCCAGTTCCGGCTCGACAGCCGAGAACAGCTTGGTCTTCTCCTGCACCACTTGGGCAAAGCCTCTTTCCACCAGGCTGTCGAGAACCTCGTAAATCTTTTGACGGGGGACATGCGCCCGCGCCGCCAGTTCCAGCGCTTTGAACTTAGGATGGCCGAGAAGGACCAGGTAGGACCGGGATTCGTAGGCGTTCAGGCCCAGTTGCTGTAGTCGGCGCCAAAAGCGCTGAAACTCCACCTCCACAAGTGCGTCGCCCATCGAATCCTAACGATACCAAACCAGCAGGCCAAGTTCACAAAGGTTATGCGGCGAATAACGCCTCCGTTCGCCTTGCGGGACAGGCCACCGCCAATTCGTAAACCTTAGTGATTAGCCCGGTCGTATGACTCCCGATATCGGGAGAAAACCTTCATGGTTCTAGGGGTTACGAGCATTGACTTAGTACTAGGCGGACCCTACAATTGAGCCAGTGTACCGCCACGATGGACGCCACAATCCCCAGCGACGAGGCTCGCGCCGCAGACCCCGATAACGCCGGTAAGCCCATCAGGATCATCATTGCCGACGATCACCCGATCTTTCGCGATGGCCTGAAGCAGCTACTCGCGCGCGAAAAAGATTTCGAAGTGGTGATCGACATTGGTTCCGGTGACCAGGTCTTGCCCGCCGTCGAACAGCACCATCCCGATGTGCTGCTGCTCGATCTGAAATTATCTGGCACGCACGGTTTGACCATCCTGCAAAGGCTGCAGGCTGCCGGCAACGTCACGACGAAGGTGATCGTTCTGACGGCTTCGGAAGACCGGAACGAGTTCGTGCAGGCCATGAAATTGGGCACTTCCGGGATCGTGCTCAAGCAATCGCCCACCGATCTTCTGCTCAAGTGCATCCGCAGAGTGCATGCGGGAGAGATCTGGCTGGATTCGAGCACAACGGCGGCTGTCGTGCGGCAATTGGCGACCAATGAGGATTACCGCCAGGGCTACGCCAACGGCCACGCCCGCGAGCGGTCACCGCTGAGCCAAAGAGAGCGCGAGATCGTCGGGCTCGTGACGCAAGGGTTCAAGAACAAGGAGATGGCGCAGAAGATGTTCATCAGCGAGCAGACGGTCAAAAACCACCTGCACAACATCTTCGACAAGTTGGGAGTCTCCGACCGGCTGGAACTGGCGCTCTACGCCATCCACAAGAAGCTGCATTTGGGGTAGGCAGGACACGCGTTCCTGCCGGTCCCTTCTCCGCTCAAGCACAACAGACGGGAACGCCTGCTTGGCTCACGCCCCCACGCCGGCTTCCTTCGAGCCGTACTCCTTCAATTTGTTGTGCAGCGTTTTGAGGCTGATCCCCAGGATCTCGGCGGCGCGCGTCTTATTGTTCTTGGTGTGCTCGAGCGTGCGCAGGATCAAGCCTTTCTCCGCCTCTTCCACCGTGGTTCCGACGGAGAACTGAACGGAATCATTTTCCGTAGGTGCGGCGCCGGGCGCGGCCGCGGTGGCCGCCGGAACAGCCGGACGGTTCTGCAGCATGGCCGGCAGGTGCTTCATCTCTACCGTACCCTCGCCCGCCAGAATCACCGCCCGCTCCAGCACGTTGCGCAGCTCACGCACGTTGCCGGGCCAGTTGTGCCGCTGGAATTGCTCCATCACTTCCTGGGAAACGTCGCTCACTTTGCAACTGTGCTTTCGGTTCAGCTCGCCAATCAGAAACTCGGCGATGTGCGCGATGTCATCTTTCCGCTCCCTGAGCGGCGGAAGATGGATGTGGAACACATTCAGGCGGTAGTACAGGTCCTCGCGCAGATGCCCGCCGCGCACCGCCTCTTCGGGGACCTTGTTGGTGGCCGCCACCACGCGCACGTCCACTTCGAATTCCGTTTTACCGCCGAGACGGCGCACCTTCGAGTCTTCGAGAATGCGCAGGAGCTTGGCCTGCGTCAGCGCGGGCATCTCGCCGATCTCGTCGAGCAGCAGCGTGCCGCCCTGCGCCACTTCGAAGCAGCCGGCGCGGCGCTCGGATGCGCCCGTGAAAGAGCCCTTTTCATGGCCGAACAGTTCGCTCTCGATAAGCGTCTCCGGCAAGGCCGCGCAGTTGATGGC
>JBGPKX010000399.1:0-4982 GCA_041486185.1 Bryobacteraceae bacterium | reverse complement strand
GCCATCGGGCTTTACGCGGTCATCGCTTTCAATATGTCGCGGAGGACGCGCGACTTTGGAATACGCGTGGCCCTCGGCGCCTCTTCGCGGCAGATCATCGCGGCGGTGCTGAAGGAGGGGCTGATGATGACGGCCATCGGCATGGGGATCGGGTTTGCACTCAGTGTGGCGAGCGCGAAAGCTCTCGGAGGATTGCTGTTCGGGATCACGCCAACGGATATGCCGACCTATCTGGGCGTCTTTGCGCTGCTGGCGATCGTTTCGCTAGCTGCGTGTTATCTTCCGGCCCGGCGAGCGGCGCGGATCGATCCAATGCAGGCGCTGCGGCAGGAGTGAAGGCTGGCCAGGGTGCCAATTCGGGGACAGGCCAATTCGGGACAGGCCAATTCGGGGACAGGCAACGAAATTCCGTGAGGGGCGGCGCCGTGTATTGAGCAATTGTGTGCGCGGAATTTCGAAGCCAGTCCCCGAATTGGAGCGTTCTACTGCTTCACAATTCCCATCCGTTTACCGACGCGCGTAAAGACTTCGAGCGCGCGGTCGAGTTCCTGGCGGGTGTGGGTTGCGGTGACGATGGTGCGCACGCGGGCTTTGCCTTCGGGCACGGTCGGGAATCCGATCCCGGTGGCCAATACGCCTTCCTCGAAAAGAGCAGCGGAAAACTGGTGCGCCGTTTTTGCCTCTCCCACGATGACCGGCGTAATTGGCGTTTCACTTACGCCAGTGTTGAATCCGGCGCTTGCTAGACCCTGCTTGAAGTACCTTGTGTTATCCCACAGATTCTGCATGCGCTCCGGCTCTTGTTCCAGGACATCGAACGCCGCCAGACACGACGCCGCGACGGCAGGCGGATGCGAAGTCGAAAACAGAAACGGCCGCGCCCGGTGATACAAAAACTCGATCAGATCGCGGCTGCCGCACACATATCCGCCGAGCACGCCGATGGCTTTCGAAAGCGTGCCCACTTGGACGTGCACGCGGCCATGGAGGTTGAAATGGTCTACAGTGCCGCGGCCGTTGCGTCCCAGAACACCGGAAGCGTGTGCATCATCCACCATCATGATGGCGTCATAAGCTTCGGCGGCTTTCACCAGACCGGGCAGCGGGCCGATGTCGCCCTCCATGGAGAAAACTCCGTCGGTGATCAACAGCTTATGGCCCGGAACGGAAGCCAGTTCTTTAAGGATGCGCTCCGCCGCGGCGACGTCTTTATGAGGGAAAACATGAATCTTGGCTCGCGATAAGCGGCAGCCGTCGATGATGCTGGCGTGATTCAGCTCGTCGGAGATGATGTGATCTTCAGGGCCGAGGATGGCCGAGACGGTCCCCGCATTGGCCGCGAAGCCCGACTGGAACACCACGCACGCTTCCACATGTTTGAAGCGCGCGATGCGCTCCTCGAGCTCCATGTGCAGGCTCATGGTGCCCGAGATGGTGCGCACCGCACCCGAGCCTACGCCGTACTTGCGCGTGGCCGCGAGCGCCGCTTCGATCAGCTTGGGATGGGTGGTCAGGCCCAGGTAATTGTTGGATGCGAGATTGATGACGTCCCGGCCGTCGAACCGGGACTCGGCCGCGCTAGCCGATTCCAGCACCCGCAGCCGCTGATAAGTTCCCGCCTGGCGCCACGCTGCCAGTTGCCCGCTCAGATACGCCAGCGGATCGCTCATGGATGACTCCGGTTTGAAAAGGTCCACTCGCTTACGCTCATGGCTCGGAAAGGCCGCCGCTGGTTCGCAGTCAATTAACGAGCCGCGACCAACAAGGAGCGGTCCACTCGGCGAATCTCAAACCTTCTCGGGCACGATGAATGGCGCGCGGTATTTGCGTGTGAACATCGCCGTGGCTTCGGGATCACCCTTGCAGCTCAGCGTCGCCGCATCGAACTCCAGCGTGCGTCCCACCCGGTACGAGATGTTGGCCAGATGCACCAACACCGTCGACATGTAGCCTTCCTCGATGGGCGCGTTCAGGTCCGATTGCTTGCGGCTGCGCACGGCTTCTATAAAGTTGGCCCAGTTGTTGCCGTCCTCAGCGCGGCTGGGGCCCGGCTGTTGGTCCCGGCCCATCCAGGTCTTGTACTGGCCATAGCCATCGATGGCGAGATAACCCTTAGAACCGTAGAAAATGTTGCCCACGGTGTTGGAATCTTTGCGCTTGCCCTCCGGGCGCTCGCCGATGCCGGCTTCGTGATTGCTCATCCAGTGGCGCACCTCGAACACCAGAAACTTTTTCTTGCCGCCCTCTTCGAACTCGAACATCGAGGACAGGGTGTTGGGCGTCTGCTGGTCATCGTCGAACATGAAGTGCCCGCCCATGCCGCTGACCCGAGTCGGAAACTTCACGCCCAAACCCCAGCGCGCGATGTCCATCTCGTGGATGCCCTGGTTGCCGATGTCGCCGTTGCCGTAATCCCAGGACCAGTGCCAGTTGTAGTGGAAACGATTCCGCGTGAAGGGACGGAGCGGCGCCGGCCCGGTCCACAGATCGTAGTGCACGCCCGCGGGGACGGCTTCTTCAGGAGTATGGCCGATGGTATCGCGCCATTTGAAGCATAAGCCGCGCGCCATATAGACCTCGCCGATCAGGCCCGCGCGCATCTTGTCCATGGCTTCGCGCACGGCGACGCCCGAGCGGCTGTTGGTGCCATGCTGCACGATGCGGTTGTACTTCTGCGCCGCCGCCACCAGTTGACGGCCCTCGAAGATGTTATGCGAGCACGGCTTCTCGCAGTAGACGTCCTTGCCCGCCTGGCAGGCCCAGATGCCGATCAGCGAATGCCAGTGGTTGGGCGTGGCGATGGAGATGGCGTCGATAGACTTGTCTTCGAGCAGCTTGCGCACGTCGGTGAAAGCCGCGGGCTTTCTCTTGCCGGAGCTTTCCACCTCCTGCAAGCGCTTGTTCAGGACGTTTTCGTCGACGTCGCAAAGCGCGGCGATTTCCACATTGGGCATCTTCGAATACTCGTGAATGTGCGAGTTTCCCTGCCCGCGAATGCCCACGCACGCCACGCGCACGGTGTCGTTGATGCTGGGCCCGCCTTTCAGCGCGGACGCGCCGGCCGCCGCCGCGGTGCTCATCAGAAAATGTCGTCGGTTCATTGGTTTTGGCTCCGAACGGTCCGATTTTATCATTATGTAGCGCTGCGACGCAGAAAAAACCAACCGGTTGAAAACCTATGCGCTACGCGTCCCAGAGGGCCAGTAGAGAGGACGCGCATCGCTCCACCATGGCGCGGTCATCGTCGGTAAAAGCATTGGGCCGATCGCTTTCGATGTCCACCAGCCCGACCACGCCTGTGCCCGCCGGCCCCATAACCGGCACGATCATCTCGGAGCGCGTGCTGCCGAAGGTTGTGAGATATCTCGGGTCAGCCGACACATCGCCCACGACGACCGTGCTTCGCGACGCCACAGCCGCGCCGCAGAGTCCCTGTGCCGCCGGAAAGCACGGATGCACCGGCAAACCGGCTCCGCTCCAGCCAAGGATAGCGATTTCGCCGGCATCCAGCTCGTAGATACCCGCCCAATGATAATCGCCGGCAAGGCGAATCTCATCCGCGATCCGCTTGGCTTTTCTCGCGCGAGTCTCGCCGCTTCGCAGGATGTTGCGGATTTCGTCCAGGGGAGGCCGTTTGCTCATCTCCCGCTCCAAACTGCTAAATTGCTAGAGATGCCTGAAGTGTACCGCCGGTGGATGCATGCCTGGGAAGCGCGGCTGTGCTCGCGCGCCACCGACCGCGTGGTGCGGCCGTTCGAATGGGGACTGGAGTGGACCCGGCATTGGCCGCATACGGGGCTTCACCAGCGCAACGGCCACAGCGACGAAGCCTGGCTGCTCGCGCTCAACCAGACCGCCGTCGAGCGCAGCCACGAATTTTTCGGCTACGGGACACCGTCGGATTTCACGCTCACCGGGAACATGCTGCGCTTCACATCCGCCGTGCACACGCCTTATCCCGAGAACAACATCGTCCACGCGCAGTGGTTTCCGGCGAAACCCACGGTCTTCGAGCCGAAGCCCGGGAAGAAAGCCGTCATCGTTCTGCCACACTGGAATGCCCACGCCGCTCAACACGTGGCGCTGTGCCGCGGCATCGGCCTGCTGGGGATTTCAGCGCTGCGGTTGAGCCTGCCGTATCACGATCTGCGCATGCCGCCGGAGACCAAGCGCGCCGATTACGCCGTTTCCTCGAACCTCGCGCGCACCATCGATGCCACGCGGCAGGCGGTGATCGACGTGCGTTCGTGCCTGGACTGGTTGGAGCGGCAGGGCTACGAAAGGCTCGGCATCGTGGGCACCAGCCTCGGTTCCTGCTATGCGTTTCTCGCCAGCGCGCATGACGACCGGCTGAAGGTGAATGTTTTCAATCACTGCTCCACGCAATTCGCCGACGTGGTGTGGACCGGCCTTTCGTCGCAACATATTCGGCAGAGCGTGGAGACCGTAATCGATCTGGACCGGCTGCGCCAGGCGTGGAGCCCCATCAGCCCGGCGAGCTATGTACATAGGTTTGCGCAGAAAGACAAGAGGTCCATACTGATTTACGGCAAATACGACACAACGTTCGTGCCTCAACTCGCGAAAGACGTAGTGTTGAGTTTCGAGGAACTGGGCCTCGATCACAAAGTAGCCGCGCTGCCTTGCGGGCATTACACCATGGGGGAAGCGCCGTTCAAATTCCTGGACGGCTACCACATCTGCGCATTTTTGAAGCAGAACCTGTAAGGGTAGGACACGCATTCGTGCCTGTCCATGGTTGGGGGATTTACAGAATCTATGGACAGGCAGACATGCCTGTCCTACGTTAAATTCTGCCGAACTTCGCCACGGCCTCTTTAATCGATTTGAACTTTTCGATGAACGGTATCATGCTGTGCTCGGTGTTGTCGAGCTGCTGCGCCTTCTTCAACACGTCGGCGGCATGCTCTCGCGGCACCACCGCCACGCCGTCATCGTCCGCCACCACAATGTCATTCGGG
>JBGPKX010000398.1:0-5015 GCA_041486185.1 Bryobacteraceae bacterium | reverse complement strand
CGCCGGGGCAGGAGTCGTCACCCGCTACTGGCATGGCGTAATGGCCTGGGGCGAAGCCGGCGAGGCCATCAGCTATTTGGGCCGCCACGCCGGCGTGGGCGCCATGATCCCGGATTACCGCGGCGGTGTGGCTTTCGCGCGTGGGTGGGGCCGGCACATCCGTTCGGAAAGCTCGGGCTTTTTTTTCGAGACCAACGCCGATGGCGTTTTCGTCAGCCGCTTCGGAAATGATTTCCTGACCTCCTCGCAAAACCGCGCGGGTTTCACCCCCGCCTCGCTCGCTTCGCTCGGTGGCTTGCGCTTGCAGCTTTACCTCAACGGCAATTTCACCATGGACGACAAGCGTCAGGCCTGGGCCAACTTCGCCGAGGCCGGTCCCGGCATCCGCTTTCGCTGGCCTTTCATGCCGCCCTCGCTGATGTTCTCCGTCAACGGGCTTCGCGGCGCCTACATGCTCCCGCAGTACGGCGTGCGCAAACCCAATTTCTTCGACGTCCGTGCCGGTTTCTGGTATGCCTTCACCCATTAAATCTACGATCCCAAAACTGCTGCCTCCGGTAGCGCAGGGCCGCGTATTTTGCGGACCTGCGGCCCTTTTTCGCCGCGAGACACGCTCCGCCCAGTGGCACAGGCATTCCTGCCTGTGCGCTTTTGCCTCCTCATCCCGGCGTCTCGCCGTTGAAATTTTTCTCTGCCCATTCCTCGCCGTGTCGAACGCAGCCCCGGCTACTGTCATACCCCCTCCCAGCCCCGCAACCCTCGCCACCAGCTTCGCTGTCTCCGCCGGCGACCCCGGCCCGTGGCCGCAGATATTGTCATCCGTCGGTTTCCAGCCTCAACCCGATTCCACCGCCGATATCTTGGTTCTCCGCCCCGGCGCACTGGCGCCTCCGCACCTCACCGAGCGCATCGAACAAGGCGCCTTTGCCGTTCTGGAAGGTGTATCGCCCGCTGCCGAATCCTTTGGCTTTCGTGACACCAAAGATCGCCTATCGGTGGTCAGCGTGGAGGACGTCCACCGCCCCGCCCTGCGCATCATCTGGCAAAAAGCCATCGACCTCCCGCGTTTCGAAATCCCCAAGGCGTCCCGTGTCTTTGCGAAAGAACGCTGGACCGGCGCGCCGCTCATCGCCGGTTTCCCCAGCGGCCGCGGCGCCGTGCTCTGGGTTGCCGCCAATCCCGGCGAGCATGGTTACGAGCGCTTTCCCTACATCGTCCAGGCACTGAATGATCTCGGCCTGAGCGCCCCGTTCCGGTCGGCGCGGCTCTGGGCGTTTTTCGATTACGCCTACCGCATGCGCGTGGACCTCGATTATTTCGCCGTGCGCTGGCGCGCATCCGGTATCTCCGCGCTGCAAGTCGCCGCGTGGCATTATTACGATCCCGATCCCGAGCGCGACCGCTACGTTCAATCCCTGATCCAGGCCTGCCATCGTCATGGAATTCTGGTCTACGCCTGGATCGAGTTGCCCCACGTCAGCGGACAGTTCTGGAATGCGCATCCCGAGTGGCGCGAAAAAACCGCCGTGCTGCAGGACGCCCAGCTCGACTGGCGCAAGCTCATGAACCTGGCCAACCGCGACTGCTTTCACGCGGCGAGTAAAGGAATCAAAGAGCTGATTACCCGCTTTGACTGGGATGGCGTCAACCTTGCGGAGCTATATTTCGAATCGCTTGAGGGCGCCGGCAATCCCGCCCGGTTCACGCCCATGAACGACGATGTGCGCCGCGAATTCCGAGCCGCCAGTGGCTTCGATCCCATCGAGCTGTTTCGGGATCGCAAAGATGCTGCGTCACTGAAGTTGTTTCTGGAGTATCGTGCCGCGCTGGCCGGCCGCATGCAGGAGGAGTGGATCGGTGAAATCGAAAAAGTGCGACACACGCTTCCCGAGCTCGATTTCGTCCTCACCCACGTCGACGATCGTTTTGATACCGGCATGAAGGACGCCATCGGCGCCGACGTGACCCGCGTCCTGCCGCAACTCGAAACTCACGACTTCACTTTCTTGATCGAAGATCCCGCGACCGTGTGGAATCTCGGCCCGCAGCGTTATACCGAAATCGCCCGGCGTTACCAGCCGCTTACCAAATACGCCGAGCGCATTCCCGCGCGTGGCTCTGTACTTCGAGAATTCCATTCTGCCTCCCGACTTGCCCTTGCTCCCCGCGGCCGGGGCGATCGTTCAGCGCTTCGAACGGAATGGCTCGAAGGTGGCTGTGGATTCGCCATACCTCGTCGGACTGGCGTGGCGTGGCGATGCGCTGGTGGATGGCAGACCTTGGCCAGTCAGCGATGGGAGCATCGTGTGGCTCCCTGCAGGCCCGCACACCGTTGAAGCGCCGGCCTCATTGGAAGCCAGAAATCGCGTCGCGCCGGGCGGGCAGACGATTGACGTGGGACCCGGTTCCTCTGCCCCACACGTTCTCTACTTCAATGGCGAGCTCCGCTCAGCCGAGCGCACCAATGGCTCCACGATCGATCTGTCCTATGAGAATTCAGCGCGTGCAGTGGCGTTGATCGATCGAAAACCCACCCGCCTCGAAGTCGATGGCGCCGACGCACCGTTGACCGTTCTCGCTTCCGATAAGCGATATAGCCTGCTACTTCCGCGCGGCCAGCACTTGGTGACGATTCATACCGAATGAGCTGGCGGTTGACGGCTTCCGTCGCCATCTCGTAGCATGACGGGTGGAATGTCGGAAGCCGCAGCCACCCCGAACGCACCCGAAATTCCGGATAAGCTGTTTTTCCGCATCGGTGAGGTCAGCGCCATGCTGGGCCTGGAGCCCTATGTCTTGCGCTATTGGGAATCCGAGTTTCCGACATTAAGTCCCAAGAAATCCGGTACCGGCCATCGCCTTTACCGCCGGAAAGATGTGGAGCTGCTGCTCAAAATTAAGCACCTGCTCTACGAAAAGCGCTTCACCATCGACGGCGCACGCCAGCATCTGCAGGACGAAGCCAAGGGCCTCCACCAAAAGGATATAAAACAAGAACAGCAAGATTTGTTTTGCGATCCCATGCCGGAAATCCGGCGCGAGCTGGCGGACATTTTGAAATTGCTGAAGTAGGCGGCTACTCGGCCGGACCTACGATCACGGAATAAATGCGATCCAGGTCTTCCGGCGTGTAGTATTCGATCTCAATCCTTCCACGGCGATCGCTCTTCTCGACGATACGGACCTTGGTCCCCAGGATCCGCTCCATTTCGTCGATGGCAGCTTTCACGTTGGGATCGAGAGTGTCGGCGTCGTCCGCGTTCGGCTCGCGGGGCTCGGTCAACTTCTTGGTTATCCGCTCGACTTGGCGCACCGAAAGACCTTGCGCTACGATCTTCTCCGCGAGCTTTCGCTGCATATCCTCTTCGGTAAGGGCCAGCAGGCAGCGCGCATGACCGGCGGACAATCGGCGTTCCCCCACAAGCTGCTGTAAATCGGGTGGCAGTTGCAGCAACCGTATGGAGTTCGAGATTGTGCTGCGGTCTTTCCCCGTCCGGTAGCCGATTTGGTCCTGACTTAAGTTGAGTTCCCGCGCCATGCGATCAAACGCCATCGCGAGTTCAATGGGGTTCAAGTCTTCGCGCTGGACATTCTCGATGAGGGTGATTTCCAGTAGGTGATCGTCAGACACCTCTTGAACCACGGCCGAAACCTCTTCCAGGCCGGCAATTTTGGCAGCACGCCACCGTCGTTCCCCCGCTACAAGCTGAAACCTCGTGCCGCTTGACCGAACCACGAGTGGCTGAATAATGCCATGCTGCCGGATCGAGTCGGCCAATTGGTGCAGCGAGTCGGCCTGAAACACGCGTCGCGGTTGCACTGGATTCGGATCGATCAGATCGATAGGTATGCGCGTCGCGTGTTCGGCGGTCGGGGAGATCGTCCCTGGTGCTGGAGCCGTAGCGACTGGGGCGCGCGTTGGAAGCAGCGCTCCCAGCCCCTTACCCAAGGCCCTGCGCGGATTTTGTTGTGGCGTGGTCACGATCCAAAATCTCCTTCGCTAGTTGAATATAACTTTCTGCCCCGCGGGAGCGAATATCGTAGGTCAGGATCGGCTTGCCATGGCTCGGCGCCTCAGCTAACCGTACGCTCCTCGGAATCACAGTTTGTAGTACGTCATTGCCGAAGAACTCTCTTAAGTCGGCTGCAACCTGCCTGGTAAGGTTCGTCCGGTCATCGAACATGGTGATGAGAATGCCTTCGATTTGGATGGGATGCTGCATGGTTTCGCGAATTCTGTCGATAGTACCGATGAGTTCAGATATCCCCTCGAGTGCAAAGAACTCGCATTGAATTGGAATGAGCACGGCGTCCGCAGCCATTAGGGCGTTGAGTGTGAGAAGATCAAGTGCGGGCGGGCAATCAATCAGAATAAACCCATATTCTTGTTTAGCTTGTGAGAGTTTTTGTCGAAGCCTAAACTCGCGTTGCTCCTGATCCACCAGCTCCAGATTCGCTCCAACCAGATTCTTGTCTGCTGGAACCAGGTCGAGGCCTTCGAGTTCGGTCTTGACGACCGCGTCGGCAATCTCCGCATCTCCAAGCAAAACGTTGTAAATACTAGGTTTGTTGGGATCTTTCGTGATTCCCAATCCGGTCGTGGCGTTGCCCTGCGGATCGGAATCAATCAAAAGGACGCGCAATTCACTGACGGCGAGTGAGGCGGCAAGATTGATGGCAGTGGTCGTCTTACCGACGCCACCCTTCTGATTAGTGACTGCTATGACTCTGCCCAATTTCGCTATATGTTAGCACGTCGTTTCACGTGGAACGATTTTAAATCCAATCCAGAGGTATCTATGCTTGCCGCATGGGAGCTGAATCGGATCGTTCCACGTGAAACATTGGCTGGAAGGCGGGTCTTGACCGCCAAGAATCGCGATATGGTCCGCTATCCTGCACATCCTGCTCTCGATGTCCAAGTACCTAACGGCTCTTGAGGTCACCCAATCGACCTTTTCGACAAAATCTTCAGCTCGCTTCGCAATTACATGAACGTTTGGCAGATTTCGAGT
>JBGPKX010000397.1:0-5050 GCA_041486185.1 Bryobacteraceae bacterium | reverse complement strand
TGCGCCAAGCTCGGACTGCGTCCGGCGCCGGTGTCTTCGCAGGTGATCCAGCGCGACCGCCACGCCAACTTTGTGGCCACGCTGGCCATTGTGACCGCCAGTCTCGAAAAAATCGCGCTCGAAGTGCGCCATCTTCAGCGCACCGAAGTGCGCGAAGCCGAGGAGTACTTTTCGAAAGGCCAGAAGGGCAGCTCGGCCATGCCGCACAAGCGCAACCCGGTGACCTGCGAGCAGATCTGCGGTCTGGCGCGCGTAGTGCGCTCCAATGCGCAGGCCGCATTCGAAAATGTCGCGCTATGGCACGAGCGCGACATATCGCACTCCTCGGTCGAGCGCGTCATCTTGCCGGATTCGACGATTCTGGCCGATTACCTGCTCGACAAGACCGCGCAACTCGTCGATCAACTCCTGGTCTATCCCGAACGCATGCGTCGTAATCTCGACATGACGCGCGGCCTCGTGTTTTCCGGCCAGCTTCTGCTGGATCTGGCCGCCGCCGGCATGCTGCGTGAGGCGGCGTACCGCGTGGTGCAGGCCCACGCCATGAAAGCGTGGGAGAACGAATCGGATTTCCGCGCCGCCATCGAATCCGATCCCGAGATCACGAGCGTGCTCACACGCGAGCAGATCGCCGAGAGCTTTTCGCTCGACCGCCAGCTTCGCAACGTGCATAAGATCTTCGCCCGGGTGTTCGATGATCGTCAATCCTGAAATTGAACGCTACATGGAGAGCCTCGTGCCGCCGCGCGATGCCGTGCTCGCCGAAATGGAAGCCGCCGCGGCCCGGCGCAACATCCCCATCATCGGGCCGGCGGTAGCGCGCGTACTGGCGCAACTCGTGATGATCACGGGCGCCAAGCGCATCTTCGAGCTGGGATCGGCCATCGGCTATTCGACTATCTGGCTGGCGCGTGCGGCGGGACCGGGCGCCGAAGTTCATTACACCGACGGCAGCGCCGGCAATGCGCGCGAGGCCCGCGGCTACTTCGAGCGCGCCGGTGTAGCGTCCGTCATCCAGGTTCATGTTGGCGACGCATTGTCCAGTTTTAACCAAACACAGGGAGAATTCGATTTCGTTTTCAACGATGTGGATAAGGACGGCTATCCGGCTGTGCTGGAGGCGGTTACCCCTCGCTTGAAGCGCGGCGGCATCTTCGTCACCGACAACACATTGTGGCACGAGCGCGTTTTGGAGCCTCGCGATCCGACCGACCGGGCGGTGGTTGAATTCAATCGGAAACTGTGCGAATCCCCTCAGTTTTTCACCAGTCTGCTGCCCATGCGCGACGGAATCTCGGTCGCTATCAAGCTCTAGATCTAGTACTTAACCCACACACTATCTAGCAGTTGCATCGTTTGTGCAAAGTATGACATTCAGCTCGGATTTTTCTGGGAAGATTTTACGGGCACTAACCCTACTAACTTTAGTAGTGAATAAAAGGCGATCTTCGGTTAGAGTAGAAAGGGAAGGAAACTCAATGATGTCAATGGCCGATTCCAGGGAGGCCGCGGCAGGGCGGGGCCTGGAGCTGGCTCGGGTACTTCTCGTCGAGTCCGATGTGGCCTCGCGGTTGACTCTCCAGACACTTTTGCAGGCGTGCGGTTACTCCGTGGATGTCGCGGCGTCGGCGGCCGAGGCTATGGGTAAGTTGGACGATAGCACATATGAGCTGGTGTTAACCGATTCGCACTTGGAATCGGAAGCCGGCCGCGGGGTGCTCGCCTATGCGCGCCGCAAGGAATATAAACCGGCCACTGCCATGATTCGCAAGCACCGTGACGGCAATGCCCGGGAGGATCGGAAGTCATCCAGCCGGCGCATGCTGGTGGAGGCCGAAGACGTCACGACATTCCTGGGCCAGGTAGCGGAACTGATCAGCTTACGCGCCCGGCGCAGGTCCGAGCGGACGCTCCGCTTGTCCGCCAACAACTAGGCCGTCATCTTCTTCCGCGTTGTTGGAGCCGCGTGGGTTGCCGCCATTACGCCATTGTGGTGCAAAAGCGGCCGTCTCAACCGAGTCCGAACACCGTCTCTTCCAAGTGGTCCAGCGCCCCCTCAAAGAAGTGGTCCGCTGCTTCGACCCAGATCAACTGCTTCGGCTCGGCGATTTCCGCGTACAGCGCTTCCACCTGCTGGCGGGGCGCGTATTCATCGTGTGAGCTGGCAACAAAGAACTTGGGCACTACCCTGCAGGAAGCCAGAAATCCTGTTTCACCGGTATTGGTGGGAAAGCCCACGGCAATCAGGCGCGACGCGCCTGGGAGCGAGCAGCCTAATCGCATAATCACGCGTGAGCCGAAAGAAAAGCCGGCCAGTGAATATCTCAGATCGGGGTAACGCGCGCGCAACCAGTGAAGCGCCGCGCGGGCGTCTTCGACCTCGCCGATGCCCTCGGCATGCTCCCCATGGCTGCGGCCCACGCCGCGGAAATTGAAACGCAGGACCACCGAGCCGCGCCTGCGCAGCCCGCGCGCGATCCGGTAGACGACTTTATTGTGCAGGCTCCCGCCGAACAGAGGGTGCGGGTGGCACAGCACGCAGGCTTCATTGGGCCGTCGGTCTTCGGGCTCCTCGACCATCGCTTCCAACTGTCCGGCAGGCCCATCGAGCAGGTGCGACTCGATGCGGCGCGCCACTAGTTGGTCCGGTAGTTGGTGAACTGCATGTCGATGCCGAAATCGCTGCCGCGCAAGAGCGCGATCGCCTGTTGCAGGGTGTCGCGGTCGCGGCCGCTCACGCGAATCATATCGGCCTGGATGGCGGCCTGCACTTTCAGCTTACTGTCTTTGATCTTCTTGACGATCTCGCGCGCCTTCTCGATGGGAATCCCCTGCTGCAATGTGATTTCCTGCTTCACAGTGGAACCAGCGGCGGCAAGCACCGGGCCATAGTTCAGGCCTTTGAGCGGAACCTTTCGTTTCACCAGCTTCTGCTGGAAGATTTCGTTGATGGCTTTCAGCTTGAACTCGTCCTTGCTGGCGAGCAGGATTTTGTTGTCCTTTTCGTTCAGCTCGATTTGCGAGTGGGAATCTTTCAGATCGAAACGCGTGGTGATTTCCTTCATGGACTGCTGAATGGCGTTGGACACCTCGGGTAATTCGATCTTGGAAACAACGTCGAAGCTATTGTCGGGCATGTTTATGAGAGCGTGCGGAAAATGGGTGTGCGGATGCGCACCACGGACTCGTCGGCGCCGGGACCGGGTTCAGTCTTGGGCGCCTCGCGTGTGGCAGCCGGCTGAGTGTTTGGCGCGGCAGGCTTGGGCGATAGCGCCGCGTCAGCCTTGGCGGTGGGTTTCGACTCGACCCGGGCCGTTGCCGGTGGCGTCCTCAACCGGGTTTCCGCCTCCAGCGCCACCACTACTTTATCCGTGATGTTCTCGATCATGGTGATCATGGACGCTTCGAGCGCCAGGATCACAGCGGCGCGCACCTGTTCGCGATCGATGGGTTTTGGCGGCGCAGCCGGCGCCGGAGCCGTCAACGCCGGACTCGGCGCGACCGCGGCCTTGAATTCCGCTTCGCGCTGGGGCGCGGCAATCTTCTCCGGCTTTTCGATGAGCGGCTGCACGGTGTTGAGAAGGACGCTGGCCTCGAACGGCTTACGCACGAAACCATCGGCTCCCACGGCCTGTGCGCGCGCTTCATCGTAGGCGGCCACCGGGCCCGCGGTGAGCACCACGCGGGTTTGCGGATACTTGCCGCTGGTCTTCACGTACTCGCATACTTCATACCCGCTGCGGCTGGGCAGCGAGATATCCGCCAAAATAAGGTCAGGGGCGAGGTCCTTCAGCCGCAGGAGGGAGGTTTCTCCGTCGGTGACGGTGGCGACTTCGTATCCTTCATCGCGAAGAATGCGCTCTCCCATGCGCTGCGCGTGCGGACTATGATCGGCCAGCAGAATGCGGCTCATTGTTGGTGTGTGTCGTCGGTCTTCTTCTTTTCCTTCTTCTTCTTTTTCGGCGGTTGCTGATGATTGGTCGGCGGCGGAGCGTTGGTGGCCGCAGCCGAGGAGTCAACTGGTTTTGCCGAAACATCACTCGACGGTTTGTCGCCCGATGCCCCATCGGCTCCCGTTGCCGCCGCTGCTGCCGGCGGGTTCTGCCGCGCATCGGGCTTGTTGTCGAGCGCCTGCGAGTCGGTCACGGTCTGCGCCGTAACCTCCGACGTTCCGCCAGCTTGTGAGCCTGCCAGCGCCGCGGGCACGCTGAGTGGAAGCGTGGGCCGATTCGCCGCCATGGCGGGCGTGCCGGATTTCGCCGCCGCGCGCGTATCCGGGCTGTGCTTGAAGATGCCCAACACATGACTCATCATTCCGGCCTTGTCGCGGTTCTCCAACTCATACTTCATGCGGGCGTAGGCTACAGGATCGGCCTGCGGCACGGGACGGTTCATGGCTTGCAGTTTCTGCGTGGCTTCATCCGCATGGTCGCTCAGCGGATAATCCTTCACGATGCGCGTATAGGCCGTCGCCGTTTTGTCCTCGAAGCGGTCGCCCATGCGCGCGTACGAATCCGCAAGTTGCCACAAAGCTTCATCGGCGCCGCTAAACAAGGGATACTGATCCGCCACCGCTTGCAGACGGTTGGCTGCCGCCGGATTACTCCCCTTGTTGTGATAAAACATGCCCGTTTTGTATTCGCCTTGCGCCAGCACTTCCTGGATGTTGCGCAGTTTCTGCTGGGCCTCCGGCGCGAACTTGCTGTTCGGGAATTGCACCAGCAACTGCCGGCATTCGTCTTCGGCGCGAATGGCCTGCTGGCGGTCGCGGTCCGCCTTTTCCATCTGCTTGTAATGGATGTCGCAGACTTTCTCCTGCGACTCGGCGGCTTCTTCCATGGTGGGATAGAACAGGATGAAGTCCTTGTATTCGGCTTCCGCCTGCGCCCAGGCATGCGTGCCGCCCTCCCGGTACCAGCTATCGGCGATAGCGAGCTTCGATTTGGCCAGAAATTCGCTCGTATCGTAAGTATTGATGAGCGTATTCAGGGTCAGGCGCGCCACTTCGTAGCGGCCGCGCTCGATATCGTTGATGGCTTTGTCGAACAGC
>JBGPKX010000396.1:0-5051 GCA_041486185.1 Bryobacteraceae bacterium | reverse complement strand
GAGTTTCACCAGAAGCAGAACGCGTCCCTACAGGAAAGCCCTCCAGGCGAGCCGGACCGGTAAGCCCGGAGGTATCGAGTCGCCACAGGAGGGCTTGCGCCGACTGCTTCCGGAGCCAACTCCGTCGCCTCGGCTTTGGGCCGCCTCACCAGGCGCGACCCCGGCAAGGCTGTGCGAACTTACCATGAGGGTTGCTCCTCGACCTTCAAAACCGGAACTTTCTACTTGGCTGGGAGTAGGAACTTTCTATTTGGCTCCGACACGTAAATTCACCTTCGCTCACTCGCGCGCGCGGCTCAGTAAACCCGTTTCCGAGCCGCGACCGTTAGGGAGCGCGTGCACTCCGGCAGTTTCGCTGAATGACAACGAGAGATCGCCCAAACACCCGCAGGCGTATCGACATGCGTGGGCTCCTCGATCGCGCTACATCAGCTTCGCGGCCAGCTCCGGGAAATCGCGCGCCACCACGTCGAACTCACCCGCTGCCGAATCCGCTTTGCCCGCCGGACCATTTTCCAGCGGCCGTGATACGAAAACCGTGCGCAGCCCGCACGACCGGGCCGCATTCAAATCGCCCGCATGCGCCGCCACCATCATCACTTCCTCGGGCTTGCACCCCAGAAGATCCGCCGCCCCGAGATACACCTCGCGATCCGGCTTGTAATGGTGGAACAACTCCGCCGACAGCACGGCATCCCAAGGCAGGCCGGCAAATTTCGCCATCTCGGCCAGCAACGAAACGTTGCCGTTCGAGAGCGTGGCGAGCAGGTACCGCTCCTTGAGCCGCGCGAGCCCCTCGACCGCGTCCGGCCACGGCGTCAAGCGGTGCCAGACACGATTCCAGTGATCTTTCTCCTCTTCGGTCAATCCAGTGATGGCGAACTCCCGCAGCAAGTCATCGAGGATCATCCGGTGCAGCGCGTCGAGCTTCATCCACGGTAACGTGCCCTTGCGCACTTTATCCATCGCTGGAGAGTAGCCCGCGCGCCAGCCATCGGCAAACTTCGCCCAGTCCACCTGCAGACCCTTGGCCTTCCCCCATTCCGTGCCCTCGCGAATGATGGAACCGCGCCAATCCACCACCGTTCCGAACACGTCGAAGGCGAGCGCCTTCACGCCGAACCGATTCGATGGGCGCGCGCTCAGCGCCATGGGTAACCACAGAAGTTCGCGTCTGCGCATCGCATTCTGCTTTCCTTGGAGTTCATCATATGCAAGAGGCTGGATGGCGCCAACCCGCGGACCGAGCGATGCTTCGATGGGGCATTCTGGCACACCGGGATGACAAAATTAGCGACCCGCCGGCACACGGAATAGACACTATAGTTAACCCTCCCGACTTGAATCAACAACTTGCCGGCCCTGGTTTCGTGGCCCTCAAATTGTAAGGAGAGGTGTTGTGGCGCATGGCGCAGGTCTTGGCCAAGTGGCACAAACAGTTTCCGGAGAATGGGGTCGCCCATGAGCTTAGACATCGAGCCCAGAGAACCTTCGCATGCCGCCGCGGCTGACGAAGAGGCCCAGCGCCTGCATGAACGCTTTCCATTGAACAGCCCGGTGCATCTCACCTGGCAGGATGGAAAAGGCGGCCAGCGCCACGTTCGCGCCCGTGCCGTGGATGCGAGCAAATTCGGAGTACTGGTGGAGGCTGAGGCCTCAATCCCGAGTGGAACGATTGTGTGCGTGCAAACAGCGAGCTTTACGATTCTCGGAAAAGCGTCGGTCCGCCACTGCACACCAAAGGGCTTGAGCTACAAGATCGGTCTGTACATGCCTGATCGTCTGATGCGCGACATGTGAGCGCGGACGTTTTCCGGAGACTCAAAACTCAAAACAGGGCGCATTCCAGGCTGGCGGCAGCGGCCAAACAGGGCTAATATTGAAGATCATTGCGGGGAGGGTACCTCATGAGAAACCGTACCGCCGCAAGCGTGGTCCTGTTTGCCTTCGGCACCCTTGCAGCTCGCGCACAGAACACCGGCACTCCGTTTTATCAAGCCATCCGCAACAATGACATTTCCGCCTTGCGAAATCTCATTCGCGACTCCGGCGTCGATACAAAAGACCGGCGCGGTTCCACGCCTCTGATGTATGCCGCCGCGGTCGGCAGCCTGGAAGCCATGAAGCTGCTGGTCGATGCCGGCGCGGACGTCAACACCAGGAATGCCTTCGATGCCACGGCGCTGATGTGGGCCGCCGGAGACATCCAGAAGGTCCGCTTGCTGCTCTCGAAAGGGGCCGACGTCAACGCACGCTCGAAGATCGGGCGCACGCCGCTCCTGATCGCCGCGCTTCACGATGGCGCTTCCGAAATCGTCCGGCTCATGCTCGACAAGGGCGCAGACGTGAAGGCGCGTGATAAGAGCGGATTCAGCGTGCTCCAAGCGGCGGCATTTTCGAATGATGCGGAGACGGTGCGTCTCCTGCTGGCCAAAAGCGCTGACCCGAATTCGAAAGACGAGACAGGCTTCACGCCGCTGCTCCAGGCCGCGCAGAACGGCGATCGCAACACGGAGGTCGTGAGGTTGCTTCTTCAGCATGGCGCCAACGTGAACGCGGTCTGCGTGGAGACAGTGGACACCGTCAAGAACGGGCCGCTCGCCATCGGCCTGCTCACCCCGCTGCTGAACGCCGTGCCTCAAGGCAATTATGAAACCGTTGAGTTGCTGGTGAATGCGGGGGCGAATGTCAACGCCAAAGATGTGCGCGGCATGACGTCGCTCGCTCTGGCATTCAGTTCCGACCGTCCGGATCCGAGCATCGTGCGCTTGTTGCTGGCAAAAGGCGCGGATCCGAGCATCAAGTCGAAGCATGGCGAAACCGCGCTGGACTGGGCGAATAAGTATCAGAGTCCGGAGATGCTCGCCGCGCTCGGAGTCAAAGGCAAAACGATCGCTGCCGTGCCGAACGCTCTGCTGCCAGTCAAAAATGGAACCGAAAATCTCAAAGGGGCCGTGGAGAAGGGCGTCGCCCAGCTTCAGAAGAGCAGCGCAAAATTCCTGGATGCGGGCGGGTGCGTTTCCTGCCACGGGCAGAATCTGACGGGCCTGGCCGTGCAGGCTGCCCGCGCCGCCGGCGCGAAAGTCGATCTGGCCATGGAGAGCGAGCAGGCCCGCATGGCTGCTTCGCTCGTGGTCACGCTCGAGCAGAAGCTGCTTCAGTTGGTGGATCCTCCACCCGGCGTGGAGGGGATGGAGTATTCACTGCTTCAAATGGGCGCCGCCGGTATTCCGCCCGGCCCCGGAGAGGACGCCGTCGTGTTACACATCGCCGCGGGACAACGCCGGGAAGGCGACTGGCCCAATTACGGCACCGTGCGGCCGCCCATTGAGGACGGAAGTTTCGCGCACACCGCCATGGGCATCCGCTCGCTGCAACTGTATTTCATCCCTGGGCGCAAGGCGGAATTCGACGATCGCATCGCGCGCGCCTCGGCATGGCTGCAAAAGGCCAGCCCGCGGTCGACTGACGACCGGGTGATGCAGTTGCTCGGCATCCGTTGGGCCAACAGCAGTCCGCCGCAGGAACGCGTGAAAGAACTGATCGCGCTCCAGCGGCCTGATGGCGGTTGGGGGCAGACCCGCGATTTACCCAGCGATGCTTACGCCACCGGCCAGGTGCTCTACGCGCTGGAGATCGGCATTCCTGCGGGTGATGGCGTCTGGCGGCGAGGCATCGAGTTCCTGCTGCGCACGCAGCTCGACGATGGTTCCTGGCACGTGAAGACCCGCGCGGCCGGATTCCAGCCGTATTTTCAGAGCGGGTTTCCGCACGGGCACGATCAGTGGATCTCCGCCGCAGGAACCGCCTGGGCCGCCATGGCTCTTGCCTCTGCAATCCCCGCCGAGGCGCCGACCGTGTCTATGCGCCAGCGTGGTGAGTCAGAAGTCCGGTGACGGGAACATTGGATGTCGTGTGGTGGCGCAGCCCCTCAGGCTGCTGGGTCGAGACTCGTCTCGACCTTTCCGATCAAAGATATGTCGGCACGGCAGGCCGAGGGCCCGCGCCACACGCCGCCGCAACCCTCGCCAAACCCCTGACTCGCCACACGAGCAACGTGGTATTCTGGCAGCCATTGAACCTGCCGGGTGGTTTCACATGGCCGAGTTGAATCCATGAAAGACCGAACCATCATCTGGCTGACCGCGGGCGGCATCATTTTCTGGCTGATAGCCCTGAAGCCGGCATACCTCGAGAGCCTGTTTCACCACGTGGAGAAAATTGTGCAAAGCGTTCTCCATCATTTCTGAACCGTCCTTTCGGTAACTTCCCGCGCACAACTCCCGTCCGACCCCGTAAAATAGTCGTAATGCCTGGACCTACCGACGACTTTTACCGCATCCAGAAACTGCCGCCATACGTTTTCGCCGTCATCAATGAGATGAAGGCCAAGGCGCGGGCAGCCCAGCAGGATGTCATCGACCTCGGCATGGGCAACCCCGATGGCGCGACGCCCCGCGCCGTAGTCAATAAGATGATCGAGGCTACGCGCAACCCGCGCAACCACCGCTATTCCGTATCGCGCGGCATTCCGCATCTTCGCGAGGAGATCGTCAAGCGCTATAAGAAGAATTACGACGTCGCCCTCGATCCCGATAGCGAAGCCATCGTCACCATCGGCGCCAAAGACGCGCTGGCGCACCTGCTGTTTGCCGTAATCGGTCCGGGCGATGTAGTGGTGTCGCCCAACCCGGCGTATCCCATCCATCAGTATGGCGTGATCATGGCCGAAGGGCAGGCCTGCATGCTGCCCATGCCGGATGCAGCCACGTTCTTGAACGGCCTCGAAGACCTCTACCGTGGCGGGACACGGCCCAAGATAATCCTGATTTCGTTCCCGCACAATCCCACCACGACGTGCGTCGATCTCGATTTTCTTCGCGAGATCGTGCGCCTGGCGCGGCATCACGGCTCGTACATCGTGCACGATTTCGCCTATGCCGACTTGGGTTTCGACGGCTACAAGCCGCCCAGCATCTTGCAGGTCGAGGGCGCAAAGGATATCGCCGTCGAGATCTTCTCCATGTCGAAGAGCTACAACATGGCGGGCT
>JBGPKX010000395.1:0-5073 GCA_041486185.1 Bryobacteraceae bacterium | reverse complement strand
CTATTGCGCGCGCCAGGCCGTCGACGCGCAAGGAAACGACGCCGAAACCATCGTCGTGGAACTGAGCCCCGCCACGGAATTAAAGGGCCAGTTGCGCGTGGAGGGCCGCCCGGTGACGAGTCTCACCGATTTCCAGGTGCTTCTGCGCCCGGACGCGCGCTCCGAGATGTTCTTGGCGGCCGCTTCCGTGAAGCCGGATGGGAGTTTCACGGTATCCGATATTGCGCCCGATCATTACCGGATTCAGGTTAGCAGTGCTTCGGACGACTACTACGTCAAATCCGCGCGCCTGGGAGACAAAGACGAATTGGATACGGGACTTGACTTCACGCATGGCGCCGCCGGCTCGCTGGATATCATGCTCAGCAGCAACGGCGGCCAGATCGAGGGCGTCGTCCTCAAGGCTGGAGAGCAGCCAGCGGTCGGGGCGGCGGTGGTGCTGGTGCCGGACGAGCGGCGGCGCGCGCAGCCGCGCCTGTATAAAGATGTGACCACCGATCAATACGGGCGCTTCACCATCAGGAGCATCACGCCGGGCGGATACAAGCTCTTTGCCTGGGAAGATGTCGAGATAGGCGCATATCGGGACCCAGAATTCCTGAAGTCGTACGAGGCGCTGGGCACAGCCATGACCATCCGCGAGAATAGCCACGAGAGCGCGCAGTTGAAGCTAATCCCGGCCGAAGAGACGAAGACGCCGGCTGCCAACTAAGTCTGTTTTGGATCCTTGACAGTAAGCGCGGGTGCTCGGTAGGCAGGCATTCCTTCTGTGCGAAGGCCTGTGCTACCTAAAACACGTAGCTCACACCCACCATCGGCACGAAGTCATTCAGCCACCCTCGGATTTTGGCTCCAGGAGCGGTGACAAATAGATTCTCCGGAAAGGGCGAGATGTAATCGCGGAAATCTACGCGAACCATCGTGTGGCTGGTCACGCTGACTTTCACGCCACCGCCCACGCTGATAAGCGGTTTGACCTCGGTGGTCTTGGTCAGAATCGCGAAATCGCTGAACGGCTGGTTGGCGTATTCATGTCCTGTCCCTCGGAACAGCCGGATGCCTCCACCCGCTGCGGCGTAGGGCCGGACGCGAGAGCTTTTTCCAAGAACATAAAACAGCAAGTCGTAGTGGACCAGGTGAGAGTCGCCATCCATGTTCACCTTCTGCCCCGCGCCTTTGAGGACCAGGTCGTTATCGCGAAACGTGTACCGGACTTCGCCGCCGAAGTGCTGGTAGAGATCCTGCCCGATCACCACGCCGGCCGCGAACCGGTTGTCGACACCCGCGCTCACGCTGCCCGTGGGATTGCTGATGGTGGCATTCTGCATTACCCCGAACCCGGCCGCGCCGCCCACTTCCCATTCGCGCTGTTGGGCCATGCACGCCGGCGCCAATGCCAGGGCAACACACACGCCGCAAACCGAAATCGGTCGCATAGTTCTCCCTTTCGTGGAAAGTATAGTACCCTCAGCAATTCTCGTGGATTGCAGAGGCGGCTTTCCAGATCATCTTTAGTTAACACTGGGGTGATTGCGTTTTCTGCTCCGTGGCGGCGATGTCTGCCGAACCACGGTCAAACGCCGGCGCGATGATAGACCGGTGTCGGGGGCAAAGGCGGCCGTTGTCTGCGACCATCCAGGACTTCGCGCACCTTCGCTAGCAGCGCCGCGGGTGAGAACGGCTTCTGAATCAGAACCGTGCCCGGTGCGAGCGTGCCATGGTAGGCGAGCACATCATCGGCATAGCCCGACATGTAAATCACCTGGATGTGCGGCGCAAAGGATGTGAGATGCTTGGCCAACTCCCGTCCGTTGAGCAAGGGCATGACCACGTCGGTGAGCAGAAGATCGATGTTGCGTGCTTGCTGCTCCCACTTACTGAGCGCGTCGGCGCCATCGCTGGCTTCGAGCACGCGATAGCCTGCCTTGGTGAGCGATTCCTGTAGCATCCTCCGAAGTGTAACCTCGTCTTCCACCAGCAGGATCGTCTCGTTCCCGCGATGTATCCCGTTGGGCTTAACCTGTTCGTTCTCCACCGGCGCCGGTTCACGGAGACGCGGCAGGTAGATGCGGAACGTTGCGCCGCTGCCACGCTCGCTCCACACTACGATGCCGCCTCCGTTTTGCCGTACGCTGCCGTACACGCTGGAAAGGCCTAGTCCCGTGCCTTTCCCGCGTTCCTTGGTGGTAAAGAACGGTTCGAAAAGATGATTTCTGGTTTCCGCGTCCATGCCTTCGCCAGTGTCGGAAACTGCCATTTCGACATAAGAGCCCGCTGGAAGTTCGCCGCCTTCATAACTGAGGCCTTCATCCAGGTTAAGGTTCTTGGTGGCGATCGTCAGAACTCCGCCGTGCGGCATGGCATCGCGTGCGTTGGCGACCAGATTGATCAGCACCTGCTCCATCTGGTTGGGATCGGCCTTGACGGGTTGGAGATCCGGGCTCAGAAGAGTGTACAGAGTGATGTCCTCGCCGATCACGCGCCGCAGCATTTTTTCCAGGTTGGTGATGACATGGTTGAGGTCCACCGGCTTCGGCTGGATCATCTGTCTGCGGCTGAAAGCCAGCAACTGGCTGGTGAGAGCCGCCGCCTGATTGCCCGCCTTCAGGATTTGCTCCGTGTGGGTGCGCAGGCGATCGGCCGGGCTCAACGAATCGAGCATCATGTGGCCGTAGCCATTGATGATGGTGAGCAGATTATTGAAGTCATGCGCCACGCCGCCCGCCAGCCGGCCCACGGCTTCCATCTTTTGCGAATGACGGAGCTGCTCTTCCAGTTTCTTCCGCTCACTGATGTCCGCAATGGCCATGATGATGCCGGAGACCGACCCCGCGGCATCGCGCAAAGGCGCGGTCCAGATGGCGACATCGACCGGACTTCCGTCTTTGCGCCTCCGCCTCCGCTCAAGACCGGCGATCAACTCGCCACGGCCCGTGCGCTCGATCTTTTCGCGGAATTCCTCAATCTGCGCGCCAGCGATGAAAGGTGGAATCTGGCCGGTCACCTCGTCGCGGCTCCATCCGAAAATGCGCTCGGCGGCCGAGTTCCAGCTCTTGACGTTGCCCGCAAGATCCATCGAAACGATGGCGAACGGCGAGGCCTGGATCACGGTTTCCAGCCTCTCATTCGCCTCTCGTAAATCTTCCTGCTGCGTCGCCATCTGGTACTTGGCCCACTCCACGGTTCTGGCTCTGCGCCGTGCTGCTACTGCCAGCGCCCCACTGGCATAAATCAATAACCCGATTACCAGGCTGAGAGCGAACAGAATGTTGCGCGAGTGTGCCCACTCGTCGGGTGTCGGCCAGACGCGCACCACCCATGGCATGCCATAAAAACTGATGCTCGCCTCAGAGAGGAGACGGGCCGCCGCGAGCTCAGTTGCGGAATCGCGGATATAGAGCTGCTCGCCGCGATGCCAGATGGAAGCCGCGTACCCTTTGGGAATTTCCGAATCCACCACGGAATGCAGCCACTGCTCAATTCCCAGGGTTGCAATCACGCATCCATTGAAGTTCCCATTTCGGAAAATCGGGATTAACACCAGAAGAGGCTTGCTGCCATCGTTCGTGCTGGCGGCGGGAGCGACCGTGGTCTTGCGGCTTTCTTGTGCCGCGTCCATGGCGGAGCGTACCGCTTCAGGGCGTATCCGCGGTGACGGGACGCCCCAGCGCTCGGTGTACGAAGCATCCACCCAGTTGATGGACTCGAGAGCCGGGTACCTCTGTTGAAGCTGTCTTGCTTCGGACTCCCATTCGGGTTGCCAGGGGTCGGCATCCGCTCCCCATCGCGCGACTAACGCTTCGAGCGGAGCAACATGCGTGCCGATGCTCGAAGTGATTTTGTTTTGGATATTGCGCGTGGCCAGCGCCGCCGTTTGCGCCACCTGCGCGCTCTCGCGGGAAAGCATCACACGGCATAACAATAAGGTTGTGCACCAACCGCAAACCGCGACGATTAGCGGAAGCAAGTTCCACGGCGCGCGACCAAGCCGATGGCGCAACGCACCGCCGCCTCCCGACCCATTCGGAGTACGTGTCCAGTTATGGTACTTCTCTGCCACGGTCCAATTATAGGGATAGATGTCTACCGCGTTAATACTGTAAGTGGTTAGTAAGACCGGCTAGCTGGCGGCCAGTTCACTTTAGATAACAACAATTACTGCATGGAACTCGTTCGACCCTACCCTGCAGTAGGACACGGGCCGTTAAGGGAAGAGTCCGACCGAACACGGGTCGCAAAACCTGGGCATCTCGATAGCGGTCGCGCGGACTGCCACTGCGCTCAGGGCCAGCGAGACGAGCGTTGCCGGCAATATTGTCTCAGCGTGCAAGTTCGTTCCTCGCTGGATCGAATGCAGCCTATGTGATGCCGTGTGATGTCCATTGCGAGCGCAACGTGGGAACGATTCACCAGACACGTATCCATTGAGTCCTCACCATGAGCCTCGCTTGCATTTCGCCAGGGCGCGCGCCAAACTCCGAAGTGAGATGGCATTCACACCCAACCAGCGTGTCCGCCTGAATCTGGCCGGCTTGATGATCGAAGGAGTCACCTTCCACGCGGCCGTCACGGACGCGCTGGCTACGGTCATCAAGCGGACCAGCGAAGATCCGCCGGCGTATCTGGTCGATCTGCTTTTCTCTTTCAAGGGCCTCAAGCAGATTGAAGTGCCGGAAGAGCGCATTCGACCCGCATAGGACGCAGCTCAAAAAAATCTCTTGCCTCAGGGCGTGCTTGCGCTATAATCATTTCCCGGAACTCGAGATCACCCTGAAATTGGTCCTCCCCACCATTCTTGATTAGGAGGCTTGGCTGTGGCTCAAGCGTGCTCTGAAGACATTCTGGCCGATTTCGCACATCAGATGCGGCAACCCCTGAGCGCATTAGAGGCGTTGACTTCCTATCTGGATCTCATCACCAGAGCGAGCGATGTGCGCGTGCGCGAGCAGTTGCTCCGGATGCATAGCGAAATCGACCATGCGGATCAAATTCTTCGGGATGGCATGTGCGCAATTCGCAATTATCTTTCGACACAGGGCTCTGTGCGGGTAGAGGTTCCGCCGGCGCCGCCGG
>JBGPKX010000394.1:0-5115 GCA_041486185.1 Bryobacteraceae bacterium | reverse complement strand
GAGATGAACGGGTTGTACTCGCCGCCCAGGTAGCCCGCTCCGTATGAAGGAAACGTATTCGGAATAGCGACGTAGGGTGGCAGGCCATTCTTCGACCCGAGTTCTTTCGAGACCACCGATCCCATGCTGGGAAATTCGAGCGTGGAGAGCGGCAGATAGCCGGTCAGCAGGTAATTGATGGCGCGCTCGTGATTGTTCTCGCGCGAATGCATGGAGCGCAGGATGGTGAATTTGTCGGCCTGCTTCGCGGTGTAGGGCAGGTGCTCGCAGATCTGGATGCCGGGCACGTTGGTCGGAATCGGTTTGAACTCGCCGCGGTACTCGATCGGCGCGTCGGGTTTCAGATCCCAGGTGTCCTGGTGCGCGGGGCCACCGCTCTGCCAGAGAACGATACAGGAGACGTCCTTCTTACCGCCGGCGCGCAGCACGCCCGCGAGATTGATTCCGAGAACGCCTAGCGAGCCGATGCGAATGAAATCGCGGCGGCCAAACAGGGAAGTGTGATTAGTGACCGGCATGATCGAAGCCTCAAATGGACAGGCAGGAATGCCTATCTTGCCTTACTAGTGATTGTATAAGAACTCCTTGCTGTTCAGTATCGCCCAGAAGACGTCCTCCAGGCCCTGCCTGGCATTGGGCGCTTTGGCAACCGCGGCTTCCGCCGTGGCGCGCTCTTCCGTATCCGGGTAGCGCGCGAGCGTGCGCAGATACAGTTCTTCGACAATTTCGCCTGGCGCGCGGTGGGCAGCCAGCATCTCTTCCAGCGTCCCTCGCCGATCTTCGATCTTCTGCTGAATGGTATCGCCACTGATCAGATGGAGCGCCTGGTTGAGCGTGGGCGGCTGCTTACGCTCGCAGATGAGCTGGCGGCTGGGGCGGTCGAACACTTCGAGAAAATACGATTCGATCTCCGGCTCGGGCAACTGCGCCGCGCGCGTGCCGGGGTAGAGCGAGGTGTACTGCTCGGGCACGCTCGTCGCCTGCGAGATGGAATCCAGCATCTGCTCGGCCGTCAGCCGGCGGCTGTAGTGGCGCGAGTACGCCATCTTGTCGTCGCGATTGGCGTCGTTCGGCTTGGCGGAAAGCTGATAGGCGCGCGAAGCGGTGATACGGCGAATGAGTTGGTGCAGGTCGTAGCCATGCTCGACGAAGTCCTTGGCCAGGGCATCCAGCAGCGGGCCGTTGGTCGCCGGATTGGTCACGCGGAAGTCATCCACCGGCTCGACCAAACCGCGGCCCATGAAGTTGCGCCACATGCGGTTGACCAGAGCCTTGGCGAAGAACGGATTCTGCGGCGAGGTGATCCAGTCTGCCAGTTGCTCGCGGCGGTCCACTTCGTCGTGCGACGCCAGCACCGGCCCGTCGAGCGCCTTGGGCCAATACACCAGCTTGGTGTCCGGGTTCTGGAACTGGCGCTTGAAATCGACGTAGAGGATGCGCTCGTTATTGCGCGGGCCGATACTCTTGTACTTGATCTGCGAAAAGAACGCGGCCATGCCGTTGAAGTCGTCGCGCGTCCATTTCTCGAGCGGGTGATTGTGGCAGCGGGCGCACTCGATACTCACTCCCAGGAAGACCTGGCTCGTGATCGCCGCCAGATCCTGCTCCTTCTTCATGAGCGGATAGAAACTGGTGGCCGCCGCTTCGAACATGTTGCCGGAAGACGTGAGCAGCTCGCGCGCGAATTGGTTATACGGCGTGTTGCGGCGGAACTCGCGGTAGAGCCAACGCGTGAACGTGTACGGGCCCTTGTTATATAGAAGCTGCTTCGTGTTGTTGAGATGATCGCCCCAGTAGAGCGCCCAGAAATCGGCGTACTCGGGCCGCTCGAGGAGCTGATCCACCAGCTTGGCGCGCTTGTTCGGATCTTTGTCGGCCAGAAAGGCGCGCGCCTCGTCCGAGGTGGGAATCAGGCCGATGATGTCCAGGTAGGCACGTCGCAGGAATGTGGCATCGTCGGCCAAGCCCGATGGCGGAATCTCGAGCGTCTTAAGCTTGGCGAAAACGTAATCGTCGATGAAATTGTTGGAGGCGACCGCCGGCACTTCGCGCGCCTGGAGCACCACGTCCACTTTGGCGACGCCCGCGATGCCCGGCGCACGCACCACGATCGCCGTCTCACCGCCGCGTTCCACACTCAGCACGCCCTCGGGGCTCACCTTGGCGATGGAGTCGTCGTTGGACAGGAACTTGGCAGTGCGTGTGATGTCGCGCTCGGTGCCATCAGAATACCGCGCCGTCACCAGCAACTGGCGCTTGGCGTCCTTGCCGAAAAGCACGCTCTCGGGTGGCGTGACGCGAAGCGCGACGATGCGCTTCTCATTTTCAGGAATGCGCTTGGCGCCGTCTTTCAACCACGTGAGAAGCGCACGGTATTCGGGAGAGTCTTTCTTCAGCACCTGGCCGCCGCCGTGTGGCACCTGGAACGTCGGCTTCAGGAGGATCAGGCTTTTCTCGGGATCTTTGACATTCACGCGGCGGCCGTCATGCTTGAGCACGACCATGTCGTAGTCTTGGTCCGGTTCGTACCCGAACAACGACAGCTTAAAGCCATTTTGCCCGTTCAGCGCTCCGTGGCAGCTTCCGCCGTTGCAGCCGATCTTCGTGAGCACCGGCATCACGTCGGCATTGAAGCTGGGCGGCGGTGGGGCATCGGCGCGCTGCACCAGCGCCGTAGTCGCGGCGCTTAGCCCGCGATACGTTGCGCGCAGTACGGCGCCGCCGTTCGATTCGGCGGTAATTACGCCGCCCTCATCCACTGTGACGACCGCGGGTTTCTCCGAGCGGAACTGGGCCTTACTGGTAACGTCTTCTTCGGCGCCATCGGAGTAGCGTGCGATGACGATAAGTATCTGTTTCGCGCCCTGGCCGAAAAGCATCGGGTTAGAGGGTTCGAGAGAAAGCTTGACCGGGTTTGGTGGCGCGGCACCGGCCACTGTGGCGGCGAACAGAAGGAGCGCTGCAATTCGCATGACCGTTAATCCAGGGCGACCGTGATGTGAGGTGCTTGTTGCACTTGCCCATCATCCGCGCGGCCCAGGATAGCGACGCGAGAAAATCGGCCTGGTCGGGCGTCTTTGGCAGCCGTCAGTCGAATTGTAACATTTGTCGCATCCGCCGAGGCCCCCGCTTCCTGAGCGGTCACGCCGGCGGGCAGGTTCTCGAAGGTGAAATGGATTGGCGCCGAAAAGCCCTCCGCCCGGGAGATCGCGACCTGAAACTCAGCGGTGCCGTCGCGGACCAGATTAACCGTCTCCGCCGCGGCTTCCAGCGAAAATTCCGGCTTCTCGATGACCGCCAGCGTGGCCTGCTCTATCGTTGCGAAGGTCTCGCCTTCGCCGCCGCCGCCCGCGAGACGCACGGACTTCCAGGCAGCCCGCGGTGCGCCGCCGGCCGTCACCTGAATATTGCCGTACGTCCCCGGCTTCGCGTCGGCTGGAACGTGGAACACGAGATCGCCTTCGTCCTTGCCCGTGGGAACTTCCAGAGGATCGGCGGTGAAGCCCGGGGGAAGTCCTTTCACCTCGATGCGGACAGGATCTTTGTAACCATCGTGCCGGAGCACTTTCACCTTCACGGAAGCCGGAGCGCCGGCGTACAGGTAACGGCTGTCCATTTCGAGTTCTAGTTCGACGCGAGGTTGCGGCGGGCGAACCAGCAGTTGGTACGGAAAATCTTCGCCGGTGGTCTTCCACAGATTGCGGATCTCGACAAAATAGCGGCCTGCATCCTTGAACTCATGCGACAGGTAAGAGTCTTTGCTGTAATGCGAGCCGGGGAAGTTGTAGTCGTCGTTGGCAGCCACTTGATTGCCCAGCGTGTCGACGACCCTCACCAGCGAATCGACGGGCGAGCCAAAGCGTTGCGCGCGTACCTCGAACACCAGCGTGTCTCCGGTTTTCACGTCGAACGCAAAGCGCTCCGGCTGGCGGTAACGCGCGATGCCTGTGATGGAAACCGGTGGATGAATCTCGTCGCCGCCGGTGTGGACCGGTGTCCGGTCGATCAGAAACGTCGCCGGATTTGAGCGGCCGCCCGGTGTGGCAATGGCCAACTGAGTGGGACCTTCGTGCGCGTCTTCCGGTGCCTGGATCTTCACGCGCGCGGTCTCGCCTCGCATCTCGATCACTTCGCCCGAAAATCCCGGCACTTCGAACCACAGCTTGCCGCCGCCGTTGAGTCCCACTCCGAAGATCGTGGCTTCGACCGTGGCCCCGGGCGGCATGCTGATGGGCGAGATGGTTTCGAGGTGCGGCGCGGTGCGGATATCGAGCTGGTAGGCGAAATTCGGGTCGTTGTGCCGGTGTGTAGGCTGGACGATCGCGTAGTAAGTGCCGGTTTCGGCAAACGTGTAGGAGATGAACGGGTCCCAGATGAAAACATCCTCGCTGTGCCAAAGCTTGTGGCCCTTGGCGTCGAGCAGAATCAGGGCGGCATCGAGGCCGTTACCGTTGCGTGCCGCGCGGAGGTCGAAAATCCAGCTCTGCCCCTTCTCCGCGTGGAAGCGGTAGAAATCGAAATCGCCGTCGGTGTTGAGGCGGCCGTTGATGGTGGCGGGAATCGGAACTTCCTGCGCCTGCTCGAAGGTCGAGTTGGGCTCATTTTCGAGAATATGGGGCTGGTCGCCTACACGGAAGAGCAGAATATTGGAGGCGCCGCGTGGCGTTACGACGCGGAAATAATGCGGGCCGAGGGACGCGTCGGGCGCGACAGTGAAATCGAGCGCCATGCGCGTGTACGTGCTCTCGGCGACGGTGCCCTGGATGGCGGGATCGAGAAACACCACCGTCTGCGCGCGATCGATGAACTCCCCCAGCACTTCTACACGTAGCTTCCCGCCAGGCTGCGCGCCCTGCGGAAAAACGGAGTTGAGCTTGGGCACGCGGGGCTCGACGGGCTTGGCTGGCTCGGAAGCGGCGAGCAGAGCGGCGACAAAGATGAAGGCCGCCAGTTTGTTCATTGCGACAGGCAAGAATGCCTATTCTACGCTAGGATCGAAGATTCCATGCAGACGTTCCATATTGCTGTGATTGCGGGCGACGGTGTCGGCCAGGAAGTGATCCCGCAAGCCAAGCGCGTGCTCGAAAAGGTCGGGGCGCAGCACCAGATCCAGTT
>JBGPKX010000393.1:0-5143 GCA_041486185.1 Bryobacteraceae bacterium | reverse complement strand
GGCGATGCGTATGCTTCCGAAGCTCTTCGATGAGTTCCACTGGAGCCGGGATTTCACGATCTTCCCATCGCTTCGGGTAGAATCCCAGTTCCGGTTTCGAGGTCACCCGCACAGTCCGCAACTCGAAGTTCACGTCGCTCCAGCGCAGGAACATCACTTCCTGCTCGCGGAAACCGGTCAGCAGAAACGTGGCGAACAACGCGCGTTCCTGATCAGAGCACGCTGCAAAGAAGCGGGCAAGCTCCTCGTGGCGGTATATCTTCACAAGAGGCGTGATGCGCTCCGGTAGCGACAGCTCTCGCGTGATCCCGCTCCTACCATGGCGCTTGAGAAACTGCGCGACGATGACCGCGTTGTGCAGGATCGTATTGGATCCCAAGCCATGATCTTTCTTGAGCGTCACGACGAAGCGCGTTAGGTCGTCATCGGAGATCGCGTCGATCGAGACGCAGTCGCGGAAGAACTCCCCGAAGCGGTTGAGCACGGCTTCATATTTGCGATGAGTGTTGGGCTTTTTCAGCGCGTCGATCTGCTCCAGGTATTTAGCGATGGCGATGTGCAACGCAGGCTTCTTGACCGTTTCGCCGGCTGTTTCAAACCCGGGGATACCCAGTTTGCGGCCTTCCAGTTCATGGTGCTTGCGCCGCTGTACCTCGAGTGCCTGAGCGGCGGTGACGCCAGCGCTCACTCGACGGCGAGTGCCGCCTACGTACCACTCGACATAGTAGCGGCCGTCGGCGATGGCGTTCCAGTCGTAGTTGCCTTTGGCATTGCGGGGGATGGAAAACATCTTCCAGCGGCCGCCAATTTTGATGCGTTTGACGATGTTGACTCGGGACAAAATGTCTCTCCTGCGAGCCGCATCTTAGCGGACAGCAAGGGAGACAGCATATGGTCTAAATGACAGAAAACAATGGGGGTGGCTAGAAGCTGGCATTCTACCACTGAATTACTCCCGCGTTGGGAGAACGGCTCCGTGTTTTAGTCGCGGAGCGATCGGCTCAACCGCCATCATACAACGAATTGACGCTATGGAGGAGGCAGGTAGTTCGTTGGTCGCGTGTCTGCTGCGATTCGAATCAGGAATGGGATATCGGAAAGAGCAGGCTGCGCGATTCCTTCAGCATCCATGAACCAAACCCTCGTATCGACATGCCGTTTGTAGTCGTGAGCCATGAGGCTCGAAGCCGTGATCGGGCGCTTGATGACGTTCGCGAGACCGCCAGTACGACGCCGGCTCAAGAAACACAATTAGGATCGTTCAGGCGGTGATAGCGCTGTTCGCGCCGCTCCTGATGTGGGCTATGGGCACCGGCCTGAAACCGGGCAAGACAACTGCTCCTGGAGACAAGCCGGGCCTGTACGGTGTGCCATATCGGAGCCCCTCTGAACAGTCAGGGTGGAAATGTGATCGCCGGCTTTCCGAACGGACTCACGTATTCTCCGGGTCAAGTGCAAATCTTTACGATCACGATCACGGATGCCGCAGCCATCAGCTGAACGTCGTAGTACCGCAGGTCAGCAATGGCGATCAGCCAGTTGTGGCGACCACGGCGGATGGCGTTGCCACCACGCAGCAGGTGTATATCCCCGTGGGGCAATAGTCGGATACCAGTTGCCGACCCCGCAAGTGTGTGAAACGGCCGCCAAGGCGCCGGGTTTTGCGCGAAGGTTTCGATGCGTGTGCTTCGCTCTTCGGCAGTGTATTGTAAACCCAATTTTTCCAATGGATTAGCCCTCCAAAGCATAAGCTCTTTCTTTCCGGCGACGCAGCCGGCCGAAACGTGACCTAATTGTAACTGACGCGTCTATCCTGAGTGGGTAGAAGAGGATCGCGATAAACTCGGGGGTTATGCTCCAAGACGCGGCCGGCGCGGCGAGCGCAAGGGCTGTTGCTAAGGTGGACGAAGCCACCGTAATTCGCGCCGTGCAGCGCGGGGACCAGGATGCCTTCGAGCAACTCGTCCGCGCCTACGATCAAAGTGTGTTACGGCTCGCTATGAACCTGCTGCGGTCGCCGGAGGACGCGCGGGACGTTTATCAGGAAGCCTTCTTGCGGGTCTATCGGAACATTCATACATTTCGCTTTGACTGTAGTTTTCATACATGGCTTTACCGGATTGTGACGAACATTTGTCTGGACCACCTACGCAAACGGAAGGTGCGACGCGAGGAGTCGTCCATTGTGGAAACCGCCGACGGCCCCGTGGACCGCATGGACAACTTCGAACAGGAAGGCACGCACGCCAATCCGGAGCGGCGGTTCTGGAACCGCGAGCTCGGCAGCCGCATCGATTCCGCCCTAGGCGGACTGACGCCGCGTGAACGAACGGTTTTTGAGCTGCGCCACTATCAGGGGCTGCGGCTGCGCACCATTGGGGAAATGCTGGGAACCAGCGAAGAGGCGGCCAAGAACTGCCTGTTTCGCGCCACTCAGAAAATGCGGGTGGTCTTAGGAGATTTGGTATGACTTGCGATGCAGTAACCAAAGCGATTCCGCTTTACTACTATGGCGAGGTTGCGCCGGATGCCGAGGACGCCATCGAGGAGCACCTGGAATCGTGCGCCCAGTGCCGCGAGGAGTGGGGGCGGCAGAAGTCGCTCGCGGCCACGCTCGACCGGCATGAGTTGGCGCCGCCGCCGGAGCTGCTGGCCGAATGCCGTCACGATCTGGCGCGCGCGATCTATCGCGAGGAAGCGCCCGCGGTGCGGCGCTCGGCGTCCGACCCCTGGGGATTGTTCCGCGAGGCTTTTCACTCGCTGTGGCATCCGGGCATTCGTTTCCGCCAGCCGGCGGGCGCAGTGGCGCTGATCGCCTTGGGATTTTTTGCGGCGCGCTTCACAGGCACGTGGCCGGCGGGCGCCAGCTTTGCGGGATTCGCCACCCCGGATGCCATGGTTTCGAGCATTCGCTCTGTGCAACCGGATAACACCGGACGCGTGCAGATCGCTCTCGATGAAACTCGCCGCCGGGTCATCTCGGGGCGCCTCGACGATCACAACATCCAGCGCCTCTTGATGGCCGCGGCCCGCGAGCAGGATAATCCCGGTGTGCGCGTCGAATCCGTCGAGCTGTTAAAGGACCGCGGCAGTTCAGCCGCCGTTCGCGGCGTGCTGCTTGAAGCCGTCACGCATGATCCCAACCCCGGTGTGCGCCTGAAGGCGCTCGAAGGACTGAAGAGTTTTGCATCGGACGCCGAAGTGCGCAAGACGCTCGCACAGGTGCTGTTAAAGGACCAGAATGCCGGCGTTCGCATCCAGGCCATTGATCTGCTGATCGCCAACCAGGACGCGGCTACGGTGAGCACTTTACAGACGCTCATCGGCAAAGAAGACAACAACTACATCCGCATGCGCTGCCAGAATGCGCTGCGCAATATGAACGCGTCGGTTGGAACGTTTTGATGAGTAAGAGGGAAATCCAGCTCGGACTGATGGCGCTGGTGGCGGCAACCGCCTTCGCCGGCGAGACGCCGCTGCGCCGGGAAGGGCCTTTCTGGGTTGAAGTGGAGAAGGGATCGGAGCAGGTTTCGCCGCACGGCAACATTCGTATCAGCACCATCGGCGGCGTGACCATTAAAGGCGCTGCGGCAAACCGGCTTTCTTATTCCGTCACAAAACGCGTCAAGGCCAGCAATGAAGCGCAAGCCAGACGTCTGCTCAGCGCTTATCGCGTCCGTGTTTCGCGGCAAGGCGACCTGACGTATCTGGTGGTCCAGGGCGGGGCGGAGATGGCGGAGCTCGAAGTCACGGCGCCGCAGAATTCGAACCAGGTGGTAGTGAAGACGGCCGGCGGCACAGTGGAGGCCGTGAACTTCGCTGGCGAATTCAAAGGCGAGACCGGTGGCGGCCGCGTGAGCGTGGACCAGGTTGGGGGCGACGTGGTGGCCAAGACCGCGGGCGGGGACGTCACGCTCGGTAAACTCGGCGGCGACGTGCGCTGCGTTTCGGGTGGCGGGACAATCCGCGCGGAGAGCATTCAGGGGGAAGCCGTCTTCGAGACGGCGGGTGGCGATATCGCCGTCCAACAGGTGAAGGGGCCGGTGCATTGCTCCACGAATGGCGGCGGCATCCGCGTGGTTCAGGCGGGCAATATTGTGATTGCCGATACCGCCGGCGGGCCCATTGATGTCGGCTACGCCAAGGGTATGGTCACCGCCAAGAATTCCGGCGGTCCCATCCAGGTTGGCTCGGCCTCGGGCGCGCGCTGCGAAAGCGCCAACGGCGCCATCCGTCTCACGAGCGTGGGCGGCAGTCTGAAAGCTTCGACGGCCGTGGGCAGCATCATCGCGCGTTTTCAAACGCAGCCCGTGGAGGATTCGTTCCTGAGTACCGGCGCCGGTGACATTACGGTTTGGATTCCGTCCAACCTGAAGATCACGCTTCGGGCGCAGAACGCCAGCTACGGCGGTCCGCGGCGAATTGTTTCGGATTTTCCAGCTATCGTGGTGAAGCCGGCAGGTGCCGCCACTGTCGCCGAGGGCGTTCTGAACGGCGGCGGTCCGCTGGTGCGGATTGCGGGAAGCGGTGGCATGATTTATATCCGGCGGGAAGAGAAGTAGCCGCGCGGGGCAGGAAGAGCCTGTACGGCGGTTGAATCAGAAACGCGATGGCGAACCTGCCGTTGTGGAGAGGATTTTTTATGGCAAGCAATTTCATTGTTTCGGGGATTTGTCTCGCAGGCCTGCTTGGTCCGTCGGCCTTGGCAGAACCGCCTGCCCCGGCGAAAGCGCGAACGGCAGCGCGGCGCGTGGTGGTGCAGCGAGGGTCGAGCTATCTTGGCATCGCCGTGGTCGAGATTGACGCGGACCGTGCCAAGGCTCTTCACCTCAAGGAAGCACGCGGCATAGAGGTCACGTGCGTTGACGACGACAGCCCCGCTTCCAAGGCCGGTCTGAAGCCCGGCGATGTGGTGCTCGAGTACAACGGCGAGCGCGTCCAGGGCGGCGAGCAGTTTGTGCGCCTGGTTCGCGAAACGCCGCCCGGCCACGCGGTCTCCCTGTTGGTTGTGCGCAACGGCGCCAATCAAACGTTGACGGCTACCATCGCGCAGCGGCAGCCGTCGGCGCTGGCATTCGAATTCGAGGGCGACAATTTCGCCATGGCCATGCCTCTCGCGCCCCCTATGCCGCCGCTCCCGGCC
>JBGPKX010000392.1:0-5151 GCA_041486185.1 Bryobacteraceae bacterium | reverse complement strand
TTCGTGAAGTGCTTCAAGCTGAAAGTCGCCGGCGATGAGAAAGTCGACGCCGCGCGCGTGCGGACCGTCATCGAAGCGCGCCCCGACGCCGATATCTGGCTGGACGCCAACCAGAGCTACCGGCCCATCCACATGGAGACCTTTCTCAGGAGCATCGCGGGTCTTGAACAGGTGCGGGCTCTCGAGCAGCCCGTACCCAGCGTCGACTGGTTCGGCATGAAGCGCGTGCGCGAGCGTAGCGCGCTACCCATCGCCATGGATGAGGGATGTTTCAGCTCGTACGACGTCGCGCGCCTGGCGCGCATGGAAGCCGGCGACCTAGTGGTCCTCAAGGTCGCGAAGAGCGCCGGCCTGTGGGGATGCCAGCGCAGTGCGATTGTAGCGGAAGCTAACGGCCTGGGCTTGCTGGGTAGCGGGCTGACGGAAACCGGAGTGGGCCTCACCGCCGCCATTCATCTGTTCTCAACCCTCGAACTGCAACTCCCGCCCGAGCTCAACGGCCCGGAGTTCCTGACGGATTTGATGGTCGATGATTTAGAGATTCAAGGTGCCACGGTGACGGTGCCGGATGGGCCCGGCCTCGGTATCAAGGTGAAGGAAGACAAAATCCGCGCCAACGCGATCTAAGCAGGACAGGCATTCCTTGGACTCGGATCGGCGCACACTCTCTCGGTCGTCCCGTTCAGCTCATGGGGGCGCCGACATGCATCATCATCGGCTCTTCCCTCGCACACAGAACGCTTCAGCTTGCCGCCGCCCGGATCAGGCCCGCTCGTTTACTTCAGGTCCACAACAATTAGCTGGTAGGCAGCTTTCCCGGTGTTCTTCGCCGAGTGTGTTTCCGGAGCAGCGATGGCCGCGGCGTCCTTCTTCATTTCCAGCGTGTGCATTTTTCCCGCGCCGTCGGTGATCTCCGCGGTGACGTCGGTCAGCGCGACATAGACCACGCCGGCGGAATGGGTGTGCTTGGCAGTCATCGATCCCGCAGCGCCCCCGCAAAGCTGGGCGGTGGCATGCGGAGATTCGGCGACCACCTTACAACTGGGCGCCGAAGAGGCTTTCCGTGCCGCGGCCGCAGCCGGCGCCGGTTTCTTGAATTCGATGAGGACGGCTCTCAGCGTCGTCTTGCCCACGTTCTCGGAAATGTGAGTCTGCGCGTCTAGGGCCATCACCGTTCCGCGCTTGCTGTCCGGTGCGGACTGCACCGACGTGCCGTCCGGCATGGTCCACTTGGTAACACCCGGCTGCAGCATCACAGCCATCAGCGCAGGATGAGAGTGCATCGCCGTCTTGGCCCCCGGCGCCACGTTGACTTCCAGAAGCCTCACGTCTTCGTTCTCCGCAATCAGCCGGTACTGGCCGCCGGCTACTTTTACGGGATCCTGGGCCCAGGCAAGGGCCCCTGTGAGACACATCAACACCATCGCTCTGCGCATCGGAATCAAGCCTCCTTCTTGGTACGAGTCAAACGATAGTATGCTTTGATAACTCAAGAAGCAAGAACAAAGTGAACCACGGAAGACAGGCAGAAGACCCGGTCCGCCCTGTTAAGTCTCCACTTTCTTTGCAGCCGCGTTCCACTTCACTCTCCGCCCACTGCGCAACGCCTCGATGGCCATGGCCAGCACCACGCTCGTCTGCTGGCCCATCTCCACGGTCGCGTTCGGATCTTTCCGCGAGCGCACGGACTCCATGAAATTGTGGATGTGCGCACGCGTGGCGCTTTCGAAACTCCCCGGCCGCCGCTTCTCGACCGTGGGAAACATCTCGACCGCGTCGCTCTGCGGATACAGCGCGTAACCCTCTCGCCCCATATCCAGGCGAGCCTTCGATCCGTGAAACTGCTTCATCTGATCGTTGGCCGGAGCGTAGTGCATGGATTTATAGCCGACCGTGAACACGGCGAGATAATTTTCCGGATATTCGATCGCCATGGAAGTCGTCTCGGGAATTTCCGCTCCCGCCAGATTCACCCGCCCGCCTGCGCAGGTCACCGCCACCGGGTAAGTCGAGTTCATGAACCAGTGGATGGTGTCAATCACGTGCGCCGCCTGCCCCACCATCAGGCCGCCAGAATAATCCCAGAAGTAATACCAGTTGAAGAAGCGCTCGGACTCCAGGGCGCGGTGCGGCGCCGGGCCCAGCCACTGCGTCCAATCGAGCTTGCCCGCGAGCGGCGCCTGGCGCAGCGATTTCTGGTCGTTCAGCCACCAGGCATTCACCAGCCGCACCTCGCCCACGCGCTCCATCAGCTCTTTGCCTTCCTGGAACAGATCGAAGCTGCGGCGCTGCATCCCGACCTGCACCACGCGCCTGGTGCGGCGCACCGCCTCAATCACGCGGAAGCCGTCATCGATCTTGTGAGCCATGGGCTTTTCGACGTACACGTCCTTGCCGGCTTCCACGGCGTCGATGACCATCTGCGCGTGCCAGTGATCCGGCGTAGCCACAACGACGACGTCGATCGAACGATCTTCAAGCACGCGCTTATAGTTGTCGTAAGCCTTCGCGCCCGTCGACGCGGCCTTCAGACCCTTCTGCAGATTCGGCTCGTAGACGTCGCAAACGGCGGCCATCTCGACGCCCAGCTCTTTGAAATTTGCGGTGAGATATTGTCCCCGCCCTCCGCTGCCGATGATGGCGCCGCGGATGTGCTCGTTCGCTCCCATAATCTGTGAGGCGGAAGCGGCCGTGGAAAGAAGAAACGTTCGGCGTTGCATGCCCAAGAGTGTATCGCGCCGGCCGTACCGCCGGTCTTACTCGGAACGCAGCGTCACGGCTGGATTGGTGCGCGCGGCCCGGCGCGCTGGAATGTACGTGGCCACGAGCGCCGCTCCCGCAAGCACGCCGGCGGCAACCGCGAGTGTAATGGCGTCGTTGGCCTTCACGCCGAACAACAGGCTCTCGAGATACCGGCCTAATACCAGCGCTCCGGTCGTTCCTGCGGCCAGACCAATACCGAGCGGCGGTAAAGCCGCGCGCAATATCAGACGCAGCACGTCCCCGGGCGCCGCCCCAAGGGCCATGCGCACGCCGATCTCTCGTGTCCGTTGCGACACCGCCCATGAGGCCACGCCATACACCCCGACCGCAGCCATCACGAGGGCCATTGCCGAAAATATCTCCATAACGAGGGTCTGAAATCGGGGTCGAGCCAGCAGATCGGCAATTTCCTCAGGCATGGTCCGGACGCGAACGGGCAGGTTCTTGTCCAACGCGCGCAGCTCCGTGCTGATCGCTGCCGCCGTAGCCGTCGGGTCCGCCGCAGTGCGTACCACCAGCCATGCAATATCCAGACCCGGCTCCACCGCAATCGGCAAGTAGGCTTCCGGCTGAGGGTCGGAGCGCAGCCCGTCATTTTTCTCATCGCCAACCACGCCTACGATGGGCTTCCAGCGCAGGTCCGGGCGGAGGCCTCCGATGCGCTTGCCCAGAGGATCTTCACCCGGGAAATACCGCCGTGCGAGCGCCTGGTTCACAATGACTACGGCGCCACCTTCATCCGGCGCGAAACCGCGCCCGCGCATCAACGGAATTCCCATGGCGCGAAAGTAATCCATGCTGACTCCGCGCAGCAGCATGTTGTCGCCACGATGCCCCGGCTCAGGCAAAGGCCGGTCCTCCCGGCTGAATGTTTGCAGTCCTCCCCAGTCCGCCGGTGGAAGTGAATCCGCAAACGCCGCCGCACTCACACCCGGCAGCTGCATACACCGTCCTAGCGCGTCACCTAAGAACTGCTGCTCTCGCGGCCCGCTCGCATAAGGCGAGCCTGCAAGCGGAATGGAGGCTGCCACCACGCGCTCAGGATGAAAACCCAGCGGGATATTTTCCAACCGCCAGAGACTTTCCATCAGCAGCGCCGCCCCGGTCAACAGCACCATCGAAAACGCAATTTCCGCTATCTGCAATAGCCCGCGCAGAGGCCCGCGGGCGCTCCCTCCCGCCGCATGCCCGCCCGCCTTCAGCGTTTCGATTAGATTGGTGCGCAAGGCGGCCCACGCCGGCGCCAGGCCGAACAACAATCCCGATGCGATCGCCACCAGCGCCGTGAAGGCGAGCGCACGCAGATCGACCGCAACCTGGTCGATGTGCGGAATGTCGGCCGGCAGCATATGGGCCGCGGCTTTCAGTCCCGCCAGCGCGACCAGCGCCCCCAGCGCCCCGCCCATCAATCCAATGAGCCCGCTCTCGGTCAGCAATTGCCGCACGAGCCGCATGCGTCCCGCCCCCAGCGCCGCGCGCACTGCGATTTCTCGCGAACGGCTGGCCGCCCGCGCCATCAGGATGTGCGCCACATTCACGCATGCGATCAGCAGCACAAAGCCCACCGCTGCTGCCAGCACCAGAAGGCTCAGCCGCACGTCCCGGACCTGGTGCGCCCGCAGAGGAACAAGGCGAAGTTGGACATCGTTCCGATAAAACGACCTGTTTTGAGCCCGGATGCGTGCGAAGATAGTCTCGAGCTCGGCCGTCGCTTGCGCCACCGAAACGCCCGGCTTCAACCGTGCAATCCCTCGCCAGGTCCTCATCTCGGGCCCGTGTTGCAGCCGCGCATCGTCCAGAGGCAACGGTGTCAGAACATCCACCTTTTCCTCTTCCGGAAACCGGAACGACGCCGGCATTACGCCGATGATTGAGTAGGCTTGCTCGTCCAAAATGATGGTCCGCCCAACAACGCGTGGGTCGCCGCCGAATCCTCGCATCCACAAACCGTGCGTGAGGATGGCGACGTTCACTACCACGGGGCGCGATTCCTGCGGAAGAAATGCCCTGCCGATCGCTGGGGTAACGCCCAGCGTGGGAAAGAAGCTCGGTGTCACCTTTACCATCGCGGCGCGAAATGGTTCGCCCTGCGCCATGAGATTCGTCATGGACAAGCCGTGCGGATAGGCTGCCATGCTTGTAAACACATAATTCTCGCGCTCGAACTCGGCATAATCGGCGCTGGACAGGGTCTCCAGCTTCACGCTCGGGAACCAGGTCATGACCGACACCAGCCGCTCCGGCTCCACATACGGCAGCGGCTGGATCAACACTGGATCGAGCACGCTGAAGATGGCCGTCGTGCCACCGATGCCGAGTGCCAGCGTAAGGATCGCAACCGTCGCAAATCCTGGATTCTGGCGCAGCACGCGCGCGGCGTACTGTAGA
>JBGPKX010000391.1:0-5154 GCA_041486185.1 Bryobacteraceae bacterium | reverse complement strand
GCCGCATTCCACCCGCGTCATGGATGATTGGAAAGGACGTCTACGAGGCTCGCCGTCACGTCAACTTCTCCAACTGGAATTCCTACCGCCCGGATGAACAGGAGGATTTTCTCACTCGGATCGGCCTTGCTGCGCGCACAGGCCGGATGCCGCTGCCGCGTTATACGTTGCTCCATCGCGAAGCAGTTCTCGCGTCACAGGAGCGCCTGCAAATCTACGAATGGACCAGAGCCGAGAAAAAACGCCTGCGCGCCGCTGAGGGCAGGACCTCATCGTCCGCTATCGACACACCTTCCGCCCATTCGTCACAAACGCTGCGCATCCGGCATTGAGACCACACAGGGTTGAATACTCAGGTTAAACATGCTCAACAGTTCAGCAAGCCTCCGGGTCTGTTAAGTTTTAGCGCGTCAATGACGGCCAGCACATCGTCACTGAGGCGATCAACCCCGTTCTCCGAGGTTGAAAAACTGGACGCGCCGTACCCGCGCCGCGGCGACATCCCAACCATCGGATCTGCCGATTAAGAGGTCGCTTCTCAATATCTTCCAAGCGCCCAAATCCAGTTGTGAGAGCTCGGCTCTGGACGGACGGCGCAATCGGAAACAATCCGCTTGGCTGGTTTACGCAGAAGACGCAGAACGTGATCGTCAACTTAAACTTATTGACTCAATACTTATACGGGCGCGCTTGCCAAAGAAGAAAGAAGAGTGAAGGAAGCATGTCCGGATAGTCGCGGCTCGGAGATGCCCGTGAACGATAGCATCCGGTACGCGCGCGCGTTCGAGAAATACGACCTGGCCTGGGCCGAGGACATGATTGATGTCGGCAACCTGGGACCCGGGAGCGATGCGCCGAAAAATTGGGTTCGGGATTTGATCGATCATCGGGCTGTCGATATCATCTATCCGGACCCCCTAACGGCGGGCGGGATCCGCGAGACAAAGCGCATTGCCGATTACGCATCCATGTATGGCGTTCAGACGGTGATTCACTTCGCCGGATCACCGGTCGGCTGCATGGCCTCCGTGTAACGCCATCAGCCCCTTGCGATGCCCCCAGCGATCCGTCACCACGCCGCCCGGGTGGGCATAGACAGCGCCCAGCAGCGTCTTCAGCCCGTCGTACAACCCGATCACCAGCGCCGCCGCGCCCAGCGATTCGAGATATTTCGGGACAAAGCGCATCCACGTTTCTTCGCCGGCTCCAATGACTATGATCGCCACAAGCATCAGAACGAGGTTGTGCTTGAGACCGAGAGATTCCCGAAGCCGGTCGCGCGCGAGACTAATGATGGGCCTTCTTCCCCAGCTCATCGAGCGCGGCTTTGAAACCCGCGGCGAGTTTTTCGGCCGGCCCGCGTCCCCAGTAGTGCAGGAAGAAAATCGTGGGTTGCGTGGTGGTCATGTGCTGGTGGATTGAAACCACGTCGATGCCGTTCGCGCGCAGCGCCTTCAACACCGGCGTGATCTCGTGCGCCAGCATCGCCACGTCGCCCGCCACCGCCGCATCCTGATCGGAGCCGATAAACGCCGCCCAGGTGTTCAAGCCCATGCGCGCGTTGATGGCCGCGCCCATTTCACGAATGTGCAGGTCGTCGCGGCTAATCGTGATCTTGTACACCGGTCCACTCTGCTCGCCCGCATGGCCCACGATTTGCGCGATCTTGGCGGCGTCGATGGAGCCACTCAGCGCCGAACCTGTGCCGGACGCGGGCGCCGGCCCGGCTACATGTCCGATCAGGCCCACAGCCGGCTTGGCGCGGCGTGCCAGGTCTTCGGCCTTGCCATGCCCGTGCACGTGCATGTAGAAGATGCGCGGTTCTTCGAAGAAGAAGTGATTGTGCAGCGCCGTAGCTTCGAGTCCATTATCCAGCAGCGCGGACATCACCGGGTTCACTTCGTTTTCGAGCAGCACCAGATCGCCCATCATCACATCCATCCCGCCTTCGCCCTTGGTCATCGCGAGCCAGCCGCCGAAGCCGAACGGAGTGGGTGTCGCCACGCCGGCCACGCTCACATGCAGATCGTTGCGCGGAATGTTGATTTTCAGTACGGAGTCCTTGTAGTCGCCCTTCTTGCCAAGCGTGTCCAGCGCTTTCTGATAGTCTGCCGGCATTGCCGGCGAATCGGTTGCGCTCCACGCCGGCGCCGTCAGCGCGCAGGCCATAGCAAACAGAATCGTCTTTTTCATTACGCTTATCTCCAAGATGAATTGCCGGAATGCAACAATTCTGAAAATCTGGTGAAAACCACGAGTCACCCCGCCGCTTGAACCAGACGCCTGCATTCCGCATAGAGAGCGTCGTAAACGATAAATTCACGGTCCAGGATCTCGCGATCATTCCATCCTAGCGAAGCAAATCCATGCGCAACCCAGCGCAAGCCTTCGCCGGCCGGATGAGGTTTGCTGGGGTGAGAGTCGGCCGCGCGCACGATCTCTCCCAGCAGAATCAGGGCCGGATCGGCGAGCTGATACTTCTTCAGGATGGAATCGAAGGAGACATCCTCGCCGTGGTGCCCGAGTTCGCAATGCGGAACGTCGTAGACGATTCCTTCGGTGATCTTCGACCAGTCCGTTTCCGGCGGCAGAAACACAAACTCGGCTTCAGGGTCGATGAATTTCCGGATCAGCCACGGACACGCGACGCGGTCCACCTTCACCTTTTCACGCGTGATCCACTTCATGGCTCACTTCTCGGTCACTTCGAAATCATCGAAATGAATCACGCTGTCGGCCTTGGTCCAAAGACCGGCCTTGCCCGGCTCGGTGAAGGTCGCATCTTCCACTTCGAACAGTTTCTGCCCGTTGAAATAGACCGCGAACTGCGGCCCCTGGAAAGTGACGCGCAACGTGTTCCACACCTGGGAGGGCACCTTGTGTTTCACTCCATATGTTGCGCGCGGCGTGCCTTTGGGCGCGATTGAGCTACGCCGGCCCCGCTCGACTTTGTACAGCACGACGTTGTCTTCGAGCGCGTTGGCCCGCACCAGGTAATAGTTGTTGGGATCGCGATAGCGCCATACCAGCCCGGCGCCCTGATCCACGTGGCCGGAGATCGCCCTGGTCCTCACGCTGAGCTCGCCGTCTTTGAAATTTGCTTTCTCCAGAATGGCCAGCGGAAATCGCCCGTCGGTTGGATCGTTCGAAAGTTGCGCCAGCACGTTCGGCTTGCTGGGGGCCGTGCTATCGGCCACCACTTCCCACTTGGGCGCGCCGCCGGTGTGGGTCATGGCCGAGGTCCAGCCCGAGGGCAGAGCGCCCGCCGGAGTCGCATCGAAATTGATGATCTCCGCCCGCAAACGATTCGGCGCGGCGCAGACCGCCATGGCCGCGGCCATCACATACAACGTTGTTGACCAGTTCATGTGGGTCCTCCCCGTACAGCCATTGTACGTACGCGAAGCTGAACATTGGGATCTGTCGCAAACAGCGTGGAGAGCTAGCGGGTTGAACCGACGAGACCGGTGATCAGGCGGCAATGCCGAGGATCCGCTGGACGAATTGGACCTGACCGACAACATCCCCTTGGGGGTCACCGCGGCGGATACTCAAGGGACCGATGCATTGTATCCGCTGGCGCAACAAGCCATGAAGCGTGGCTGCTATATTCCCAACCGAGACGCGATCGGCTGCAGCCGTCATCACTGCCCATACTGGCACCGCTGCGAACAAGATTTTGGTGGCGTCGTGGACTCATGAGCTCATTCGGCGCGCACGTGGGGTTTAGGAGATCTGCATCGCTGTTAACCGCTTGCATCGTTTTCGGAGTCGCCCCTGGGGACCCAGGCTTTTGTGCGCGAACTGCGTTGTTACGCTCTCACCGTTCACGATGGCCCGCAGGCTGGCGATAGCAGGCGTGCCACGCACGGCAACAACTTCACCGCCGCCCAGCGCTTCCGCTGAGCCGGCGCAATCTTCGGGGCTATGTTGCCAAGTAGATTAAGCGCATTCGCCCGTTTTGTTTCACAAGAAGCGAAAGTTCTGGAATGTCTCCCCAAGTTTCGCGTAGCACCCAAGATTTGGCCGGCTGTAATCCATCAGCGCTTGCACGGCGTCATTGGTGCTGTCCGCATACGCACCGAACTTGACCTTATCGATGTGGAGGGAACCATCATCGATATCCGGACATCTCAATCTGCGCGCAAGCGCGGTGGAATTCAAGGGGCCTGGGTCAACATCCGCCGACGGTTGGGTCCCGGCCCGCTAAAATTCCACAGTCTGAATGTCGAATAAATGTTGAGGGAAAAAACTGGCGCGGCTCGCGGAGAATGGAACCGCGCCAGGATAGGCACGAACCGGTGTCGGCCTCCAATCTGGCTGAAATGTCGCCCGAAGGCAAGCAATCTTTTGGCTCCGAGGCGCAGCATCTTTCGATCTTCACCGAAACCACTAAGCCTTAGCTCGATGAGCAGCGCCAACTTCAACTTTCGCGGATCTTGACTTCCGCCGCTCCCTCGCCATACTGGGATCATGTTCGGCAAGCGCCGCGAAGATGAAATCAGATGTTCGTTTTGCGGCAAAACGCAGGACCAGGTCGATACGCTCATTTCAAATCCGTCCGATAGCCGTGTGTTCATCTGCAACGAGTGCGTCGCCGTTTGCAATTCGGTCTTGGAAGAGCACCAGAAAGCAAGAGCAGCCACCCCGGTGGAAGCTCGCTTGAGGGCTTCGGTCTTGGAAGAGCACGAGAGAGCAAAAGCGGCTAGCGCCACGGTGGTAGGCCGTCTCAAGGGTTTTGCAGCCCTTCAGTGAGATCCATACTCCCAGCATGCGCAGTGGTGGGTATTGTGGCGGCTGTCGCGGGTACTTACTCGGGACCGGTAGGAACGCGCCTCCGACTTGCATCCCGGCCACTAACGTTCCACTGCTGAATCTTGAGAAAAAACCCAGCGCAGTCTTGAAGGTGGAACCGCGCCAGGATTCGATAGTGTCGGCGACTGAAGTGCTTATTCGTCCTTGCGGAAGAAGTAATAGTCGGCAGTGTACGGCACGAGCCTTTGGTTACCCACCTCCAAGCCCGCGCCGCCCTCCGGCGCTATGCGGATGAAGCACCCCGGCAGGCGGAATGAGCAAACCACCAAAGAGCCTGTCCGACGTTGACCTCAAGTCTTAGACAAGATTACGCGAGCTGGAGAATAAAATGCGCGCTGC